>NZ_BAAAUD010000059.1:0-20819 GCF_039533765.1 Streptomyces enissocaesilis | reverse complement strand
CTCAAACGCCTTCAATACCGACCCGACACACTCGACGGATTCATAGCCGGCACCGGCCTCACCCTCGACGACCCAGCCACACCCTGACAAGCCGAAGTCAGTAACGAGCGTCACACCCACCAGATGCACTACACGGACAGGTGCTGCAGCCGGGCGGTCCCGGATGCTCCAGCGCCTGCGCGAGCGTCCAGCAGTTCCCCGTGTCCGCCTCCAGCAGCAGCCCCTCCACCAGTTGAGCCGCCGTCGCCCGCCCCTCACGCCGCACGAAACAGCCGGCGACCGCCGCCATCGCCCTCCCGGACCTCTCACGCCACGCCTGCTCGGCTATCGCTGCTTTAATGGCCACGGCGTCCTGATACGTCGTCACAAACGTTCGTGATCGCGGTGGCCGTACCCATCCCCCGCCCACCCCATCGGACCGCCGACCCCCACAGACGCAGGAACTACAGCTGCCGTGTCTGCCCCGGCCCGAACTGATTGTCAGCCGCCTCACTCCTTCCGGTAGCAAAGCCCGTCTCACCGTCACGCCGCTCTCCCTGCACGGTTACGGAAGCACTATTGAGCCAGAGGTCCCGCAATCGAGGGGCCGCAGGAAAAGCAGGTGACGGAATATGCGAACTGAGGCCGCCCAGCGACTCGAGTTGATCTTCTCCCTTCTCGACGCCAACGGCAACGGAGTCATCGACTCCGGCGACTTCGACCTCATGACGGACCGTGTGGTGAAGGCGGCGGCCGCCTCGGACGACGGTGCCAAGGCTGCTATCCGGGCCGCGTTTGGCCGCTACTGGACGACACTGGCCACGGAACTGGACGCCAATGGCGACGGTGTGGTCACCCTCGAGGAGTTCCTTCCCTTTGTCCTCGACCCTGACCGCTTCGGCCCCGTGGTCACCGAGTTCGCAAAGGCGCTGTCCGCTCTCGGTGACCCCGACAAGGACGGCCTGATCGAGCGCCCCCTCTTCGTGTCGCTGATGACCGCGATCGGCTTCGACGAGGCAAACATCCACGCGACCTTCGACGCCCTCGGCCCGGACACCGACGACCGCATCACCGTGGCCACGTACGCCGCCAACATCGAGGCCTACTACGCGCCCGACATGGCCGGGATCCCGGGAGACCAGCTGGTGAGTACCGCCGTCTGACACGACTGGCCACCGGCCGTCCGACAGCGCTGCCGCCCGTCTCAGCCCTGGCCCACGAAGAACCACACCAGTCCGGGCAGGGCGGGCGGGGGTACTCCCGCAGGGAGATCGCGCATCAGACGCCTGCGACGCCCGGATCGTTCCCGGGACGATGGGCAGTGCTGGAGCTTGCCCCTGCTGACAAGGGTGCGCCGCGTCCGGACACCGCTGCTGCGGATCACCCGAACGTGCCTGCGGAGCAACGCCGTTGCACTGAGCTGCGCTACATTGCCCAGCATGAACGATGCTTCTGCCGCCGGCTCCCTGCTTCCTTCGTTCGTCCAGGAACGCGTGGAGGCTTTCCACTCGGCGGGGATCCGGGGTCGGTGGCATGGCCGTCACATCCTGCGGGGCCGGCGCCTTCCGAGCCCGGGCTCCACGGTGGTCGACAGCAACGACTACCTGCGTCTGGCCGGCGACAAACGCATCGTGGACGCCGTGACGGAGTCCCTCGACGCGATGCGAGGAGCGAGGCTGGCCTCGGCGGTGCTGCTGTATGAGGAGCACCCGCAGACCGTGCTGGAGCGGGAGCTGGCCCGCTACCTCGGCTCGGGGGCGGGCGTTTTCACCCAGTCCGGGTATGACGCCAACGTGGGGCTGCTGCAGACCCTGGCGGGACCCGAGGTGCCGGTGTACGTGGACATGCTGGCCCACATGTCGCTGTGGGCGGGGGCGAAAGCGGCCGGCGCCCCGGTACGGCCCTTCCGCCACAACGACACCGCTCACCTGCTGCGCCGCATCGAGGAGTACGGGCCCGGAGTGATCGCGGTCGACTCGATGTACAGCGTGTGCGGCAGCCTCGCGCCGCTGGCCGCACTGTGCGATGCCGCCGAGGAGACCGGCTGCGTCCTGGTCGTCGACGAGGCGCACTCGCTGGGCGCCCACGGCCCCGAGGGTGCGGGCATGGTCGCGGAGGCCGGACTGACGAAACGGGTGCATTTCCGCACCACGAGCCTGTCGAAGGCGTTCGCGAAACGGGCCGGCTACATCACCTGCCCGGACGAGGACTTCGTCGAGTACTTCAAGATGACCTCCTACCCGGCGGTGTTCGCCTCCACCCTGGTGCCCTCCGACCTGGTGCAGATCGCCGCCACTTTGGATGTCGTCCGCCACGACGAATGGCGCCGTGCCCGCCTGCACGAAGTCGCCACCATCCTGCGGGAAGGCCTCACCGGCCTCGGGTACGACCTTCGGGGTTCGGGCGCCCACATCATGTCGCTGCCCACCGGCCGGGACGAAACCGTCATCCACGTACGCGACATCATGGAAGACCACGACGTGTTCGGATCCGTCTTCTGCCCCCCCCCGCCACCCCCCACAACCGCACCGCGCTACGGCTCTCCCTGCACTGCGACCTCACCGACCAGGACCTGGACCGCATCCTCCACGCCGGCGAAGCCGTCCGCCCCCTGATCACCGCACATCGCTCACTGTGAACCCTGCGATGTCAGGCGCGTCACGCTAAAGGTGCTGGCCGAGCCAGGCGGTCATGTCGGTGCTGTCGGTGTCGAGGACGCCGAAATGGGGGCCGAGGCCTGCCCTGTCGCTGGTCTTCGGGTGGATGCGGTAGGTGACGTCGTTTCCGAGGGCGCCGAGTTCGCCGACCAGGGTGTTGGTGCCGGCGATGGCCACGCGGGTGTCCGGCTGGGCGTGGGCGATCCTGATCGGTGCCGGGATCTTCAGGGCAGGGTTGGTGAGGTCGAGCTGGCGCAGGAACTCGCGCTGGTGGTCGTTGGGGGTGTTGACGATGTCGCCGCGGAACTGGTCCGTGCCCAGGATGCCGCCCCAGGAATCGGGGCGGGAGAGCTCGACGCGGGTCTTGTCGGAGTCGCCGAACAGCTTGAAGGCCTCGTCCGTGAGGACCTGGGCGGGGTCGATCGGTGTGCCCCGGCTGGTCGCTCCTGCCCGGGAGCCGACGACGGCGCCGGTGAGCAGGAGCGGTGTGAACGCGAAACCGGGGAAGGTCACCGCCGCCTTCGCGCCCTGAAGCACGCTGGCCGTTACGTGGGAGGCGGGTGCCAGGGCCACCACAGCGCGCAGGTCGAGTTCGGGCGTCCACTCAGGGGCATGGTGCGCGGCGAACAGGGCGGCCTGCCCGCCCTGTGAATGGCCGACGACGGCGAGCCGCTCGGAGATCTCCGGGTGGAGCCCGCGTGCGGCACGTGCGATGTCCAGAACGCCCCGGGCTTCGGACTGCCCCAGCAGATACGGGTGGACACCCGGGGTGCCCAGGCCTTCGTAGTCGGTCATCGCTACCGCCCAGCCCCGGGCGAGGAACGCATTGAGCAGGGCGTGCGGGGCCTGGTTGATCAGATGGTGCTCCGGGAGGCTGCGCGCGATGTCCTCGCCATCGCGCGTCGGAGCTCCCTCATCTGCCAGACCAAGCGTGCCGTGCGCCCAGCTGACTATGGGAAATCCGCCCGTCGGCGGCTCCCCTTGCGGCAGGGCGATCACCCCCGACACTGCGATCGGCGTCCCGTCGACCGCCTCCGACCGGTAGAGCACCAGCTCGTTGCGGGCCGCCTCCTCCAGCGCCGCCGGACCCGCCAGCGGCCGCGACCAGATCACCTCACCGTGCTCCCTGCCCGCCAGAGGGGCCGGCGGGACGAAGAACCCCACACCTTCCGGCACCTCCACGGCACCGGCAGAATCCCCCAGCAACACCACACACACCCCACGGACGACCCCAAAGATCATCCCCCGCACCACAACCCCTGACAACCAGCCAAAGAGCAAACTACATCGGTCGTTTGCCAGCGCTCCACGCCCCCGGGGCACCCAGGCCCGCGCAAGCACACCGTGCCGACGGCCGGCATCTGCACAGCACGCAACCAATGTGCGCTCAGTCAACCTGCACAAGTCCAGGTCAACAACATGACTACTACGCAGCTCCACTGCGACGACACTTTCACCGTCCCTCCGTGAGCTCGCAACGGTGCCCCGGCAAGGAGGGCAGTCACCCGACCGGCATCGGTCGAGTCCTGGTCCTTGTAGCTTCCCTACGTGGGGACTTCTTGTTTCCCGCCGCTCGCAACGACCGGGCGGCACCGAAGGTGAAGGCAGGCGGATATGTCGAGTACAGGCCGCGCTGATCAGCGCGAAGCCGCCCAGCGAGAAGCCGTTGACGCGGTCCTGCGCGCCCTCGAATTGCCTGCAGGAACGCGTGTGCCCGAGCGAGGGCTTCGAACGCAGGTGATCATGGCGACCGGGTCCGGGAAGACCCGGGTGGCGGTCCGCAGCGCGGAGGAGCTCCACGCGGGCCGTGTGCTGGTGCTCGTGCCCTCGCTGGACCTGCTCGCCCAGACCGAGGCCGCGTGGCGGGAGGGGGGCCGCCGGGGGCCGATGATCGGGGTGTCCTCGCTGCGGGGTGAGGAGGTGTCCTTCCCCAACACCACGGACGTGGACGAGCTGGTGGAGTGGACGCGGGGCCTGGAGAAGGTGACCGTGTACGCCACGTATGCCAGCCTGGGTCTGGGCACGCTGGAGCGGGCGCACGCTGCGGGTTTGGCGGCTTGGGACCTGATCGTCGTGGACGAGGCCCACAGGGTTTCGGGCCTGATCGGGAAGCCGTGGGCGGTCGTTCACGACAACCAGAAGATCCCGTCCCTGCGCCGTCTGTACATGACGGCCACGCCGCGGCTGTGGCAGCTCGGGGACGACGAGGGCCCCGCCGGGGCACCTGGTGAGCTGGTCGCGAGCATGGACGACGATCCGGACGGTCCCTTCGGCAGCCGCTGTTTCACTTTGTCGCTCTCGGAGGCGATCGACCGGGGAATTTGTGCCCCCTACCAGGTCGTATGCGTGGATGTCACCGACACCGCGCTCCAGGCCGCGCAGCTCCTGGGCGCCGAAGGCCGGTCGGCAGAGGTGCGCGGGGCCCGGCTCGCCGCGCTGCAGACCGCCCTGGTGAAGGCGTCGGCGGAGGAGAACTTCCGGCGCACGCTTGTCTTCCACCATGTCGTCAAGGAAGCCGAGGCGTTCGCGGCCGGCCTTCCGGACGTCGCCGCGCAGCTGCACGCCAGCGACCCCGAGCTGTACCCCAAGACGATCTGGGCCAACTGGCTGTGCGGGGATCACAAGCCGCTGCACCGGCGCCGGCTGCTGGGCGAGTTCGCGGCCGGGATCGCCGCGGACGGCACCGTGGTGGAGAAGGGCTTCCTGGGCTCGGTGAAGGTCCTGGGCGAGGGCATCGACACCAAAAACTGTGACTCCGTGTACTGGGCTGACGTTCGCGGCTCGATGCCGGACCTCGTCCAGGCCGTGGGCCGGGCGCTGCGGATGCAGCCGGGCGAGGGAAAGATCGCCAGCCTGGTCGTGCCGGTGCTGCTCGGGCCCGGAGAAACGGCCGACAACATGCTCACCTCCCGGGCGTACGGCGGGCTCGCCAAGCTCCTGGAAGCGCTCAGGGCACACGACACCCGGGTCGTCGAGCAGCTGGCCGAACAGCAGGCGCAGAGCCGCGTGAGAGGCGTTCAGAGCCGCAGTGGGGGGCAGGAGGGTCTAGGCGAGGGGGATGGGTCCGGGCCGTCGGCGCCCGCTCGGCAGTTGCTGAAGTTCAGCACACCGCGCGACCCGGCCGCCCTCGCGGCGTTCATCAATCTGCGGGTCCTCAACCCGGAGCACGAGCACTGGCGGCGCGGCGTGGAGGCCGCCGTCATCTACGCCCGCGAGCACGGTGACCTCCGGGTGCCGTTCACGTTCCGCATGCCCGCCGTCGATGTCCAGGAGGCGGAAGGCGAGGGGTGGCCGGCTTCGCTCGCCGGGTTCCCGCTGGGGCAGTGGACCGCCGATGCGCGCCGGTTCTACGCCCGCGGCGACATGGACGAGGACCGCATCGCGCAGCTGGAGAAGCTCGGCATGATCTGGTCCCATTTCGACGTCGCGTGGGAGGAGGGCCTGTCCGCCGCGCGCGGGTGGGCGGCCGAACACGGGCACCTCCTGGCCCCGCTGGACGCCACCTTCCAGGGGTACCGGGTGGGCATCTTTTTGAAGAACGCACGGGCCGCCGCCCGCAAGGCTCAGGAGATTGAGCAGCGGCGTGCGGAGGGGCTGCCGGTTCAGTCGTCGGCCGGGGCGCTGTCGGAGATGCGGCGCGAGCAGCTGGAGGAGATCGACGCGTCCTGGTACCCGAGCTGGCCGGTGACGTGGCAGCGGTGCTTCCACCTGGTGCGGATGCACCTGGACGCCGGTGAGGCGCTGCCCACCGAGGCGGGCGAGGTCCTGCGCCAGGGCGAGGATCTGGGGCGGTGGGTGCAGTCGGTGCGGTACGGGTGGGACCAGCTCACGACCGTGCAGCAGTGGATGTGCGAACAGGTCCTCGGGATCACACCCGCCACCGAGGACGAGAAGCCGCAGCGGCCCCGTACACAGGCCGACAAGTGGGCGATGAACTACGAGGCCGCCAAACAGTTCTACAAGCGTGAGGGGCACCTTCAGGTCCCCAGGAAGTGGGTTGAGCGGATCGTCGGCGAGCACCAGGAGGAGCGGCAGCACAAGCTGGGAGCCTGGATCGGCAACCAGCGCAGCAGAGCCGCAACCCTGACGCCAGAGCGGATGGAACAGCTGTCCGCGATCGGAATGCGCTGGACGTAGCGGCGCACGGACGAACAACCGGCACGACGCGCGTCGCGGTGGTCGATTACCGGGTCACGTTCTCGGTGCGGATCATCCGGCGCAGGCTTGTGCGAGCGGCAGTGAGATCGGCTTCTGCAGCAGTGAGACGTTCTTTCAGAGCGGTGTTCTCGGCAGTCACTTGTCGGAGCTGGTGGCTCGCCGTGGCGGGCCCCCGGGGTCACGCTTCCGGCGTGACCCCGGTCCACTGGGCACCGTCCCAGTCCAGGCGGCCGAGGCCGGTAAGCGTCCATCCGTCCCTTTGGGCGACGCGGACGAACCCGAACGCGATGCGCTCCCCGGTGGGAGTCCCGGTGACGTGGCGGTCGAACTCCCACTGGTCGGTGGTGGCAGCCGACCAAACCCGAAGACACGATCGAGAGGATCTCAGATGACCATGGCGACGACGGATCAGTTCTTTTCCGAGCCCGGCCGCGAATGGACCTGGACGACGCGGAGGTCCGGATGGAGCTGTGGTTCGCGCTGCGGTGGCGGTGAGGTCGGCGGGGCGGGACGCGGACCGCTACGGGCGTTCGTTCGTCGCGCGGTGACCGCACATCGGCCGTGCGGAATCCCGGCAGCAGTCCGGCCCCTCTCCGCCGCCGGCGGAGCAGGTGGGCACGACAGCGGCGCGCCCGGGTTCCGGCCGCGCCGCTGTCGAGCTGTGGTCAGCCCTCGGGGGAGCCCCCGGGTCAGTGGAGCTTGTTGACGGCGGTCTTCGTCGTGGTGCGGAAGGCGGTCAGCGGGGCGTCCTCGAGGTCGCCCATCTGACCCCAGCGGACGAGGGTGACGGTGCGGCCGTCGCGGCCGACGGAGAACAGGTGGATGTCGGAGATGCCGATCTGCGGGTCGGCGGTGTCCAGGCTGTAGACCCAGGCGCCCTCCTCGACGGCGAGCTTGCCGTGGGAGGCGCTGACGGCCTGCAGGCCCGGGTTCTGCTGCTCCAGCAGGGGGCCGCAGCCGGCGAGGGCCCCGCGGAGGGTGTCGACCAGCTTCACGGCGTCGGCCTCGGTACGGGCGACGGTGGTGACCTGGACGCCGTTGGTGTCGAGCTCGGTGCTGAACTCGCGGTAGCGGGTGTTCTGCGCCGGAATCTTGTACGGGGCGCAGAGGACGCCGCCGTTCTCCGGGACGCCGGTGAAGACCTGGGTGGCGGTCCACGGCGTCGACGACGGCGGCATCTGGGAGGCGGCGAGGAAGGCGGGCTGGGCAGCCGCCTGCGCCGGGGCTGTGGCGAGGGCCGCGAGGCCCAGTGCGGCAGCGGCTGCGGTGGCGAGTGCGGTGCGGAGCTTGTTCATGGTGGTGGATCCCCCGTCGGGTCGTTCGTTCGGTCAGTGCTCAACCAGCGTGGGGCCGGCGCCCGCCGGCTGCAACGATCACGCGCCCACCAGCCGTCCCGGAACCATTCCACCCCCGCTGACGTGCAAGGACGTGAAGGATGGGACGCAGGGTCGAGGGGGATGGAATGCCGAAGGACGCCGCCGTCGAGGAGTTCGCGGGGCTCGTGCGCGCGCTGAAGGCGCGGGACGGGAGGAGTTACGAGGCGCTGGGCCGGCGGCTGAGTGTCAGCGCGTCCACCCTCCACCGCTACTGCTCGGGCGCGACCGTCCCGGAGGAGTTCGCCGTGGTCGACCGCCTCGCTCTGCTGTGCGGGGCGGACGAGGAGGAACGGCGGGCCCTGGAGGCGGCCTGGACGGAGGCGGACCGCGCCCGCCGCCGAGCGGCCTCGCCCGCACCCACGCCTGTGCCGGCCGTGTCGGCCGCGCCGGAATCGAACCCGGAACCGTCCGCGCCGGAACCGGGCCCCGGCCCCGCCCCGGACCCGACCGCGCCGGACCCGTCCGCCGCGAATCCGTCCGCGCCGGAGGCGCCCCGCGCCCGCCCCCGTCGTGGCGCCCCCGCTCCCCTCCTCGTCGCCGCCGCCGTCGCCCTCGTCATGCTCGCCCTCGCCGCCGCCCTGCTCGGCCACCCCACCCGTACGGCTTCCGCCCCCGCTCCCGCTTCCACCGCTCCGGGGCGGACCGCGGCCCCCCTCCCCTTCACCTGGAGCATCGGTTCCCAGCTCTGGGAGGGCGGTTGCGGGCACACCTACCTCGTGGACCGGACCCCCCGCGCGGTCGCCCCGCCGCCGGTCGCGGCCGACTCCGGGGCGTGGGCCGGGACGCACGGTGCCGTGCACGGCGGGGAGGCGCTGGTGCGGATCACGGTCCAGGGCCGGTCGCCGTCCGACGCCGTCGTCCTCCATGCCCTGCACGTGCGCCTGGTCGACCGCGCCGCGCCGCTGCCGTGGAACGCGTACCGGATGGACAACGGCTGTGGCGGCGCCGTCACCCCGCGCCACTTCGCCGTGGACCTCGACCGGCCGCGCCCGCTCGCGAGGCCCGTCGACGGCCTTGACGCCTCCGGCGCCGAGGTCCGGAAGATCCCGGCCGTCTCCTTCCCGTACAAGGTCACCTCCTCCGACCCCGAGGAGCTGCTGGTCTCCGCGCGGACGGCGGGCTGCGACTGCCGCTGGTACCTGGAGCTGGAGTGGAGCGCCGGGGGCCGTACGGGGACGGTGCGGATCACGGACGGCGGGAAGCCGTTCCGCACGAGCGGGACCAGGGGGACGCCGGCGTACGTGCACGACTCCGCCGAAGGGCGCTGGATCACAGACTCGGACTCTGGACAGACCGGGTGACCGATGAGTAACTTCGACTATCATAGGCTGAGCAAGCGCTTAGCCACCCCTTTCTCCATCTCGGACACCGCACGCCAAGCGGCGAAGCTCCTCGGTGACGACTGGCACGCCGAGTCCGGCTACTGGGGCGTGACTGGCGAGATCACCACCCTGGACGGCGCCCGGTTCATCGTGGGCGTGGACCACGAGGGCGACCTCTACGTCTACGCGGACAAGCGACCGAGTCCTCGCCGCCGAGACGTGGTCCGTACCGCTCCCGCGGCGGTACGGGCGGCCGGAACGACCGCGGGCGGGGTGGTGACCACGTCCGCCTGGTCGTCATCGGCGTCGCGCGGGTCGAGGTGGTGACGCAGTCGAGTGGCGGCAATGACGGCCGGGGCCAGAAGGCGGGCCGCGTCGGCATCGAGGTGACCGAGTGCACCGAGGAGGGCGTCCAGCCCATCGAGCGCGTCCAGGGCTCCGCCCCGGCCCGGGGGCCAGCCGTCGATGACCGCGTCCGCGAGAGCGCACGCGGTATCAGCAACAGTGTCTGCGAGGGTTTGCACGGGGCCGGTGGGCGGCGGAGGCATCGTCATGAGATGCCCAACGATCCGGGATGCGGCGGTACCCGGCCAAGCTGGTGCCCGGCCCGGGCGTGGAGTTGCGCAATGACCGTCCCGCGCACCGACCTGTCTAGGGCCTGGCACTGGCGCACAGCCGGGTTCGGCTCGTTCCCTCCCGTACGGCGACGGGGGCCGTCCCGCCGGGCGGGCGGTCACACCCGGCGGGACGGCTTGCCCAAGCTCCCTCGGGCTTGCCCGGGTCAGCTCCGGCGCCGGAACAGACCGCGGTTCTTCTTCTCCGCTTCTGCCGCCTCCCTGACCGCGGCTTCCTCCGCCAAGCGGCGCGCGGCCTTCTCCGCCCGCACCCGTTCATGGTGTTCGTCCAGGCACGGCCCGCACAGCTCATCCCCCTCACTGCGCCAAGAGGACTGCCGGATCGACTGCCAGCGTTCGTCGGTGAACTTCGTGCCGCAGCGGGTGCACACCGGCCGCTTCGCCTCCCGCGCCGCAGCCTCACGCTCTTCCTGCCGCCGGCGAGCCTCCTTCCACTGCACCGCGTACAGCCGGTCGCCGTCGGGGTTGTCCAGGGCCTCCGCCAGCGTCTGCCACTCATCCTCCTCGCGCCCGAGCCTGCGCCACACCTTCCCCGCCGCCCCCTCCGCATCGGCGGTGATCCGCTCCAGCTCAGTGACGACCACGGGCACCGCCTGGTGGTAATCGACGGCCGTGATGCCCGAGGCCCGGCCTGAGTACGGCTCCCCGGCGAAGTAGCGGCGGGCGGCCTCTTCCAGCCGCCGCATCCGGCTGGCCCGCTGCGCCTCCGTCTTACCCGTGAACACGAACGCGAGGGGCACGTAGCCCTCGCGGCCGGTCGCCGGGTAGATCCGCGACCACAGCCGGAAGTCATGCACCTTCGCTCCCCCGTAGGAGGCGGCCTGAAGGCCCTTGAGGGTCAGGTTCCGCAGGGAGTCACCGGTCTCCGTGGAGCCGCCGTTCTCGGACAGGCCGTGCTTGCGCATGTCGGAGAGCGCGCCGGTGTGCGAGGCGGTACGGGCCTGCTTCCGCTTCGACGCCGGTTCCTTGTCGGCGTGCCTAAAGCTCAGATGCGGAGCGCCGATCCGCTGGATCTGATCAGCCGTCGCCACCTTCAGCGCTCCGAGCACGCGCAGCACATCCCCGCGGTAGCTGTTCGTCGACCCCGCCGGATTGTTCTTCCGCTTCCCCGCCATCAGCTCTGCCCCCTCGTTGCTCGCGACCCGCCGCCGGCCGACCGCCGCTGCTGGCCGCGCCCGGCCTGGGAGGGCGTCCGGGCCCCCCGCAACCCGACGATCTCCTCCACTGCATACATATAGAGGAGATTAAAGGATTGTGACGGTTCGAAATCCGCGCGGATTTGCGGGCTGACCAGGAGTTTCACCCCTCCCGTGGGTGCCGGGCACCAAAGGGGGATCTCAAGGGGCCTTCGAAGGGGCGCCCGCAGGAGCCTGCCACGGCTTGCCCGCCACCGGCCGGCCTTCCACCCCCGTCGGCCCGCGGGCTGCCCGCGCCCGGTCCGTGAGTGGGTGGTCGTCATCGTTCGTCTCCCTCGCTGCCCCGGTCCGGAGCCTTGGCCCGAAGGAGCAGCGTGCGGGAGACCCCCTTGTCCGCGGTCTGACGGCGGCCGACAGCCGAGGTGGTCAAGGAGGAACGCGGCGTGCGCGGCCGGGCGGCGGACCTGGACAAGGGGGAGGCGGTCCGGCTCGCCGCCGGGTTCGGCAGGTAGACAAGAGGGGCCAGGTTCCGCCCTTGCCGCCCGATTCGCCCGACCCCGTGGGTCAGGGAGAAATCTCCGGTCTCTGCCCACAGGGCGATCGTCCGAGGCTGCTGGGAGTCGTCGTGATCCGCGCGGCGGCCACCCAGTTGAGGAGATCTCCATGCCGTACCTGATCCCGTCCCGTACGCCGCTGACACCCGAGCAGGTGGAGCGGGGCTTCGACTACCTCCTGGCACTCCTCGCCCACACCATCCTTCAGGCCCTCGGCCCCCGTGGTCGGCCCGAATCGGGTGTAAGCGAGGTAGAGGAGACAAGCTGTCTTACTGTCGCGGTAGGCACTCGCGCACTCGCGGTCACGGTGATCGAAGGACGAAGCTCGCGCCAATTGATCGGGGACCCGGCATCAGCCCTCATCCCAGACTGGGAGGGCAGCCGCCTCGAACACGGACAGGTGCTGCGTGAGACAGGGCATCAGATCCGGATCCTGGTAGCAGCCGGCGGCGGATGCCGCCTGGTAGATGTCGGCCAGATAGAACTCGCCGAGCGACACAATGCGCCGGAGCCCCTTGAAGAAGCTGGCGGTTTCCTCCTCCGTCGGCTCGACCATGTCCGACGCTGTGTACGCGACGCGCCAGAGCTCACCAGCCTTCGACTGCCAACCACTGACCCCTGTCACCTCCAGTTCGTCGTCGGACAGCCCGTGGTATATCCGAGCCGACTTGTGTGACCCGGCATGACTGGCTGCCCGCACGAGGCGGCGCACATGGGTCTTGGCGTCGAGGAGCTTGTCGATCTGCTCCCTGACCCACTTGCTCTGATGGTCCGTGGGGCCGCCAACGAACTTCCCGCCCCAGGGTTCATCACCAGGAACCCAAGTAGTTGGCCATGCTGAGTGCCATGCACGGAAGATCGCGTCGTAGTCCATGTTCCGCCGCGCTTCGGCAAAGCTGGTCAGGCTGAAGTAGGTGGCGTGCTGGGCGGCCTGCACGATCAGTTCGGGCTCTGTCAGATCCTCATCGGTAAGGGCTGCCAGGCTTTCGCGGAACTCATCGGCCTGCTGAGGTGTCGGCGCGTCCTCATTGTCGGTCAGCCCGCAGTGCCAGACCGTGAACGCTGCCTCAAGCACTGCTTGACGCACGTCGAGCCTGGCGGGCGGCCGGCTGGCGCCAACGATCCGCCTGGCTCCTTCCTGCAGGACGCCTACTTTGTTCCACGCAATGCCGCAGCAGTATTTGAACTTGTTGGCGTCGAGTACCTTGTCGTTGCCCATCGCAACGTCAACGATGTCGGCCCAGACCCAAGGGGGCAGTCCCGCGACGCGGAAGCGTTCGACGCTGGCCTTCCAGTCGCCAGGCAGCTCGATGGCCTTGCGGTCCTCGCCTTCGCCGTAGCCCCAGCGGTTCCATTCCTTCAGGAATGCGGCACGGTATTCGAGCTTGGGCTTCTCCTGCTCAAGAAGGTCATCAGCGGCCTGCTGCATGGCGGCGGCCCAACGAATGGCGTCGTCGGCGACGTTCTCGACCAGGGCGCTGTCGACGGTGGCGGAGCTCTTCCCGCTGTTGCAGGGCTCGCAGCTTGTTACGAGGTTGGCGGGGGTGTCGGTGCCTCCGAGCGCGACGGGCACGACGTGGTCGACACGCAGCGGGACATTGGGTGCTTTGGCGCCGCAGTAGCGGCAGGTGTGGTTGTCCCGGCGGAGGACTTCGTATCGGAGGCGCTTGGAGACGGCCATGGCGCATTGTCTCTGGCTGCCACGGGCGGGGTCTAGCTAGTCCTTGCCGATCAAGAGGCCGCGCGCCGGGCTCGGCCTGCCTTCGAGGAGGAGCGGGTGGCGACGGCATATCGTCGGGTGCGTGCTGCTGTCCGCATTGCAGGACTGGGCGCGGGACCTCCCCCCACGGCGGTGTTGGGCATCGCCCGCAGCATCATCCGGTCCGCGGGGAACGTCGTCCCGGACCTCGACCATGCGGACACCGCCGACACCCTGGAGGCGATGCGCGACGAACCCCTGGTGCTGGCGCACGCGTTCCATCCGCACTCGGTGCGCACCGGTAGCCGCACCAACGTTGGAATGGGTGCGCGCCTGGTGCGGTGAGTTACCACCAACTTGAAGTCCCAACGCCCGCGCCGATCGCCGCTACGCTGAACACGCCACCCTGAGCCGGGGCCGAGTCCAGACCGGAGAGGTGCTGCAGGGTGCGGCTGGACGGATCAATGCCGGACGAGTGGACAGGCACACGAAAGCTCCTGGCGGACTGGTGATCTTTGTCGTGAACCCGTCTACCAGGAGATTTCTTCATGCCCGTGCCGGGGTCGTCCGTCCAACCTCCCATCAAGTTGGAAAAGCTCAAAGTTGTCCGGGACGCTGAAGGGTCCCGGACAACATGCGTGAGGGGCGGCGGGGCTACCGGGATGGTTGTGTCTCGCGGACCGGGGTTGCGGGGGTCTTGTCGTGGGTGGTGGGGGTTGTGCGGATGAGGAGGGAGACCAATGCGGCGCCCGCGCAGGTAGCGCCAAGGACCAGCCAGACCAGGTCGTAGCTGCCGAAGGTGTCGCGGGCGACGCCGCCGAGGAGGGCGGCCAGGGCGGCACCGATCTGGTGGGCCGCGTTGACCCAGCCGAAGACGATGGCGCTGTCGTCGCCGTAGAAGGTTCGGCACAGGGCGATGACGGGGGGCACGGTGGCGAGGTCAAGGAGACCGAAGACGACGACGAAGACCATCATGGCCGGGTTGACGGTGGCGGCCATCATCAGGGGGAGCAGCACAAGGAGGATGCCACGCAGCGTGAAGTAGAGGGCGAGTAGGTGTCGGGCGTCCATGCGGTCGGTGAGCCAGCCGGAGGCGACCGTGCCCACCACGTTGAAGATGCCGATGAGGGCGAGCAGGGTCGACGCGGTGGTGACGGCCATGCCATGGTCGTGGGCTGCCGGGGTGAAGTGCGTCCACATGATCCCGTTGGTGGTTGCTCCGCAGATCGCGAAGGCGCCGGCGAGCAGCCAGAAGGGCGTGGTATGTACGGAGTCGCGGAGCACGGTGAGGGTGCGACGGGCGGCGCCCGTGACGGGTGGCGGCTTGGGAACGAACTTATTACTTCCGTAAGGGCTTTGGCCGATGTCGGCGGGGTGGTCGCGCAGGATCAGCCATACGAGAGGGGCTACGGCCAGCGCGGCGAGCGCGAGGGTGACCAGGGCGGGGCGCCAGTCGTAGTGGTCGATGGTCCATGAGAGGGCAGGCAGGACACCATCTGCCCCAAGACGCTGCCCGAGGAGAGGATGCCGGTGACCAGGCCCCGCCGGGTGGTGAACCAGCGATTGGTGACGGTGGCTCCGAATGCCATGGCCATGGAGCCGGTGCCGAGTCCGACGAGGAGCCCCCAGAAGAGGGTGAAGTGCCAGGAGGCGTTCATCAGCGTGGTGAGCAAAGAGCCGGCCGCAACGGTGGTCAGGGCTGCGACCACCACGCGGCGGATACCGAAGCGGTCCATGAGGGCGGCGGCGAACGGGGCGGTGAGTCCGTACAGGACCATGTTCACCGAGGAGGCAACGCCGATGGTGCCGCGCGACCAGTGGAACTCCTGCTGAAGGGGGTTTTGGAGGATGCCGGGCATCGTGGAGAAGGCTCCGGTGACGACGATGGCGAGGGCCGCCACGGCGGCCACCCACCAGGCGCGGCGCCCTGTAGCGCCGGGCGGTGGATTTGCCGATGAACGGTCAGTAGGGTCTTGAGGCTGTCGGAGGTATCGGGTGGTCGCTTCTTCCATGTGTTCCATCCTTTGTGGGTAGGGCAACCCCCGACCACTGGCCAGCTGGTCGCAAAGTGAAAGAATCTGGCCATGACTGAGACAAGTGGGAGAGCGCCGCATCGGGTGGTCACCCTGGTCCGTCCGGGGCTGCTGCCGATGGAGCTGGGCATCGTCCACCGGCTATTCGGGACGGCCGTCGGAGCCGACGGCCAGCCGCTGTATTCGGTGGTGACCTGTGCGCCGGAGCCTGGCGAGCTGACTACCGACGCGGACTTCACTGTGAACGTCGCCCACGGGCCGCGGGCACTGGAGGACGCTGACACGGTGCTCGTGCCCGCGGCCGCCGAGGACTACGAGCCGCAGGAACGGGGGCGGTTGGCGCAACCGGTGCGCCAGGCGCTGGCCCGCATCCCGGCTGGGGCTCGGGTGGCTTCGATCTGTACCGGGTCATTCGTGCTGGCGGCTGCCGGGATGCTGGCGGGGCGGCGGGCGACGACACACTGGAAGTCATGCGACGAGCTACGGATCTTGTACCCAGAGGTGGACGTGGATCCCGATGTGCTGTACACGGATGATCAGGGTGTGCTCACGTCCGCGGGGGTCGCCGCCGGTATCGATCTGTGTCTGCACATGATCCGGAGCGACCACGGGGCCGAGGTGGCCAACACCGTCGCGCGGCGCACCGTCGTACCACCGCACCGGGAGGGCGGGCAGGCGCAGTACATCGAGCAGCCGGTGCCCGAACCCGGCACCAGTTCGACAGCCGCCGCCCGCGCGTTCGCTCTCGACCACCTGGGGGAGCCGCTGGCGTTGGAGGATCTGGCCCGGGAGGCGTCGATGAGTGTGCGGACACTCAGTCGGCGCTTCCTGCTGGAGACGGGAGCGACACCGATGCGCTGGATCACAGAGCAGCGGTTGCAGCACGCGCGGCGCCTCCTGGAACAGACTGATGAGCCGGTGGACCACATCGCGTCGGGGGCCGGTTTCGGTACAGGGACAGCGATGCGTCAGCACTTCCGGGAGGCACTCGGGGTGTCGCCACGCGCGTACCGCAACACGTTCCGAGGAACGAACTGAGCGATACGCGCGCGGCGTCCTCACCGGACAGTGGCAGTCTCGTCGGTGATGCCCCTCAGGGTGTCAGTGGGGCGAGGGGCCCGGTCCGGTACAGCACCTCGTCGTGGTGCTCGCCGGGGAAAAGATCACTGGGGAAGAGGATTTGGGTGTGCACGTCAGCGCTGTACCGCTTCGCGACCTTCTTCAGGACCATGATGATGGCCTTGTTGTCGGCGGAGACCGTGGCCTCGATGAAGCGGGCGCCCTGCTCCACGGCGCGGGAAGGGGAGGAATTCCTCGGACACTTCGAACGCCGCAAGGTCTCGATCGGCACATGCGGACGGGCCTTTGGCACCCCCTGCATCCACGAACACGCCTGCTTCTCTGAACTACCGGTGGCGGGTGCGGATTACGTCTCGTCGGGGCCCATTACGGCGTTCAGCGCGCGCAGGGCGTCATCGTATTGGCCACGGCCGAACTGGAACGGACCGAATGCCGCGTACTCGCGGGTCTTGCGATGGGGTTGCTCGAAGGAGTCCCAGATAACGAGGTCGGCTGTCGCGGTGATGCGGGCCAGGAGGGGCCAGCATCCCCACTCGCCGCATTCACAACCGAGAACGGGCGCCTTCGGCCCCATCGCGTAGGCGGACCGTCCGAGGAAGTGATCCTGCATCGGGCCGAACCGGAAGAACTCCGGGATCAGACCGCCGTAGGCGTCGCCTGCGGGCTGCATCCCGGCCGCGATCTCGAACCCGTCGATCAGCTCGGTGAGTAGTGCTCCGTCGATGCAGGGGACGATCACGAACGGGCCGCCGTCGCCACGGTGCCGGCACTCGAACCGGATGTCATTGCTGGTCATCCAGTGATTGTGCCAGCGAAGCCGTTCCATCCACCTGGGTAAATTGAGCTGGGGCTATGTGTGGCATGCCGAGGTCGATCGCCGTACCGCCGGAAGTTTGTCGGTCCATGTGAACGAGCTTGTCTTCGGCGCCAGCCAGGCTGACCCGGAGCCCTTCGACTTCTCCGAGCCAGCCTTCGCGCTCGGCCTCGGCGATGCGGGCGACGAGGTTGTCGCGGATCTCCTCCAACCGGCCGCGCTGGGCCAGGTCCGGCCGGAGAAGCGAACAACGAACGCAGGCTTATCCGAACTACCCAGTTCACGGACCGACGGGGCCGCTCGCAGGCGAGTTGCTAAAAGTAGTGGGCGACAATCTCGGCGCCCCGAAGTGTCCGAGCGTGTCGCGCCGCCGACTCCTGCAGGGGCGCCGTGACTGGGTGTCGTGGGACAGGGAGGACGAGGCTGACTGGGGTGCGGCGGCGGGCAGGGATCAGTCGAAGTTGAGGCGGCGTCCCCATTCGCTGCTCCACCCACCGCGCCAAACGGTTACTGAGCTTTGCGGGTTGTCGTCGGGGAGTGACGGTTCATGATCCCTGCGGTATGCCGGTGGTATGCGTTATCCGGAGGGTGGGGGCCTGACCGCTGAGCGTCGGGCGTTTCGTGAGGGGATCCGGCTTCAGGCCGGTGAGCGGTTCGCGGCGGGTGAGAAGACCGCGGTGATCGCGAAGGATCTGCGGGTGAGTGTGCGCTCGGTGGAGCGCTGGCGTCGTGCCTGGCGCGAGGGCGGTATGGAGGCCTTGCGCTCCGCGGGCCCGGCGAACTCCCCGCCCATCACCGATGCCCAGTTCACTGCGCTGGAGGAAGAACTCAACAGGGGCCCCTCAGCGCAGGGCTTCGACGATGAGCGGTGGACGCTTGCCCGGGTCCAGGCGGTGATCCGCTGTCGGCTGCAGGTGAGTCTGTCGGTGCCGACGGTGTGGCGGCTGCTGAAACGGCACGGCTGGTCCTGGCAGGCACCCGCCCGCAGAGCACTCGAACGCGACGAGCATGCGGTCGAGTTGTGGAAGAAGGAGGTGTGGCCGGGGGTAAAAGTCTCGCGGCGGCCCACGAGGCGTGGCTCGTCGTCGAGGACGAGGCCGGATTCTCGATGACGCCGCCGGTCGCCCGCACCTGGGGCCGGCGCGGACACACCCCCGTCATACGCGTCCGCGGCCGCTCCCGCCGCAGGACCTCGGTCGCCGCCCTGTGCTGCTACAAACCCGGTGAGAAGAGCCGCCTCATCCACCGGCCCCGCAACCATCTCCTGCTCAAGGGCGCCCGAAAGAGCTTCTCCTGGCAGGAACTACCGCGACCTGCTGGTGAGGGCCCATATCCAGCTCGGCGGCCCCATCGTGGTGCTCTGGGACAACCTCAACACCCACCTGGCCGCCGGGCTGAAACGCTACGAGGCCGAACACGACTGGCTCACCACCATCCGCCTCCCGGCATACGCACCAGACCTGAACCCGGTTGAAGCCGTCTGGTCCCTCGTGCGCAGAGCCACGGCCAACACCGCCTTCGACACACCCGACGACCTCGACCGCAAACTCCGCCGCGAGTTACGCAGAATCCAACTCCGGCCCCACCTCATCGACGGCTGCCTCACCGCCACCGGCCTGGCTATCAACCCACCGACCCCACCCTGAAATCCTCAGTAGACAAGGTCGGCGGCTGGGAGGGCAGCCTGTTCCTGTACCACGAGGGCTTCGATCTGGCCTGGCGGCTGTACGCGGCGGGCTGGAGCGGCTGGTACGCCGCCGGCATCCGTATGCACCACCCGCTCACCACACCGGCCCGCCACGCGCTGTACCACCGGCTCGCCGCCCGCAACCGGATCTGAATCGCCCACCGCAACCTGCCCGCCCCGATCATCCCCTTCTACCTGGGCGCGTGGACCGTGATCACCCTGGCCCGGGCCGTACGCGGCGGCGGACTGCGCCAGACGCTGCGCGGGATGCGCGAGGGCTGGACGACCCGGCGTATGCAGCCGCGGCGCCCGATGAACCGGCGCACCGTGTACCGGCTCACCGCCGCCGGACGGCCGCCGGTCATCTGAACCTCCCACCCGCCCACCACTTCGAGGAGACCCTTCGTCATGAACAGCCTGCCCGTGCCCTCGCTGCTGGGGGTGTTCGGCCACCCGGACGATGAGAGTCTCCTGGCCGGCGGCGTACTCGCACAGCACCGCGCCGCCGGGGCACGCACCGGTGTCGTCACCGTCACCTGGGCGCCGGACAGCAGGCGCGCGCCCGAACTCGCCGCGGCCCTCGCTGTTCTGGGCGCCGGTCGCCCGCGGCTGCTCGGTTACGGCGATGCCCGCAATCCCGAGTCCGCCCCTGGTGAGTCCCGCCTCGTCGACGCGCCCCTCGATGAGGCCATCGGCCGTCTCGTCGCCCACATCCGGGCTTTCCGCCCCGAGGTCGTCGTCACTCACGACGCGATCGGCCAGTTGACGGGCCACCCTGACCACGTGCGCACCCACCAGATCACCGTGCTTGCCGTCGAGGCCGCCGGTCTCGAGCCTCTCTACCCCGAGGCGGGCGCCCCCTGGCAGCCGTCGGCGCTGTACGCGGCGACGCATTCGGAGGCTGGCGTGGGTCGGCTCGGGACCCTGTTGGAGAGGGTCGGGAAGAGCGTGCTGACCGTCCCTGACGCGTATGTGACCACGACCGTCGACGTCAGCCCGTGGGCTGGGGTGAAGTGGTCGGCCATTCTTGCCCACCAGGGGGAGGTCGCACGCGAACGGCCCCTGCCCGGCATCCTCGCCCGCCTGCCCGAAGCCGAACGCAGCGAGATCATCAGCACCGAGTTCTTCACCAGGCTCACCCCCGGCCCCGTCGCGGGCGATCCGTCCCGGCTTCTCGCCTGACATGCGCCCCCGCACTCTCTGCGCGCACTGCACACCTGGAGTCCAAGATGACCACCACACCTACCTCGGACGAAACTCCGAGCGCCTTCACCGACGAGCACCTCCAGGCCCCGGCCCCCGTCATCGCGAAGGCACTCGGTTACCACGACAAGACGGCCACCCGCCTGGTCACCGAAGCCGGAGGAACCTGGAGCCGATACGCCCCCGGTGACCACACACGGTGACACCAGGACCGACCTCATCGAGGAATACGCGACACCTCAACATGCGAGCCCACCAGTCGAGTGAGTGTCCTGCGCCAGGAATTCACCGGAACTTCCGTGGCGCCAACTGTTCCGATGTCCGAGACCGTACTGGCGACAGCTCGGTCTTATCTACGGCGAAGTTGTCGTGCGACGCAATTGGTGATGTGTTACGACTGCCGTGCACACCACGATGGGTACCGAGACGGCGGGCACGCTCCACCACGGGATGCCGATCCACACCGCCGGCAGGCCCACTCCGAAA
>NZ_BAAAUD010000058.1:0-37279 GCF_039533765.1 Streptomyces enissocaesilis | reverse complement strand
ACAGCGGTCCGCTGGGCCCCGGTGACTTCGCGCAGGAACGTGCCCGGGATGGAAATGACGTAGGTGGTCACGCAGACTCCCTTTTCTCGTGTCAAGCCGCCCGGCGCTCCCGCAGAGCAGCCGGACCTGTCCGGTGTCGAGCAGGAACGAGAACCCCTCGGACGCGGTGCGCCGCACATCTGCGGCGGCGGCCCGGCGTTCTCCGGTACGGGCCCGGGCAGGTCAGCACGGACGAGACCTGACGCCACAACCCGTTCGGACACCCCGCCGCACCACTTCGAGGAACACGACCCATTCCCACATCCTGCCCCACCGCAGCGGATGAACCCGGCACTTCCGGTCTCCCCTGCCGGGCAGGCCGACTCCACCTGGCGGGTGGCGGATGACGGGTGCCGGCGTACACCCGGGTGTGCTCCGGGAGGCGCACCCGAGCGTGCCCGGTTCCCTCGCTGTTCGACGGCGGTGGAGGCGAGGGGGCCGGCCTGACCGGGAGGCGGTACGGGAGGGGATGCGGGACACCCCGCCCCCGTCGTTGCCGCCCTCGCCCGCGTTCTCGGCCCACCTGCGCCAGCCGTACCGCCAGGTCGTTGAAGTGCCGTCCCGGTCGCCGAGTGCGGTGAATCCGCACACGGAGCAGCGCCGGGAGGTTCCGGGGCGGCGGCCTTGATCGGGCTTGACCTCAAAGGTCTGCCGGGTGGAGGGAGAATCTTGGGACATGCGGTGGAAGTCCCGCACTGTTGTGTGCCTGCGAAGTGTGGTTGGCCAAGATGGGGTGACCCGCTCGGGTGACCGAACGGCATGAGAGACGCGCGGCCGGTGCTGTGGCCGCAGACGGGAACGAGCGCTGATGGACCACGACGTCATACGGGCGGGAGCCGCGTACGAGGGAGGCAGCCCCAGTGTTGCCGCCGCCCGGGACTTCCTCACCTCCTTCCTCACCCGCGCCCGGCGCATAGGCGTCGCGGTGAGTGAGGATCTGGTGGAGCGGGCGCGGCTGGTGGTCTCGGAACTGGTGACGAACGCGGTGAAGTACGCCCTTGGGACGGTGTCACTGCTGCTGGAGCTGCGGCCCGGGGAGCTGGCGATCACGGTGTCCGACACCTCGCCCGCCCTGCCGGCGCCCCGGGCCCCTGATGCGGGACGGATCGGTCAGCACGGCCTGGAGATCGTCCAGGCCCTGTGTCACGACCTTCAGGTCACCGAGGTGGCGGGCGGCAAGCACATCAAGGTCCACCTCAGTCCCCTGTGAGCCAGGGAGGCTCCTGCCGGTCAGGGGCGCGGGGGCAGGCACGTTCGTGGCGGAGCTGTGGTCACCGCGGAAGCCGAGCGCCTGCCCGGCCTGCCCTGTCCGACGGCTGGTTCAGTGAGTGAGGCCGTCCCGGATCTCGCGGAGCCACGACGCGCACCCCGGTGAACGGAGGAAGTCGGAGTGCCCACCGGGAAACGTCCGCCGGGAGAAGGCGTCCTCCGTCGAACTGCTCCACTCGGCGACCGCGGTGTCCGATGTCAGCGGATCGGCGTCGCCGCGTACGGCCAGGACCGGACAGCGGACGCGGCTGGTTCCGGTGGGGGTGAACTCACCGAGCAGGCGCAGGTCGTGTGCCGTCGTCTCGGCCACGACGCCCCGCCACTCCTCCGACGGGGCGTCGGCCAGCACTCCGGGGTCGATGCGGTCGAGGTACTCGGCCGCCGCCGAGGGCGAGTGGGAGGCCTGCTGCGGCACTCGCAGCAGGCCGGGCGCCGGGGCGCCGGCCACCACCAGCGCCGAGACGTCGATGCCGGCTTCGTGCAGGGCCGGCACCGCCGCGTAGGCCACGTAGGCTCCGTAGCTGTGCCCGAACAACACTGGGCACGGCCCCGGCCGTTCGGCGATCTGCTCGACGCACGACCGGACGACCGCGTCGAACGACGCGGCCGGAGTTCCGAAGTCCCGTCCGAAACGGCCTGGGTAACAGACGAGCCAGGACGTGGGCCCCAGCGCCTCCGCCAGCGGCCGGAGCTCACCGCCGAAGGACCCGGCGCCGGGGAAGAACACGGTGGAGCGGTTGCCGTCGTTCATCACTGTCTCCATGACGTGTGCGCCTTCCTGGCATTGCTCGTTCGGGTCTTCGCTCGTTCAGGTCTTCACGCGCTCGCGTCCGGTCTCCCGCGCTCGGCGGCCGAGCCCTGCGATGCCCAGCAGCAGGACGGCGTACAGGGCCCAGCACAGCCACATGGGCGTTCCTGCCAGAAGGGTCACGCAGAGTACCGTGACGGCGCACAGCGCGCTGACGACACGCGCCCCGGTGCCCCGGGCCAGCCTCGCGAACGCGGCCGCGCCGACTCCGTACAGGACGAAGTAGATGCCGCCGGAGAGGATGAACAGGAGCTCGAACGAGATGAGATCGGTCCCTCCCAGGACCGCGATCACCGCCAGGACCGATCCGACGGCGAGCACGGACGTCACCGGGTTGCCGTCCCGCTCGCGCATCCGTGTCAGCCGGGCGGGCAGGTATCCGCTGCGCGCCAGGCCGAACACCAGGCGCGACAGCGCCAGGACCGAAGCGAAGACGTTCGCCGTGATGGCGGCGACGACCAGGAACAGCGTGACCGGACGGCCCAGGTCTCCGAGCGACCGCTCCGCGAGGATGAGCAGGGGGGCGGAGTCCAGCGCCTTGTCGCCCGGGTCGACGGCCACGAACAGGCTCAGCAGCAGCAGCGCGTACAGGGCCACCACGATCACGTAGGAGGCCGCGAAGATGCGCGGGATGGCGTCCGGGCGCTTGTGCTCCTCGAAGGTGAAGGCCACCGTCTCCCAGCCGGTGAACGCGACGAAGACGGCGGTGAGCACCACCCCCAGCGTGCCGAACTCGGGGACGTCGGCACTGGGCGGCTGCACGCCGTGTTTGCCCAGCGCGACCAGCGCGGTACAGGTGACCAGGACGAACAGGCCGAGTATCAGGGCCACCTGGAGCTTGCCCGAGACGTTGGCGCCCGCGCACGCGACGGCGGTGGCACCGGCGAGCACCACGATCGGGAACGCCCAGGCGAGGCCGGGCACCCCGGAGAACTCGGCGACGTAACGCCCGCCGGTGATGGCGGTTGCCGGGATGCCGGTGACCAGCGCGAGCGTCGCCATCAGTCCGGCGGCGCGCCCGGCCGTCGGGGTGAAGGCGACCTCCGAGTAGTGGGCGACCCCGGACGCCGAGGGGTGGCGCCGGCCGAGCCACGCGTAGCAGTACAGCAGCGGGATGACCGACACAGCCGCGATGGCCCACGGCATCCAGGCGGACGTGCCCAGTTGGTGATAGCTGGTGCCGGGCAGGATCATCATGCCGCTGCCCAGGATCGTGGCCAGCGCCAGGAACGTGCCCACGACACTGCCCAGCGACTTCTGCAGAACGCTCACACCGCTCCCGCCTGCGCGCCGGCCAGGGCCGAGTCGACAGCGCGTTCGAGGACTCCGGTCAGCGACTCGTCGATCGCGTGCCCGCCGTCCGTGATCGTCAGGTGGAATTCCCCCGACACGCGGTGACGCCAGGCGGCACACCGCTCCAGGGGGATGAACATGTCTCCGCGGGTGGAGAGCACGTGCAGGGCGTCGAGGGGGCCGGTGGTGCTGACCCGCTCGGCGAGGCGGTCGGCGACGGCCGCGTCCTTCCGCAGGCGGTCCGCGATCTCCACCAGCATGTCCTCGTCGTCGAGCAGGTCCCGCGGAAATCCGTCGTGCGCCAGGATCGCTGCGATCTCGGCATCCGATAACTGTGACATCGTCGGTATACGTCCTAAGGAGTCCGGGCACGGGGTGTTGATGATCAGCAGGGCGATCGGCAGGGCGAGCCGCGCCGCGAGGCCGTCGTACATCCGAATCGCGGACAGCCCTCCCATGGAGTGCCCGATCAGTATGGCGCGGCCGGCGGACGCCTGGTCCGCGGCACGCCCCAGCTCCTCGACGCAGTGCGCCTGCCACTGCCCCGACGCCAGGGCCTCCGCGGTGGCCGGGTTCGGCAGGGCGAGGTAGGCCGCGCCGCGCCGGGCGGCGACCTTCTCCCCTTGCTCCAGCGTGGTGCCGCCGGCGCCGGCCGCGGGGAAGGAGACGACCAGATCCCTGCCGTCGGTCGGTCCCCTCATGCGCCGACGTCCTTGGCGTCGACCACCTCGACCTGCAACTCGGTCAGCCCGAGCATGAAGTTGGAGTGCAACCGCTGGGGCCGGTCCACCACCACGAACGCCTTGTCCCAGGCAGCCAGTTCCTCCAGGAACGTCTGTATCTCGAGCGACGCCACCGGTGCGCCTATGCAGCGGTGCACGCCCGCGCCGAAGGCCAGCTGCTTGTTGTCGGGACGGTCGATCACGAACGCGTCGGGACGGTCGAAGACGGCGGCGTCCCGGTTCGCCGACATGTTCCACAGCGTGACGAAGCTGTTGGCCGGGATGACGTGGTCGCCTACGGGGAACTCCTCCACCGTGAGGCGCTGCACGTAGCTGTTGGTGGAGGTCCATCGCAGGAACTCCTGGGTGGCAACGTCGAAGGGCACGTCACCGGCCACCACCTTCTGCCACTGGGCACGCTCGTGGTGGATGGTCTCCACGGTCAGACTCGCCGTGTGCGGGGTGGTCTCGTTGCCGCCGACCGCGACGTTCAGCCCGTTCAGCAACGCGACGTCGCGCGGCATCTGATCGGCCGCGACGAGCTGGGCCAGGAAACCGATCATGTCGTCGGACGACCCCGAGCTGATACGCCGGCTGATCAGGTCGTCGATGAACTCGAGGACCTCCAGCTGCGCGTCGACGAGAGCGTCGAGGGGGGAGCTGCCGACGTAGGCCTCGTCGCGGTAGCCGATCATCGTCCGTGTCGCCTCCAGGAGGGCGCCGGCGTCCTGCGGGGCGATACCGAAGAGGACTTCGAGCACCCCCTTCGGCAGCTCCGGCGCGACGGCCTTGCTGAAGTCGACCCGGTCTCCCACCGACAGCCGGTCGAGAGCCCCGCGGATGTTCCGGCGCACCGTTCGGCCGGCCTTCCCCAGCATCTCCCGGCTGAACCCGCTGCTCTTGACCGGCTTGCGGAGGGCCGCGTGCTCCGGCTGGTCGGCCACGATGAGCATGCGGCCGGAGGCGGAGTCCTTCTCCGGGCGGTAGGAGCCGTCGATCATCGTGCCGTAGGACGAGCTCAGTCGGTGATGGTCGACATAGGCCGCGTACACATCGGCGTAGCGCGTCAGCGCGTAGAACTCGTAGCCGTCGGCCCTGCGGTGGACCGACACCGGATGGTTCTCCCGAAGGTCGGCCAGGTAGGCCCACGGGTCGCCGTCGGCGAAGAACTCCGCCGAGTACAGAGGGCTGTCCTCAACCACCAGCATGCCGGGCTCCCATCAGGTCGGCGATGCGCGCGGGCGTGCGTCCCTCGAAGAAGACGTGCCCCGGCACCTTGACGCCAGTCCGTTCCTTCAGCAGTGCCCGGCACCGCAGCACGGCCAACGAGTCGACGCCGGCGTCGAAGATGTCGCTGTCCTGCGTCAGATCGCGGTTCAAGACTTTCCGCAGGCACTCGATGATTGCGTCTGGTGAGATGTCCGTCATTTCTTTCCGACCTTCTCTGTCATGTGGTGTTGGTCCATCAGGGAGGAGAAGTCGATCTTTCCGCCGGTTTTCGTCGGGAACGTGTCCACCAGATGGAGCCTGATCGCGGGCGAGAACGTCCTGACGACCGATTCGAACCGCGACCGGGCGGCCGGGTCCGTCGAGGCTCCGGCCCCGGTGCGCACGAAGGCGACCGTGCTGTGCTCGTCCTGGGCCACCCGGCAGTCGAGGACGTCCGGCATGTCCGCCACCCGGTGCTCCAGTGCCGCCGCGTCGACGCGCATCCCGTTCACCTTGATCTCGCTGTCGAGCCGGCCGGCGAACACGAGGTTGCCGTCGCCGTCCACGCGCACCATGTCGCCCGTCCGGTAGGACGCGTATCCGTCCTGGACGGGGAACCGGTGGGCGAGGACGCCGTCGTCGATGTAGCCGGCGCAGACGAGGGGGCCGGTGACCACGAGGTGGCGTGTGTCGTCGGAGTGCCCCTCCGTCTCGTCCAGGGTCTGCCGGCATCCGTCCAGCGGCGTGCCGATCGGTATCGCCGCGGCGGCGAACTCCTCGGGCACGTCGTACCGGTGGGTGGCGAACGTCGCCTCGGCCGGGCCGTACAGGTTGACGAAGCGGTTGACCAGACCGGCATCCCGGGCCTGCCTGAAGGTGGCCGCCCGGAACTGCTCGCCGCCGCTGAACACCCACGGGATGCCGGCGACGCACTCGGGTACGGCATCGACGAGGGTGGCGACGACGGCGGCCGGCAGGAGCACCCGGTCGATGCCGTACCGCTTGGTGAGTTCCGGCCACGCGAACACGTCCTCGTTCACGTGCGGCAGGCAAACGACCTTCCCGCCCGTCGCCACCGTCCGCCAGGTGTCGAACCACCAGCCGTCGTAGGCCGGTGTGGCGAAACTGCCCGCGGTCGGTGCTCCGTTCACCGGTACGTCCAGGCCGCGGCAGGCGAACAGTGCCAGCAGGTTGCCGCGGGTGACCGCCACGGCCTTGCGGCTGCCGGTGCTGCCGGAGGTGAAGCTGACCGCGACGACCTCCTCGGGAATACGGTCGTCCGGCAGCCCTCCGGAGGACCACTGCTCCCGCTCGACCGCGGGGGGCGAGCCGACGCGGACCGTCACGGTGAGGTCGGGCCGGACGCGGCCGAGTTCGTCGGGTCCGAGGTCACCGTCATCGGTCACGGCGAGACACCCTGCCCGCCAAACCCCCAGCTGCGCGGCGAAACTGCCCAGTTTCGTACCGGACCGGATCCTCACCACCCGGGCGGCGCCGTGCTCCGAGATCGCCTGCTCGACAGCGGCGGCCAGTTCTCCGACCTGCGCCCAGCTGTACTCGGAGTCGTTCTCCACCCACACGGTGTCCCGTGAGCGCCATCGCTCCGCGCGGATCAGGTCGTCCCAGGCATCCTTCATGGTCGTAACCCCAACTCGTCGATCACCGTACTGATACTGATCACGCTCAGGCGGACGTCCCACTTGTCCGGTGTGGGATCGGCGGCCAGCGCGTCGAGGGAGTCCGGCAGGAAGACCCCGCTGGCCTCGACGAGGCCTTTCCAGTCCGACAGCCTCCGCTCGTCCGCCATCGCGTCCAGGCCGTACGCCGTGAACCCCTGCTTCGCCCGCCGCAGCACCGACTGCGGGACGAGGTCCGCGTAGGCCGCCTTCAAAGACGCCTTGCCCTCGAAGTCCGCGACCTTCTCGTCGTCCCCGGTGCGCAGCGCCAGTGACACCACGTCGTTGCCGAGGAACGGGTAGCGGCCCTCCACGGAGTTGGCCATGAGCATCGCGTCGCCGTGGTCCCCGAGGAGGTGGCCACTCAGTTGCACGTACACGTCGGCAATCGACCGCAGCTGCATCGGGGTGAGCCCGGCGGCTTCCTGATCGGTGAAGGGGATCAGCCTCTCCCGCCAGAACTCGTTGCCGGACAGGGCGTCCAGGGCCGTGGGCGTCAGGCACAGGCGTCGCCGGCGGGCCAGTCTGTCCCAGTCGACCTCCCAGTCGAAGTCGGCTCTGCCCCAGGCCTGTTCGTTCTCACTGCGGCTGCCGCGCGGCTTCCTGCGCGCGGCGTCGAAGACGTAGGAGTCGTAGCCGAAGAAGAGCTCGTCGGCGCCCTCGCCGGAGATCACGCCCTTGAGCCCGGCTTGGCGCACCTCGTCCGAGAGCATGAGCGCCGCGACGTTGTACGTCTCGCGCTGCGGGTAGCAGCAGTGGCGCACCATGGCGTCGAATCCGGTGGCGATGTCGGCGGGGCTGCAGAGGATCCGCCGGTGTTCGCTGCCCACCGCCTCCGAGACCTCGCGCTGGAAACGCCCCTCGTCCAGGGCGGCGTCCTCGAAGAGCACCGAGAAGGTCTTCGGAGGCTTCTCCAGGACGCGGGTCGCCTCCATCACGAGGGTGGAGGAGTCGAACCCGCCACTGAGGTAGGCGCCGATCTCGACGTCGGCGCACAGGCGGTCGCGGACCGCGCCCCGCAGCGTGTCGCGTACGTGCTCGGCCGTCCCGGGCCGGTCCGCCTCCTCGAACTGCCCGTAGCGCCAGTAGCGCACGGTCCGGGGGGCACCGTCGCCGAACCGGACCACGCACCCCGGCGGAACGGCGTGGACATCGCGTACCAGGGTCCGCGGCGCGACGACGTTGCCGAGCGACAGGTACTGGTCGACCGCGCCGAGGTCCAGCCGCCAGGAGTTCGGAACGGACGTCACCAGTGGCTTGAGTTCGGAGGAGAAGTGCACGTGCGTGCCGATGGTCGTGTAGAACATCGGGCAGATCCCCCACCGGTCGCGTCCCAGGTGCAGAGTGTCCCTGGTCCGGTCATAGATGGCGGTCGCGAACTGCCCGTCGACGAGTTCGAGGCCGGCGGGCCCGTAGCGTGCGAACAGCTCCGGGACGACCGCCACGTCGAGCCGGTTCGCGGGCCCGTGCTGTCCGAGACGCGCGCGCAGTTCGGCCCAGTTGTATATTTCCCCGTTGGTCATGGCAACGAAGCGGCCGCTGGAGTCCTCGGCCGGCTGCCACCCGTCCCGCAGCGCGGTCATGCCGAGACGGCCGAGTTTCATCGACAGCGTGGGTGTGCTCAGTGAATAACTCTCGTCAGGTCCCCGGTGGGTGAGCCGGGAGTGCATGGTCGCGGCGACGGCCCGGTCCAGGGTCCCGTCCGGCGCGAAGGTTCCGCACAGACCGCACATCGCGCTACACGCTCCGTTCCTGCAGCTGGCCGACGAGGACCCGCAGGTTCTCCGCCCGCAGCACGTCCCGTATGCCGGCGTCCACCCAGCCGAGCCCCCGCATCTCGTTGACGAGGACGACGGCCGACGCGGAGTCACCCCCGACCTCGAAGAAGTTGTCTTCCAACTGCACGTCGTCGACCCCGGTGAGGGTGCGTACGAGGTGCAGCAACCGCAGGTCCGGCGAGGAGGGCGGGGCGTCCTCGGCGGCGAGCCTGCGGCGGCCGACCCGCAGAGCGTCGCGGTCGACCTTCCCGTTGGGTGTGTAGGGGAACGACTCGACGTGGTCGAGCACCGAGGGGATCTTGTAGGGGTCCAGGAGGCCTTCCAGGTGCCGGCGTACGGTCCGGGGGTCGGGTTCGCCCTGGTAGTAGCAGACCAGTACGTCCAAGTCGTCGGCGTCCGCGCCGTCGTGGGCCTCGGCCATCACCACCGCGTCCCGGACGGTGTCGAGCCGGCACACCGCGTTCTCGATCTCGCCGGGGTCCAGCCGGTAACCGCGGACCTTGACCTGCCGGTCCAGCCGTTCGACGAAGTGCAGTCGGCCGTCGCGGTGTTCGACGATGTCGCCCGTGCGGTAGACGCCGGCGTCGTCAGTCTGCCGGAAGGACTGCACGCCGTGCTCGGTGAGGTAACCGAGCGCCACGCTGTCGCCGGTGATGACCAGCTCACCGCGCTCGGCCCCGCCGTCGGTGGCCGCGGTCGCGCCCTCCACCGCGTCCACGTGGCGGATGTGGTACGCGCAGTCGCCCACCCGGGTGCCCAGTGGCACCGAGTCCCGGCACTCGTCCGGGTCGAGCGGGTCACTGAGGAGGTTGCAGACGGTGGTCTCGGTGAGCCCGTAGGCGTTGTGGAAGCTCGCCACAGCCGACCATTTCCGGATCACCGAGAGCCGGCACGGGCCGCCCCCGTTGACCACGTGCTCCAAGCTCATCGCGGCGGTGGGCTCGGTTGCCGTCAGAGCGAACGGCGTCGTCTTGAGGTGCGTGATCCGGAATCGCTCCAGGGTGTCCCGCAGGATCACTCCCGGTGCCAGGTGACTCTCGTCGAGGACGACCAGGCATGCACCCGCGGTCAGCGTCCAGAGGATTTCGGTGAGGCATCCGTCGAAGGTCAGGCGGGCGAACTGGAGCGTCCTGGAATCCGGGCCGACCGAGAGCCGGTCCACGTGGTCGCGGATGACCGGGGCGAGCGGGGCCGCGCGCACCAGGACGCACTTGGGCTTCCCGGTGGAGCCCGAGGTGGTGATCGCGTAACCGAGGTCTCCGTCGGTGGACGGCAGTCCGCGCGGCGGCCGCCACTCGTCGCCGGGCGCGCGGTCGGCGGGCAGCCACTGCGGCCGCACCTCGGTGAGATCCACGTGCCCGCCGGGCGAGGACGTGGTGGCCAGCAGACGGAGACCGAGCAGCCGGACCTTGTCGGTGTTGGAAGCCCGGCTGTCCCGTTCGTCGATGACGACGAACGGGCGCCGCGCCTTCAGCGCCCCGACCATGGCGACGACCGCGCCGATGTCACGGCAGCTCTCGATGCCGATGAACTCGCCGGGTTCCGTACGCACGGCCAGTCGGCGTGCGAAGTCATCGGTGAGCTCACCGAACTCCTGGTAGCTGACGGCCCGGTCCGCGGTCCGCAACGCGTCGCCGTCCGGGAACTCCCGTACCGCGCGTTCGATGCCGTCGACGACGGACATGTGACGGGTGTGCACCTTGCCCTCCTCATCTGTGACGTGCCGTTGCCCTGCCATGGGGTGAGCGGGGCTGCCGCACCCTGTCGTTCAGATCGATTTGTCGTATCCGCCGTCGGACCGGATGCCCGTGCCGGTGATGTAGGCCGCCCGGTCGCTCGCGAGGAACGCCACCAGTTCGCCGATGTCGTCGGGCGTTCCATAGCGGCCCAGCGGTATCGACTCCAACGCCGCCCCTCTCACCGCGTCGACGTCCGTGCCGAGTCTTCCGGCGGTGGCCGCGTCGACCGCCCGCAACCGGTCGGTGTCGACCTTGCCGGGGATCACGTGGTTGACCGTGATGCCGAACCGGCCCGTGCTGTCCGCGAGGAGTTTCAGGTAGGACTGCAGCGCCGACCGCACGACGGACGACGCGGCCAGGCCGCCGATGGGTGTCGACAGCGAGCTGGAGGTGACGGCGACGAGACGCCCCCAGCCCTTCCGTTTCATCGACGGCAGGCCCGCTTCGACGGCGCTGTGGAGCGACAGCAACATCAGGTCGATCGCCTGCCGGAGCCGCGCCGCGGACAGCTCGTCGACCGTGCCGGGGGCGGCTCCGGGGGAATTGAGGAGGATGATGTCGTAGGGCCCGGTGGCGGCAACCTTCCCGCCGACGTCGGCCGGGTCATGGAAGTCACAGGCGAACGACGCGTTTCCGCTCCCCGGCAGGCTTGCGGCCACTTCGGCGGCCCGGCTCTCGTCGGTGCCGGAGACAGTCACCGAACTGCCGTGGCGCGCCAGGCACCGCGCGACACCGAGGCCGATCCCCCGGGTGCCGCACAGCACCAGCGCACGTTTGCCCTCCAGGTCGTACATGATCACCCTCAGACTTGTGGTGGTGTTCCGCGACAGTGCTATCGGACCGGGTGAGTGAGCGTGCCCACTCCCTCCACGACCGCCTGGACCGTGTCGCCCGGGTTGATCACCGCGGCGCCCGGTGTGCCGGTGCAGATCACCGTTCCGGGTGCGAGCGTGCGCCCTGCGGTGAAGTACTCGACGAGATAGCCCAGGTCGTACCGCATGTCGGCCGGTGTGGCCGACGCGATCGTCTCGTTGTTGAGGACCGTGGCGATCCGGACGGAACCGAGTTCGTCGCCGAGTTCGTCCACGGTCACCAGGATCGGACCGATGCTGCAGAACGTGTCGAATCCCTTGGCCCACGGTATGTAGCGGGGATTCTCCCGGATCGCGTCCTCGGCGGTCATGTCGAGGACGCCGGTGACGCCGGCCACGACGGACCGCCAGTCCTCCCGCGAGACGTTCTTGCACGCCGTGCCGATGACCAGTCCCAGTTCGGCTTCCGCGGTCACCCGCTTGGACTGGGTCGGCAGTTCGATGTGGCCGCCGTTGCCGACCAGGCAGCCGGCCGGCCGCAGGTAGGAACCGGGACCCGAGGCCGGCTGCTGGGCGTCCAGGTCGTCGGAGTGGCGCCGGTAGTTGAGGCCGGCGCCCCAGATGTCCGTGCCGTGGTCGGCGACGGTGGCGGCCGACCTGAGGTCCAGGCCCACGGGATCGACGCCGTCCCCGTGGCGTTCGACGGCCTCGCCCAGCTCACGCAGTTCCCGCGCGCCGGCGATGTCACCGATCCGCGTGACGTCCTCGAAGCCGCGAAGGCTCCTCAGCGGCAGCCACCTGTCGCGGTGGCTCACGACGATCTCGTGCCCACCCGCGGCTGAGGCGGTCCTGGCCAGTCTCATGGTGCTTCTCCTGTTCGACGGTCGGTCGGAGAGGGGCACGCCCCCCGGGGCGCGGCCTAGGCGGTGATGCGGCTCGCCGCGGTACGGAAGTCGGCCTTGCCCGGGCTGTGTTCGGCGATCTTGACCGCTGTCTCCATCAGTCGCGCCGGGTCGGCGTGGTACTCCTCCGCCAGCTCTTCCACCAGCGGGAAGAAACCGGAGTGGATACCGATCACCGCGCCAAGAACCTGCATGGTGCGGTCCTCGCGGATGGCGTCCATGTTGGTCCGGGAGTACTCGGCGAGCTTCGCCAGCTCCTGGTAGTCGAACAGGTCGCCCCTCTCCAGCTTGATGACGCCTGCCAGCGATTCGATCGCCGCGTTGCCCGAGCCCCGGCCGATGCCATTGAGCGTCGCGTCCACGACGGTGGCGCCGGCCTGGAAAGCGGTGACGCTGTTGACGTTGGCCATCCCGAGGTTGTCGTGGCCGTGGAAGCCGACGACCGGGTAGTGCTGCCTGACCGCGCTCACGTAGCTGTGCACGTCCTCCGGGAGCATGGCGCCGTAGGAGTCCACGACGTAGACGCCCTCGATCGCCGGGGAGATTCCCTCGAGGAAATCGACCAGCTGGTCGACGGGGGTCGCGCTCGACTTCATGAGGTTCAGGTACACCTGGCCGCACACCTCGGTGGCCCGTCGCAGGTAGTCGAGGTTGTCGGGGACCTTGTCCGGCTCCATTCCGACGCGGACGAACGACATCCCCTTCTTGCACAGTTCCTCGACGGTCTCCAACCGGGTGAAGTCCGGCTGGGCGAACATGCCCCACGGCTTGTCCGTCAGCGTGGAGGCGGCGATCTCGCTCCAGCGGCGGTGGTCGATGTTGCAGGCCTTGATCCCGGTCTGCTCCGCCTCGAGCCCGAGTCCGTGACCGACCTCCACCCTGGTGACCGGGGTCTCGTTCAACCGGATGAGGAGGTTGGTCACGAAGGTCTCGTCCAGCTGGAAGTCGACGGCGTAGGAGCCGTCACGCAGTGTGCAGTCAAGCAGTTCGATCTTCGACGTTCCCAAGAGGTTTCCGCCCGTTAAGGACATGCCATCACTCCTCAATCGAGAAATTTTCCGGGTGTACGAAAGCTGCTTTTCGCGCAGGCCTCGATATCTGCAGTGCGGTATCGATGAAGATATGCCATGACACACGGCCGGAGGGAACGAGAGAGGGCTTTCGCAGCTCTTCTTCCACCCGAAGGGTCGGCTTGTTGGAGCCGATCCACAAAAGTGCCTCAGGTGCAGATCTGGCAGCGCAAAGGAATGTGCCGGAGTTTTCTTCGGCGTTGCCCCGTCGAATAATTCTGGCGCGGGGTCATGCGGTATACGTTAGGAGTGCCGCCCAAGGTTTAGCAAGAGGTGCGGGCCGGTGAATCTCATCAATTTCGCTCCGACCGAAACGGCCATTCCTTCGTACTGACTCTTCGCTTGAACCGCTCCCCGCGAGAAAGGGTGGCAGCTGCTGCTTCCACCGCACTCAAAGGAATGAACACGCATGTCGTCGCGACGGGGAAATCGTGTGGGTCGCGTTCCGTCCGGCCGCACCGGCCAGGAGACTGCCCAGGCCGGCGGCCGGCTCTGTGCCCGTAGTGGCCGGGATGACGACCTGCCTGACATGCGCTCCGGCCGCGACGAGCCGCCATGCCGCGCCGAAGGCGACGAGTCCGCCGAGTGAGCGGCCGAGCAGCTGAAACTCTCCGTCCGGGTACACCTGTGGCAGGGTCGCGGCGTAATCGGCCGGACAGTCCGGTCATGGGGCCGACCGGTCCGCGGTCGCCGCCGAAACCCGGCACTTTGGTGCCGTAGGCCGGCCGGCCGTCACCGAGGAGACGGGACGGCGTGAGAGAGGAGTGGGCGGATCCCGGGCCGGCATGGGCACGGAAACGCGGCGTCGCGGTGCTGTCGGGGCCGAGCGGGGGAATCCGTTCTGCGTCATCCCTGGGTATGGGGAGCTCTTTCATCGTCATACCGTTCCTTCAACCTGTCTCAACCTGTCTTCTCGTCCACCACGGCCGCGACCGCCCACACGGTGACGTTGCCGTACAGCGCCCGGACGCCGGGCTTGCTGCCGAACCTCTTTACCGGCCCGGCTTGCTGCGCGTGTGGCCTGCGGTGAGTGGCCGCCGACGCCGGAGAAGCTGTCCCCGGCGCCCAGCGTGGGCAGGGACGGCATCTCGTCGAAGAGGTTCGGTGACGAACCGCTCGGTCGGCGCACGGGGCAGACCCGCCTGTGTATTCATGCGCATGTCATTCCCATATCCGGCGCGCCCGTCGCCGATGGGATCAGAGCACGTACCACTGACTCCTCCATGGACACGAAGGACGCACGCCCCTCCCCCGTCGGCCGAAGCCCGGCCGGCGAAAGTTCATGCGGCTCTGTGGGGAGCCGCCGCGAGGCGGTCTTCGCAACGGCCGGTCGCGTGGCGGCCCCTCCGGGGACGGCCGGGGCCGGTCGGCCGTCGGTAGCGGAACGGGACCGCCCCGGAGCCCCGGGGTGCCGCCGATCAGGCCGACGCACAGCCCGTCCTGCCGAGGACCGGCGACGGGGACGGTCACCGCAGTCAGCGGAAGTACCAGGTTCGCGATCTGCACGCCTGCAAGCCACAGCCCCTCGCCCGACCAGAGTCCGCGAAAGGCGGCATCGCACCACAAGCGCCTTCGAATCATCATCCGTGAATGGTTCGCGCAAAAGCGGTTTTCCTATGTCATCAGGCATTTCACCTCACCGATCCGCCCGCGCGCCGGAAAGGCGGTGAAGGGATTGATAAGAGTTAGCCAGACAATCCCCACCGCGCACCGGTACACGTGAAGGCCGAGAAGGCGGGGAAGGCAAACCTTCCGAGAAAAGCTGAGCATAACCCGACGGTCCGTCTGGACAGAAACCCGTTCCGCGCCTTGCCTCAGAGCTTCTTCGGATGAGCAGGTCGGCTCCGCCGGAAGATGCCTTCTGCCGTAACGCGTCCTCGGAATTTCCCATTCTCGACTCCCGGACTCACACGTGTGCGGGGTGGTTGCCGGGCCACGAAGACGGCCCGACCCGTGCGCAGATACGGGTTCCCGATTGAGCTCCACTGAACTCACCACACGCGCCTTTGGCTGAATTGCGCGGGTGCGGACCCGGATCCGGCGTCCCCTCCGGCCGGGGCAACCGGCGGGGCCGCGGCGTGCCCCTCGGGTGTTACTGCTGGTGCGAGGTGGGCACGGTCCGGCAGCAGCGGCATCGGTTCCGCATATGCACCGGGCACGGCGATCCGCGTCGGGCGGTCAGTTTCAGCCTGCCGGACGCAGCGCGGCCACCCCTCGGCGCTCGCCTCCACCCCGAGCGGCACAAGTACGCACGTACTCGCGCCGGGAGCCGTTGCTGCAGACCTGTCGGCCGTGACGCTGCCGAGGCGACTCTGCCCCTGTGGTCAGCGAGAAGGACAGCTCCCATGCGCACTCCGCTCAGACGCGTCACCTCCGCCCTCGCCTCTCTTCTGGCCCTGGACAGCCCGGCGGTCGGCACCACCGTGATCTCCGAAGTCGCGGCTCCGACCACCGCGTACACCGCGGCATCGTCCACGCTCGGCGGTTCGATCACCCGGACCGAGATACTCGAACGGGCCAAGTGGTGGACGGACACCTACGGCGTCATCTACGGCCAGGACCAGGCCGACGCCAAGGCGTCGGTCACCGGCGAGAAGTACCGCCCGGACTGCTCCGGCTTCGTGTCGATGGCCTGGCGGCTCCCCCGGAGCAGCGGTTGGGACCGCAACACCGGCAGCCTCGACGCCTTCGGGGGCACCACTGTGGGAACCAAGGAGGCGCTGCCGTTCCGGAGGCAGCTGTCGCTACCCGCTGATGGTTGCCGGGGGCGGGGTCCAGCGGCTTGTGGGCGGCACGGTGCTGCTGACGCCGAAGTCCTTCTTGAGTTGTTCGGGGATGGCGTAGTGCATGACGCGGCCGCGGGTGAGGGAGCTGAGTTCGAGGAGGGTGGTGAAGTGGCCGAGGCGGTCCAGGGCCCAGGCTCCCAGGGGGGAGCGGTCCTCGATCGTCTCGAAGATGTTGAGCAGGGCGGGGGCGGTTTTGACTGCCGTGTCCCAGGAGGTGCGGGGCACTTGGAGCCAGTCTGCGCAGGTGTCGCCGATGAGGTAACGGATGAGGGCGCCGACGACGGGGTCGAAGAAGGTGCCGGGAACGACTTCTTCGTAGAGGCCGATGAGCTGGCGGGTGAGCTGGGCGCCTTCTTCGCTGGGTCCCATGTGTCGGGTCATGTACAGGTCGGAGAACTCCCGGGCTGCCTGGAGGTCCTCGGGTACATGGTTCTGGTCGACGCCGAGCATGGCTCCGACGACCCGCCAGGCGTAGTAGTAGGCGTCGGCGCCTTCGGTGCTCATGTGGATGCCGAGGCGGTGCAGGGCGTCGAGGACCTGGACGGAGAACATCATCTGCCCGCCGATCATGTCCTCCTGGCAGATCGGCGTACCGAGGCCGGCGATGTCCCAGCGGCCCTCGCGCTCGAGGTGGTGGCGGATGGAGGCGTGCAGCAGGCGGACCTTCTGGGCGGCCGGGATGAACCGGCTGCCGGCTTCGAAGGCGTCGGGCTGCATGAGGTAGACGGTGAACTGCCCGGTCTCGGCCATGCGCTTGGACGGGTACTTCAGCGAATGGGTGGCCGACAGGAGTTTCGCGACGTGCGGGAGGACGTAGCAGGCGGGCATGGAGGCGAAGGACAGGGCGGTGGAGATGTGCACGTTGTTGTCGATGAAGAACAGCCGGGCTTTCTCCATCTCGCCCCAGTCCACCCATGCCGGTGGCGCGCTGCTCTCGTGCAGGTACGCGCGGGCCACCTCCGGCAGGCCCCGGGGCAACTCCTGGCCGACGGTGGAGACATACCGCATGAGCGAGTTGAATTTGCCCACCTCGCCGCGCTCGAACAACGTCGCCACGGTCGCGTCCGCCAGCTCGTCGCCGGCCAGCCGGAGCGCGTCCATGGATGCTTGGGTGTAGGTCATCGGTGCAGCTCCCGGGGGTGCGGCGGTCAGTGGTGGCGGGCGGTGGCGAATGCCGCCAGGCCGGACAGGGCGTGGTGCGCTTCGGCGGTCAGGTCGGCGTCGGCCAGAATCTCGCGGGCTTCACGCAGCCGGGTGATGATCATGTCTTCGACGCGGGTGACGGCTCCGGTGCGGCGAGCGATCTCCCGTACCCGCTCCACCTGCTGCTCGCTCGGGTTCCCCTGTCCCAGCAGATAGTGCAGTTCGCGGCGCTCTCCTGGGGTGGCGGACTGCAGGGTGTGGGCCATCAGGGCGGTGGGCCGGTTGCCGGTCAGGTCGTCGGCCGGGTTCTTTCCCGTTCGTGCCGGGTCGCCGAACAGGCCCAGCAGGTCGTCGCGCAGCTGGAATGCCTCACCCAGCGGCAGGCCGTAGCCGCTGTACGCCTCAAGCAACCGCGGCGGGGCGCCGGCCAGGAGGCCGCCGATGTGCAGCGGATGTTCGACGGTGTACTTGGCCGTCTTGTAACGGATGACTTTCACCGAGGCGCCCGCATCCGGCTCGGCGCCGGTGCGCAGGATCTCCAGGCACTCTCCCGCCACCAATTCACGGGCCAGTACTCCCCACAGGGGCCGGGCCCTGCTCAGGTAGGCCCCGGGCAGGCCGCAGGTGGTGAACAACTGGCCGGCCAGCGACATCAGCAGATTGCCCGTCAGCATGGCCAAGGCCCGGGCACCGGCTTTCGGCCGCGTACGGTCGGTGAGCGCCTCGCGCAGTGCGATGTGCGCGGTGGGCCGGCCGTGCCGGGTACGGCTGCGGTCGATCAGGTCGTCGTGGACGACGGCGGCCGCGTGCACCAGCTCGATCGCACTGGCGGCGCGTACCAGCGCCTCGCTGTCGGGCTGGCCGGACCCGCGCCAGCCCCAGTAGCAGAACGCCGCCCGGAACCGTTTGCCGTGCTCCGTCGCCGCGTGCAGCTGCTCGGCGACCATCGCCAGACAGGCATCGATGTCGGCCAGCGCCTGAGCTTCCGCGGTAACGAACTCGTCGATGACCTGGTCGACACGCTTCTTCAGTCCGGCGTGCTCGGCACGTTCACTCACTGCCGTTCTCCGCCCGGGCGTGAGCGGTGACGGTGCGGGCGGTGACGGTGCGAGCGAGCACCTCCAGGTGGGCCGGCGGCGTGGCCGCGTACCGGTCCAGGACCAGGCGCCCGCGCGCCTTGGCCTCCTCCTGACCATCAGCCAGCAGCTCCCCCAGGTCGGCTCGGCGCAGCAGAGCGCCGATGCCTCCCAGAGCGCTGCCCACCCCCGACACGGCCAGATCGGCAAGGCCGGCCACCAGAGCGAGAGCATCCCCGGTCAGGCCCGGCCCGCAGCCGTCGCGATGTGTCACAGCATGTCCCCCTGGACGGCAATGCCCGCCCTGCCTCGGCCGGCTGGCACAGAGCAGGGGTCGGGCGGTGTTCGGCCCATGACGCGATCCGAGTGTGACCGCCGAGTCCTCCCCATGTGGCCCATATGCACTATCGAGTGATCTTTCTGTGAAGATCCCCCCTCGCAGCGCTTGGCCGAGAACATGCAGCGCTTCAGGGATGACCGCCGCACGGCCACCTCCCGGGTCACCGGCGGACCAACGCCACCGATCGTCCGCGCCCACCAGAACGCATCCGGGTGTCTCGCACCGGGCGGGGCCGACGACCCCTGTGAGAACCGGCCGACGCCCAGGGCCACCGGTCCTTCCGCAGCCCTCGCACGGTCGGAGATGCCATGGAGGGCACCACGACACCGGCCGGACCACACGGCCCGCCACGAGCGGAACCCGCCGTCTTTTCGGTGCATCTCCCTGTGGGGCCATCGCGGGCCGCGGCCGGGGCAGCCGCTGGAGGGCTGTCCCCCTTCCCCGCACGGCGGCACGTCGGCACAGCGGCACGGCGGCACGTCGGCACAGCGGCCACGGTGGCACGTCGGCCACGGTGGCGCACGGGCGGATCCGGGCCGACGCGTTCGGCCACGACCTCACACAGGCCCTGGCCGGGCGGGCCCGATCACGCCGCCGCCTCGGGTGGGCCCGGCCCGGCGGCAGACCGCGAGGCGGAGGCAGGCCACCCTTGTGGCATCACATGGCATCGGGGTGGCACGCCCCTGGCGCCACATGGCGCCATTCCGCACCCCTGAAAGGACATGAGCACGCATGGCGCCACAATCACCCAGCCGAGCACTAGCGCGTTTCCGCAGGTCAGAGCTACCCGGCGGGCCGCCGATCCAACAATGCCACCTCGCGGCTTGCACGCTGCGCCATTGTGGTGCCATGATGGCGTCATGGACCTCACCTCGTATGTCGACACCCTCCGCCGCGAACTCGCGGTGGCCGCCGAAGCCGGCGGCGACGAAGCCCGCGAGCTGGCAGAGAGGCTCACCGCCCCCTTGGAGTCGGCAGCCCGGCTGACCATGCTCAACGTGCTCTCCGCCGCGACGGACGAGATCACCCGCAAACTCGCCCCCGGCTCGGTCGACGTACGGCTGCGCGGGCTCGACCCCGACTTCGTGGTGACACTGCCGCCCACCGACGGCGGCGCTCCCGCGGAGCCCGCCGCGCCCGTCGAACCGCTCAAGGTCCCGGCCGACGGCGAAGAGGGCGGCACCGCCCGCGTCAACCTGCGCCTGCCGGCCCACCTCAAGGCCCGCGCCGAGGAGGCCGCGGGCCGCGAGGGCCTGTCGGTCAACGCGTGGCTGGTGCGCGCCGTGTCGGCCGCGGTCGACGGCGGCACCCGGCCGCGTACGACGGAGAAGGCCCAGACCGTCGGACAGAGCTTCACGGGCTGGGTGCGCTAGCCGCGCCCCGCCCGCACCGCTTCACCCACACCACGTCCCGCGAGCGGGGACGCCCTGAAGACCCAAGAGGACGGGACAGCCATGCCTTCTTTCGACACTCCCGAACCGATCTCGGCCACGGCGCACGTGGAAGCCGGTTCCATCCAGTTCACCGCAGGCGACCGCCTCGACACCGTCGTCGAAGTGCGGCCCCGCGACCCGAAGAAGGACCAGGACGTCCGGACGGCCGACCAGACCGAAGTCACGTACGCCAGCGGCGTCCTGACCGTCAGGACGCCCAAGCAGCGCTATCTCGTGGGGCGCACCGGCACCGTCGACGTGACGGTCGAACTGCCCACGGGCTCGCACATCGACATGACCGGTGCCTGGGCCCAGGTGCTCGGCGAGGGCCGGCTCGGCGAGGTCCGCGTGAAGACCTCGTCCGGCGACGTCCGCCTCGACACGACGGGCCCGCTGAAGCTGACCGCCTCCCACGGCTCGATCACCGTCGACCGGATCGAGGGCACGGCCGAGATCACCACCAGCTCCGGCAGTCTGCGCGTCGGCACCGTCGACGGCCCCGCCGTCCTGAAGAACTCGCACGGCACCACGACCGTCGGCACCGCGACCGGCAACCTGCGGGTGAGCGGCGCCAACGGCGACATCGACATCGCGCGCGCCGAGGGCCCGGTCGTCGCCACCACCGCCCACGGCACCCTGCGCGTGGGCGAAGTGGCCCGCAGCAGCGTGCAGTTGGAGACTTCCTACGGCGCCATCGAGGTCGGCATCCGTGAGGGCACCGCCGCCTGGCTCGACGTCAGCTCCGGCCACGGGCAGGTACGCAACACGCTCACCACCTCCGAGACCCCGGAGAAGACCGAGGAGACCGTGGAGGTCCGCGCCCGGACCCGCTACGGCAACATCGACGTGCGCCGCGCCAAGCCCTGACCCCGGAAGAACCGGCCTCACCCCACTCACTCCCCCAGCCACTTCAGCCTTCGAACGGGAGGGCCCATGCCTTCTTTTGTCATGCCCACATCCAAGCAGGGCGACGGTCACCCGTCGCCGGCCGCCGTCTCCACCGTAGGTCTGCACAAGTCGTACGGTGACAAGACGGTCCTCGACGGTATCGATCTGCACATCCCGGCCGGGTCCGTGTTCGCACTGCTCGGGCCGAACGGCGCCGGAAAGACCACCGCCGTCAATATCCTGTCCACCCTCGTCACCGCCGACGGCGGACAGGCCCAGGTCGCGGGCCACGACGTCGCCACGTCACCGGGCGGGGTGCGTGCCGCGATCGGCGTCACCGGGCAGTTCTCCGCCGTCGACGGGCTGATCACCGGCGAGGAGAACATGCTCCTCATGGCGGACCTGCACCAGCTCTCCCGCAGGGAGGGACGGCGTACCGCCGCCGAACTCCTGGAGCGCTTCGACCTGGTGGAGTCGGCGAAGAAGCCCGCCTCCACCTACTCCGGCGGTATGAAGCGCCGCCTGGACATCGCCATGACGCTGGTCGGCGATCCGCGGATCATCTTCCTCGACGAGCCGACCACCGGCCTCGACCCGCGCTCGCGGCACACCATGTGGCAGATCATCCGCGAGCTGGTCTCCGGCGGCGTCACCGTCTTCCTCACCACCCAGTACCTGGAGGAGGCCGACCAGCTCGCCGACCGCATCGCCGTCCTCAACGACGGCAGGATCGCCGCCGAGGGCACCGCAGAGGAGCTCAAGCGGATCGTCCCCGGTGGACACGTCCGGCTCCGCTTCACCGACCCGACCGCCTACCGGTCCGCCGCCGACGTACTGCGCGAGGTCACCCGGGACGACGAGGCGCTGACCCTGCAGATCCCCAGCGACGGCAGCCAGCGGGAGCTGCGCTCCCTCCTCGACGGACTGGACACCGCCGGCGTCGAGGCGGACCAGCTGACCGTGCACACCCCCGACCTCGACGACGTCTTCTTCGCCCTCACCAGCAGCAATGCTCCCCACCAGTCCAAGGAGTCCGTCCGATGAGCACCCTGTCCCTCGCCGTCCGCGACTCGACGACGATGCTGCGCCGCAACCTCCTGCACGCGCGCCGCTACCCGTCCCTCACCCTGAACCTCCTGCTCACGCCGGTCATGCTGCTGCTGCTCTTCGTCTACATCTTCGGCGACGTGATGAGCGCGGGCATCGGCGGCGCCGGCGCCGACCGCTCCGACTACATCGCCTACATCGTCCCGGGCCTGTTGATGATGACCATCGGCTCCACCGTGATCGGAGCCGCGATCTCCGTCTCCATGGACATGTCCGAGGGCCTCATCGCCCGCTTCCGCACGATGGCGATCCACCGCGGCTCTCTGCTCATCGGGCATGTCGTCGGCAGCGTGCTCCAGGTCCTCGCCAGCCTGGTCCTCGTCGGCGCCGTCGCCGTGGCCATCGGCTTCCGCTCCACCGACGCCACCGCCCTGGAATGGCTGGCGGCGCTCGGACTGCTCGCACTGTTCGCCCTGGCCCTCACCTGGATCGCGGTCGGGATGGGCATGGCCAGCCCGAACCCGGAGGCAGCCGGCAACATGGCGATGCCGCTGATCCTCCTGCCCTTCATCTCCAGCGCCTTCATCCCGGCCGACACCATGCCCGGCTGGTTCCAGCCGATCGCCGAGTACCAGCCGTTCACCCCCGCCATCGAAACCCTGCGCGGCCTGCTGCTCGGTACCGGGATCGGCCACAACGGGTGGATCGCCATCGCCTGGTGCGTCGGCCTGATCGCACTCGGCTACCGCTGGTCGACGGCGCTGTTCAACCGCGACCCGAAGTAAGCGCGCGGGCTGCCTCCCGCAACTCCTCCCGCCCCGGGGCGGTGTACCCCGACACCGCGTCGGCGTACGCCGCCCCGTCGGCGTCCCAGGCCGGGTGTTGCTCCAGGGTGGCATGGCGCGGGGGGTTGTGAGGGTGCGTACGAAATCGTTCACCGGGAGGGCGAGGAGGCCCAAGAGCCGCGCGGCAGGGATGCGCCCGAACCCTGTGAGAACTCGGTGGAGGTGGTCCGCGCTGGTCAGAATGTGCGCCACAGGAGCGAGCAGCTCGGGGACCACCTTGTCCTCAACCGTCGGACGAGACCGGCCCACGGCCATGGGAGGTGGTGGGCCGACGGTCTGAGTGCAAGCCGGTCGGACCTCGGCCTCAGTCCGGGCTCGTGGGCCGGCCGGTCCACCGGCACATCCTCGATCAGGGGTTGCACCGAACGTTCCACAGTCCTGCACTAGGAGGCGTTCGATGCGCCGGCCCCGGGTTTCGAGGAGACCAGGACGCCGACCTTGTCGATGCGGTGCTCGGGGTTGCCGCGGTCGTCACGCCAGAAGTTTCCGGCGGCGTTGTCCTCGGGCGTCGCGCAGGTGGAGACCGTGATCATCGCCTTGGTGGGCTTCTTCCCCGGCTCGCCCGGGACCGCGGCCCGCTGCTCGGCCAAAGAGCGCTCCGACCGGAATGAGGTCTTCCTGGTCTCCGTGATCCGGTATTCGTGCACCACGCCGCCTGCCGCGACGAAGACGGAGTCACCGGTGTCCAGGGACGGAAGGTCGCGCAGCGGCCCGCCCGCGGTGAGCCGGTGCGCCGTGACCAGATAGTTGCCGATCTCGCCGGGGCCGACGCCGCCCTTGTCCCCGTACGGGCTGGCCGCGAAGCCCTTGTCCTGGATCCGCGTGCCGGCCCGGTCGTCGGTGGTGCCCTCGTACGGGACGACGCGCAGGTCCTCCAGGCCGATCTCGGGGATGGCGAGCACGGCGGGCCGGGTACGCGCCTCGCTCTTCGGCGGCGAAGGCTCGGGCGACGGCGCGGCGGCGACGGAGGAGGGCGCGGCGGTCGAAGCCGCGACGGCGCCCGGGACCGGGGACACGGCGGCCGGAGTGGTCGTCGCGTTCACGGAGGAGACCGCGGCCGGAGTGGCCGCAGGGCTGCCGTGGCCGCTCGCCGCCTCGGCCCCGGCGGAGCAGCCGACCAGGGCGGCCAGGGCGGCGGCGAGTGCCGCGGGGAGGGTTCGGTGACTCGGCATGGCATTCCAGTGTGAGGGCCAGGCGGTCGCACCCCGGCGGACGGCGGAAGGTAACGGACAAAAAGACGATAGGCGATTGAATGTTTCCATAACAGAGTTCCCACGCATAAGGCCGGTCATTCACCGGGCCGAGTGGCGCACGGAAGGTGACAGCGAGGAAACCCTGAGCCACAGGGGGTCCCCTGGAGGGTCGGCCAGTGCACCGAGGGCGCTGTGGACGGCCTCGGCGGCGCCGGGACGTTCTTCCGTCATGCGGAGGGCTGTTCCGCACGCGTCTTGAGCGCGTCGAGCTCCAGCGGCCAGCCTTCGCTGTGGTCCTTGAGGTTCTGGTGGGAGCCGGTCTCGCGAGAGTGGCCGGTGGCCGGTGCGGTGCCCGTCCCCGCCCACGATGACCGCCCCCACGTTGAGGCTCCAGGACCGGTCGGAGGCCGCGTCCTTGCAGGCATGGACGCACTCGTCCACGAGCGGCCGGAGTCGCTCGCGCCACCGCGGCCGGGCGTCGCGCTCGACGACCGTCACCAGGTACCGGCTGCGCGGGAGCGACTGGTCGCGCAGGGCCGAGAGGCAGTTGACGAGGTTGTCCGGACGCTCTCCCGCGAGGCCGGCGTCACGGAACGGAAGAACGATGTGAGCGTCCGGCTCTGCCACGGGGCGGGCGTCCGCCGGCCGATCCGGAACCGCGGCCTTCGGGGCCCGGGCCTCGCTGCCGGAGTACTTCTCGCCCAAGTGGTAGCTGATCCGCGACCGGGCGTTGACCTGTTCGACGGCTTCCGACAAGCGGTCGGAAAATCCCGGTCACTCACTCGCGAGGGCGTCGGCGACGGCGGGCTGCAGCGAATAGGCGTCGATACTTGTTGCAGAGACCTACCCCCCTGTCCTCCTGCCGTATGTACAGCAGGATCCCGCCTTTTCGGCCCATCGGTTCCATCGTTTCCTGGAGCTGCTTTCCGCAGTCGCAGCGCGTCGAGGCGAAGACGTCGCCGGTCAGGCACTCGGAATGGATGCGCACCAACGGCATGGTCTCGTCCGACTCCCGGATGAGCGCGAGGTGTTCCCGGCCGTTCCGGAGACCGTCGAACGTGACCAGCTCCGCCGTGCGCGATCCTGCGTAATGGAGTCGCGGCAGAATTACACGCCGGCGCACTGTGGCCCAGCCCGCTACGGGCCCGATTTATTCGCTCTCCGGATATTCCATGTCCCGCCCCCGATGCCTCGGCATGACCACAGGCCCCGATCATGCAGGACACGAATGAACAGGGAACCCCTCATGAACTCGCAGTGCATTTTCCTGCAAGTCCATGAAGGGGTTTGCGTGGGCCGGGTACGTTCCGCTTGCAGGAAACCGTCCGAAACCGTCGGCCGACACGGTGACCGCTATCGAAATGCGAAAGGTTGTGCTGTGCCGCACAAGAGACGCGTCTTCAACCAGCGGTGCCCCATGCTCAGCGTGGTCGTGCCTTGCTACAACGAAGCGGAGGTCCTGGCCCACACTCATGCCCGGCTCGCTCGGACCCTCGACCGGCTGGTGGGCTTCGAGTACGAGCACATCTACGTGGACGACGGCAGCGTCGACGGAACATGGCAGATCGTCGAGTCCTTGGCGGAGGGGTCCCGCACGGTGCGGGGCGTGAAGCTGAGCCGCAACTTCGGCCACCAGGCGGCCTGCCTGGCCGGCCTGCGGGAGTCCGCGGGCGACGCGGTCGTCGTGATCGACGCCGATCTGCAGGACCCGCCGGAACTCATCGCGGAAATGGTGGCCCTGTGGTGTGAGGGCTGGTCCGTCGTGTCCGCCCGACGCCGCAGTCGCGCGGGGGAATCCGTGTTCAAAAGGCTGAGCGCCTTCGCGTACTACCGCATGCTGAAGGCGCTCTCGGAGCACGACCCGGCCCTGGACACCGGTGACTTCCGGCTGCTGGACCGCGAAGTGGTCGCGCTCCTCGTCGAACTGCCCGAGAAGGATCTCTACCTGCGCGGCGCGGTGAGCTGGTTCGGCCTGCCGGAGACCGGCGTCGCCTACGACCGCGATCCGCGGCTGGCCGGTGAGTCCAAGTACGACCTGCGCAGAATGCTCGGCCTGGCCCGCAGCGGACTACTGGTCGGATCGGCTGCGCCCCTGCGCCTGCCCACCTACCTGGGGGCCGCCGCGCTGGTGTGCGGCACGGCCGCCGCCGCTGTCAGGCGTGATCCGAAGTTACTCGTCAGGCCCGGCGCGTTCGCTGCCCAGGCACTGGCGCTGGGAGCCATCGGCGAGTACCTGCACGCCCTGTACCGCCAGGCCCAGGGCCGCCCCCACTACGTCGTCGAAGAACACCTCGGAACGGCCCTCCGGCCCCTGCCGACGAAGGAGCGTGTCGTCCTGTGAGTACGCACTCTGTGTCCGCCGCGCCCGTGGACGTCGTCATCGTCGGGGCCGGTTTCACCGGCCTGGCGGCCGCGCTGGAACTGGCTGGGAAGGGTCGCAGCGTACGCGTCCTGGAGCGGGAGGAGGGCATCGGCGGACTCGCGGCGAGTTTCGACATCGGCGAGGGCAAGCGGCTGGAGCGCTTCTACCACCACTGGTTCTCCTCCGACGAGGAGATGATCCGGCTGTGCGAGAGCCTGGGGATATCCCATCTGCTCGAAGCCCATGAGACCCGCACAGGCATGTACTACGCCAATTCGGTCTACCGGCTCTCCGCCCCGCTGGATCTGCTGCGCTTCGCGCCGCTGCCGCTGCGGGACCGGTTCCGCCTGGGACTGCTGGCCCTGCGTGCCCAGCGGGTGAAGCACTGGCGGGAGCTGGAGGCGCGCACCGCTGAGGAGTGGCTGGTGTCGCTCGGCGGGCGGCGGGTGTACGAGGTGGTCTGGCGGCCGCTGCTGGAAGGCAAGTTCGGGAAGTACGCGGACCAGGTGGGCGCCACCTGGATGTGGACCAAGCTGCATCTGCGCGGGGGCAGCCGGACCCGTTCCGGCAAGGAGACCCTGTACTACGTCAAGGGTGGTTGCGAGGCCCTGCTGACGGCGCTTCAGCAGCGTCTCGCGTCCCTGGGCGTCGACATCCGCACCGGTGTGACGGCCGAGGCCGTGCACACCGAGGACGCGGGGGTGAGCGGGGTGACGGCCGACGGGGTCTTCCACCCGGCCCGCCAGGTCCTCGTCACCGCCGCCCCGCAACTGGCCGGCGCGCTGCTGGACCACGAGGGCGCGGACCACCCGGCGGTGCCGGAGCTGAGGCGGCGCTGGTCGGCCGTCAAGTACCTGGGCAACGTCTGCCTGGTGCTGGAGAACAACCGCCGGCTGTCCGACACGTACTGGCTCAACGTCAACGATCCCGACTTCCCCTACGTCGGCGTCATCGAGCACACGAACCTCGACGACCCCGGGCGTTACGACGGCAAGCACATCGTCTACCTCTCGAAGTACCTGCCGACCGATGCGGAGCTGTACCGGATGTCCGACGAGGAGGTCTTCGAGTACAGCCTGCCGCACATCCAGCGCATGTTCCCGGGTTTCGACCGCGGCTGGGTCGAGCGCTACCACGTCTGGCGCGCCGAGTACGCCCAGCCTGTGATCACTCCGCACTACACGCGTGTGATGCCGCCGGTCGAGTCGCGCGTCGAGGGCCTGTACCTCGCGGGGATGGCGCAGGTCTTCCCCGAGGACCGCGGAACCAACTACGCCGTCCGTGACGGCCGTCGGGCCGGGCTCCTCATCGCCGACCGCCTCTCCTCCGCTGCCTCCGCCCACCCCGTTCGGGAGTCGGAATGACTGATCTCATGACGCTCGGCCAGGCCGAGGCGATGACCACGGAGCAGGTGCACGACCTGTACCGCCGGCACGTCAGCCGCAGCCAGGTCTCCCTCATCGGTTCCTTCGGATTCGGCCGCGACCAGGTCGACCACGCCCAGGGGGCGTGGATCCACCTGCGCGACGGCCGCCGCATCCTCGACTTCACGGGCGGTGTCGGTGTCCTGAACCACGGGCACAACCATCCGCGTGTCCTCGCGGCGCGGCGCCGCTTCCAGGAAGCACAGCGCATGGAGGTGCACAAGAACTACCTCTCGCCCTATGTGGCCGCGCTCAGCCACAATCTGGCGGCCCTGCTGCCCGGGGACCTGAACATCAGCTACTTCCCCAACTCCGGTGCGGAAGCGGTGGAAGGCGCGGTGAAACTCGCCTACAAATACCACCGGGGCCGCCGCGGCACCATCCTGCACACGGACATCGCCTTCCACGGAAAGCTCCTGGGCGCCGGCAGCCTGACCGCCTCCCCCGAGATCCACTTCCCCTACCCGCAGATCCCCGGCACGGACACCTTCGCCTATGACGATCTCGGCTCCTTTCGCCTGGCCCTGGACCGGCACACCACCGCCTCGGGCGAGAGCGACGTGTACGCCGTCGTCATCGAACCGTTCAGCGCCTCCAGCCTCCGCGAGTGTTCCCCGGAGTTCCTGCGCGAGCTCCGACGGATCTGCACCGAACGCGACATCATCCTGGTCTTCGACGAGGTGTACACCGGCTGGGGCAAAACCGGGGCCCTGTTCCACTTCATGCACCACCCCGGCCTGGTGCCCGACATCGTCACCACGTCCAAGTCGTTCGGCGGCGGCAAAGCCTCGATATCCGCCTACGTCACCCGGGAACCGGTCTTCCGTGCCGCGTACGACAACCTGTCCGACGCCACCCTGCACAGCACGACGTACTACGGCTTCGGCGAGGAGACCGCGACCGCAATGGAAGCCGTGGCCATCGCCGTCGAGGAGGACTTTCCCGGACGCGCCCGCGAACTGGGCGAACACCTCACCCGGGGACTGGCCGAGCTCGCCGCCCGCCATCCCCGTCTGGTCCGTGAGGTCAAGGGGCGCGGCGCCCTGCACGGCGTGTTCCTCACCCCGGGCCCGAACGTGCCGGACACGGTGCGCTCGCTGCTGCCCACGTCGGTGGCCAAGGACCCGCAGGCCGTGCCGAAGCTGCTGACCGGCGCCGTGGTCGCCGCCCTGTACCGCGACCACGGCGTCCTCACCTTCTTCGGCTCCAACCGCGCCATCGCCCTCGTCGTCTCGCNGGTGCTCGACCAGGGCGCCGCCCGCCTCCTGGCCGGCCTCGTGCGGGAGAAGGTGACCCCTTGATCCTCACCGAACACGCCCTGCGCGCCTCCGGTCTTCCGGCGTGCTGGGCGGCACAGTACGAAGCGCTGCGCCCCGCTCCGGCACGGGAGCGGGCGGTCCGGCACACCACCGGGAGCATCAACCGCATGCCGGCGGGATACCGGTGGGCCATCGCCGGGGCACTGCGGCTTCTGCCCGCCGCCTTCTACGCGCTCACGCGCCAGAGCGTGCACCGCGCAGCCCCCGAAGTGGTGCGCGGGGCGGCGGGCCGGCTCCGCTCCCTGCCGGGCTGCGGTGAACTGCTGCGCGCCACCACGGCTCTGGCGCTCTACGGCGCCCTGGACGGCACCGCCCCGCGTGTCGCACACGTGAAGGAGAGCTCCGGATGAGACCGGTACACCCGCGTGCCCGGCGCACCGACCGGACCACCGAGGTGGAGTGCGACGCCCTGGTCGTCGGGTCCGGTGCGGGAGGAAGTGTCGCAGCGCTCGAACTGGCCCGCGCGGGGCGGTCCGTGACCGTCCTGGAGGAAGGCCCCCGGGTCGGCACCCGCGATCTGCTGGAAGCCAGTCCGGCGGAGTCGATGCGCCGCCTGTACCGCAACGGCGGGGCGACCGCCGTGTTCGGCACCCCCACCATCGCCTACGGTGAGGCCCGCGTCGTGGGCGGCACCACAGTGGTCAACGGCGGCCTGCTGTGGGAGCCTTCGCCCCAGGTGCTGGACCGCTGGGCGGCCTGGTCGGGGTACGGAAGCTACCGCGCGCCGGCCCTCGGGCCCCACTTCGCCGACGTCCAGCGGCGCCTCGGCATGATCGTGCAGGAACACGGGGACGGCAACGAGGACTCGCGGCTGCTGGCGCGCGCCGCCGAGTCCTTGGGCTGGCGCTGGCAGCATCCGCAGCGTGTGGTGCGCGGCTGTGAGCACCGCAACCAGTGTGCCACCGGGTGTCCGAGCGGCGCGAAGCAGAGCATGGCACTGACGTATCTGCCCCGGGCGGAGGAGCTGGGGGCCCGCATCCGTCCCGGCGTGCGGGTGGACCGGATCGCCCACCGCCAGGGGGTGGTGCGGGGTGTGGAGGCGACCGGCGCGGACGGGCGCCGTGTCCGCTACCGCCCCCGCACCCTGTTCGTCGCCGCCGGCCCCATCGGCACACCGGTGCTGCTGCGCCGCAGCGGCATTCACCGGCGTACCGCCGGGCGCCGGCTGGCGCTGCACCTCAACCTGCGGACCATCGCCCGGTTCCCGCGGGTCGTCGACGCGGTACGCGGCACCATGTTCACCGCCCAGGTCCAGGAGCACTCCGCGCTCGGCATGCTCGTCATGCCGTCCAACCTGACGCCCGGCGGACTGGGTGCCGCGCTCGCGGGCCGCGAGCCGCACCTGGTCGACGAATTCCTTTCGGCCCGCGCGCACCTGGGCATGTTCACCACCCAGGTGCGCATGCAGGGGTACGCCGGGATCGCCGCGATCGTGGGCGGCACCCCGCTGCTGCGGCACGGCATGACCCGGGCCGACCACCACGCCCTGCGCCTCGCGTTCCGCAGGACCGCGCAGCTGCTGTTCGCGGCGGGCGCCGTGGAACTCCTGCCGCCGACCGGTGCGGCCGGACCGCTGCGCACGGACGCCGACGTCGAGGCGTACTGCGCGCGCGTGCGGCCCGGCGACTGGGAGCTGGTGTCCGTCCACGGCATGGCCGGCTGCCCCATGGCCCTGCCCGAGCGCGGCGGCGTCTGCGACGAGGCCGGGCGACCGCACGGGTTCACCAACCTGTACCTGTGCGACGCCAGTGTGCTCCCCGGCGCGCCGGGCATCAGCCCGCAGGGAACGATCATGTCCTTCGCCCACGAGATCGTGGGCCGTCATCTGGAGAGCACGTGAGCGACCAACCGACCGTACAGCGGACCGCGGCGACGCAGGAGCCGCCCGGCGCACCGGTGTTCAGCTCCGCCGCCGTGGTCGCGTCCTGCGTGGGCTTCGTGCTCATCGGCGCGCTCCAGGCCCTGTACGGGCCGGCCATCCCGGCCTTCCGCGAGGAGTTCGGCCTCTCCCCCTCGGCCGCCGGGCTGGGACTGAGCGCCCACTTCATCGGCGGTGTGGCCGGGGTGCTGCTGTTCGACCGGTTCTTCGGCAAGGTCGGCAACCGGCAGATCCTCGGCGCCTCCTACCTGCTCATGGCCGTCGGCGCGGCCGGATTCGCCCTCGCGCCGAACTGGCCCCTCGCCCTGGCCATGGCACTGTTGGCCGGGCTGGGCTTCGGCGGCATCGACTACGGGCTCAACCAACTGTTCGCCACCGGGTTCGGCCACCGCTCGACCGCCATGCTGAACGTCCTCAACGCCCACTTCGGCATCGGCGCGATCCTCGGCCCCGCGCTCGTCGGCGCGGTCGGCGCCGCCGGCTACCCGGCGATCTTCGTCGGCTTCGCGCTCGCCAACCTGCCGCTGCTCCTGTGCCTGCGGGGCGTGCGGAACCGGACACCGCAGCCCGGCGGCTCCGCGGCTGCGGACACCGCCGACAGGCAGGTCCTCGGCCGCAGTCTGGGCTCGGTGCTCGCCATGTTCGTCACCCTCTACGTCCTGCACGTGGGCATCGAGGCAGGCGTCGGCGGTTGGGAGCCCACCCATCTGGAGACGGTCGGCTACGGCGCCGGGATCGCCGCGACCGCCACCTCCGTGTACTGGCTGATGATGACCGTCGGCCGGTTCCTGGTGGCCCCGATCGCGTTGCGCTTCTCGGCCCAGTCCATCATCACGGTCTCGTGCGCGGGCATGACGGTCTGCCTGTTGCTCGCGACGGTGCCGGAACTCGCCCCTTACGCCTACGCCGGTGTCGGGCTGTTCATCGCCCCGATCTTCCCCACCGGTCTGCCCTGGCTGAACGAGGCGGCCCCGCGGGCCCGGCGCGCCGGGGCCCTGGTGATCGCCGCGTCCATGGTCGGCGGCGTGGTCGCCGGACCGGCACTGGGAAAGGCCATCGAGTGGTCCGGTGTCCGCGCGGTGCCGCTCCTGCTGGGCGCCATCTCGGCTGTCTGCCTGGCAGTGACCCTCTGGCTGATCCGCTCCACACGCTCCACCACGACCCGCTGACCGCACCCACCGATCACGCCGGATCCGCACTCCCCGGCTGAAGGGAAGCCCCGCATGCCTGCCCTGACGACATCGTCCGACGGTTTCCTGCTCGGCGACGAGCCGTTCCGGATCATCTCCGGCGCGATGCACTACTTCCGGATCCACCCGGAGCAGTGGGCCGACCGGCTGCGCAAAGCGCGGCTGATGGGGCTCAACACGGTGGAGACCTACGTACCGTGGAACCTCCACCAGCCCGACCCCGGCAGTGCCCTCGCGCTCGACGGCATCCTCGACCTGCCGCGCTATCTGGAACTGGCCCGGGCCGAAGGGCTGCACGTCCTGCTGCGCCCCGGACCGTACGTCTGCGCCGAATGGGACGGCGGCGGGCTGCCGGCGTGGCTCACGTCGGATCCGGACATCCGGTTGCGCAGCAACGACCCACGGTTCACGAACGCGGTCGACCGCTACCTCGACCTCCTGGTGCCCCCGCTCCTGCCGCACATGGCGGCCTCCGGCGGCCCGGTGATCGCCGTACAGGTGGAGAACGAGTACGGCGCCTACGGTGACGACACCAGCTACCTGAAGCACCTGGAGCGGGCGCTGCGTTCGCGCGGAGTCGAGGAACTGCTGTTCACCTGCGACCAGGCCAACCGCGAACACCTGATGGCCGGCAGCCTGCCCGGTGTCCTCGCCACCGGCACCTTCGGCAGCCGGGTCGACCAGAGCCTGGGCCAGTTGCGGGCCCACCAGGGCGAAGGGCCCCTGATGTGCTCGGAGTTCTGGATCGGCTGGTTCGACCACTGGGGAGAGCCGCACCATGTGCGCGACGCGGCCGACGCCGCCACCGATCTGGAGCGGCTGCTCGCGGCGGGCGCGTCCGTCAACATCTACATGTTCCACGGCGGCACCAACTTCGGCTTCACCAACGGGGCCAACCACGACCACGCCTACTCGGCCACGGTCACCTCGTACGACTACGACGCCCCTCTCACCGAGTGCGGCGACCCCGGTCCCAAGTACCACGCCTTCCGTGAAGTGATCGCCCGCCACTCACCGGTGCCCGACGAGCCCGTCCCGGCGGCGGGCGCCAAACTTCCGCCCACCACCGTCGTCCTGGACCGCCGGGCCGCGCTGCTGCCTCACGTGGGAGCCCTGGCCGAGGCCGTCCGCACCGACGCCCCGGTCACGATGGACGAACTGGGGCAGCGGGCCGGATACGTGCTGTACCGCACCACCGTCCCTGCCGCGGGCGACGGCCTGCTCCACTTCACGGGCGGCGTCGGCGACCGCGCCCAGGTGTTCGTGGACGGCGCCCCCGCCGGCGTACTCGAACGCGAGCGGCACGAGGAGACCCTGCCCGTGCGCATGCCCCGCCCCGGGGCCACGCTGGACGTGCTCGTGGAGAACATGGGCGGGGTCAACTACGGGCCGCGCATCGGAGCGCCCAAGGGCCTGCTCGGACCGGTCACCTTCAACGGCACCGCTCTGTACGGCTGGGACTGCCACCCCCTCCCCCTCGATGACCCGGGCGCCGTGCCGTTGGCCCCGACCGGCACGGACACGGACGCCGGGCCCGCCTTCCACCACGGCACCTTCGAGGTCGACACCCCCGCGGACGCCTTTCTGTCCCTGCCCGGCTGGGTCAAGGGCCAGGCGTGGATCAACGGCTTCCACCTCGGCCGCTACTGGAACCGCGGCCCGCAGCGCGCCCTGTACGTTCCCGCGCCCCTCCTGCGCTCCGGCACCAACGGCCTCGTTCTGCTGGAGCTGCACGGCACGACCGGCCATCGCGTCCTGCTCACCGACACCCCCGACCTCGGATTCGAGAAGTCCTGACCGGATCCGCGCAGCCCGTGCCCCCGAGCCCGTCGGTGTCGCGCGGGCGGCGGGCTAAGCCCGGGACCGCTCTCCGTCGCCGCCGTGCCAGGAGCGCCAGAGCTCCGCGCAGGGGCCGTCTGCGGCGATCAGCCGGCGGTGGGCGCCCGCCTCCGTGGTCCGCCCGTGTTCCACCACTGCGATCAGATCGGAGTCGCAGGCGGTCTGCGGCCGATGGGCGACAGCGATCACGGTTCTGCCCTCCAGCATCCGGGCCGGCGATCGTTCCAGATGACGTGCGGCGCCCGGATCCAGCATCGAGGCCGCCTCGTCCAGCACCAGGATGTGCGGGTCCGCCAGGATCAGCCGGGCCAGCGCCACCTGCTGGCCCTGGGCCGGGGTCAGCGACAGGGCGCCCCGGCCCACCTCGGTGTCCGGCCCGTCCTCCAGTCCGCGCACCCACGCGGCCATGTCGACCGCCTTCAGGGCGCCGTACAGTTCGGCCTCGTCCGCCCCCGTTCGGGCCGGAAGCAAGTTGTCGCGCAGGGTGCCGGTGAAGATGTGGTGCTCCTGATTGATGAAACGTGACCCCGATGGCCATTACGTCAGGACCACCGGTCGAGGGTGAGACGCGGGCCCCGGAAACCGAAGCCTCCGGTGCGAACTCCTGTCAACCATCCATGATCAATCAGGCAGTTGAATGAGACACCTTCCGAAGCGGCCCCGACTTCGGGAGCCCCCTCCCCCCATCCGCGCCGTCGACTCGTCGCCGACCCGCAGAACATATACGTCCAAAACTTTCATATCCCCCCACCCACCCCGTACTGACCAGCGACAACCGCCCCGAACTGCCGTCAGCCATATGCCGTAGGCACACCACCCCACCCGCCCGGCCGCGGCGCGACGAGAACCACTCACCGACGACCTTCATCACGCAGCGCGATGCCCCGAAGGCGATTGCGAACGGAAGGTAGCGGCCACTCCTGGCCAAAAGCAGCTTGATCTCTTCGGTAAGCGCTTACTCTCTCTGAGGCGACTGTGAACGTGCACAGGTCGACGGGCCGGGCGGAGGAGGGTGTTGTGGTCAGTGCTTCCCCCCGCAAGCGCGAACCCACGATCCATGAGGTGGCTCGCGTCGCGGGCGTCTCCCACGGCACTGTCTCCCGGGTTCTCAACGGCGCGCGTCACGTCAGCCCCACGGCGCAACGAGCCGTGGAGGACGCCATTGACGCCACGGGGTACATCCCCAACCGGCAGGCGCGCCGCCTGGTCACCCGGCAGACAGGCTCCGTGGTGGCGGTGATCACCGAGTCAAGGACGCCCTTCCCAGGAGAGTCCGGTTCCCTCCAGATCCTCCGCGGCTGCGTCCGCGCCCTGGCCCGGCACGAGATGAGCGTGGAAGTGGTGTTCACCGGCACGGAGGAGGGGAAGGCCCGGCGACGCCAGTTGGACCGGCATATCGCAGGGCGCCGCGTGCAGGGAGTCCTGCTCATCCCTCATCGTTTCGACGTTCTCCCCGACTGGCTGGTTGGTCAGGGCGCTTTCCCGACCGTCCTGTACGGACGGCCCGAAGGCGTCAGCCGCCGCGTCGCCCGCGTGATGACGGATGACCTCGAGGGCGCTCACGCCGTGGCAAGCCATCTGCACGCCTCCGGCCGCCGACGGATCACCGCGCTCTCCGGCCCGTCGGACTCTCCTGCCGGCAGGGACCGCCTGGAGGTCCGCGTCTCACACCGTCTCCAGCACCGGTTCGCACCTCGGCAGCACCCACGACTGGTCATCTGCCCGGCGCGACGGCACCACGCAGTGGGAAGGGAAAAGCTATGGAAGCCGGCCAGACCGCGTCATCCGCATGGCGAGTCCTTCACGACGCTCTGTCCCAGGGAGGCTTGACCACGCAGCACGACCCGTCGCTGATGGAGCAGATGACCTCTCTTGGACTGCTGCAGGGAACACCTTGGGGGTTCGTCCCCGTTCTCGACCGGATCGCCTATCACTCGGTGGCCGGGGCGCTGGGCCGGGACCTGGAAGAGCGCGCCCTCGATTTCCTGTCGGTGGTGCGATCAAGACCTGACCTGCCGGCAGCCGCGGACCGGCCGCCGGTGACACCGGACGGAGCGGACCGGCAGAGGTCCGGATCCCAAGCCGTCAGCCACGAGATCGCTCACGCGAAAAGCGAGGTTCTCGTTGCTTTGCCGGGGGCCCAGTTTCCTCAGGAAGTTCTTCAGGACCTGTCACGAGCGTTGCAGCCCGCCATGGATCGCCATGTGAGCGTGGGAGTCATATGTCAGCACACGACTCGATTCAATGAGTCGGTGAAACGATTCGCCCTGGACATCTGCATCGCGGGCGGAAAGGTGCGCACTCTGGAGGAGTTCTTCAGACAGCTCATCATCGTCGACCGGTCCGCGGCGTTCATCTCGATGCTGGATCCCCATGCGCGGGGGGTGGTGATCAGGGAGCCCGTCGCCGTCTCCTTCTTGGTCGACATGTACGAGCGTCACTGGACGCGAGCGGTCGGCCACCCCTTCCAGCCGACCCACGCGGCGCGAGCAGCTGCCGAAGTGGGCATGCCGTTCCGTGAGGCGCTCATCAGAATGCTGATCAACGGGCATCCCGACAAGCACATCTCCAAAAGGCTCGGGCTGTCACTGCGCAGCACCGCGGAACACGTGGCACGCCTCAAGACGGAACTCGGGGCAAAGAACCGCACGGAGATGGGATACCTGCTGGCCAAACGGGAGAACAGCGACGCAGGCATCAGCCGCCACGCGCCCGGTGAGGCCGACGACGAGGAGGACGCCGTGCGCTCCGTCGAGGAAACCGCGCGTACCGGCCGGCGCACGGCAGTTCCGCGAGGAGACCGGACCAGCGGTGGCCGGTCGGGAGGATACGCACGTGAAGCAGTGGGCCATGCCCGATGAAACCGGGTGGCCTCGCTCAGCCACCGGGAAGACGGCCCCGCGGTCCGGGCAGGCCGCCCGCCCGGACAGATACGGCAGACCACGCGTCACGACCGGTTGTCCGTCCGCGGGGGCCCGGTCGTGCAGGCGCTTCGCCGGACCCCCAGCCGGCTGCCTGAACGGCCCGACTTGTCCGGTGCCCTCACGGCTGAGTCGGACACCCCCGCCCACACCCTGGCTTTTTCACGGGTTTCGGTTCTGGCTCGCTTTCCGTGATGCGCGCACGCTGAGTGACGGCTGCTGCTCCGATCAGGCTCCGGGAAGTTGCCTGAAAATGACCAGGGACGAACTTGGCGTG
>NZ_BAAAUD010000057.1:0-61280 GCF_039533765.1 Streptomyces enissocaesilis | reverse complement strand
ATGAATTCCGGCATGCCGGAATTCCCTCCGAGGAGGAGACCGCACAGAGTTTGGGGAGTGCCGCTTTCACGGCGAGTGACCGCCGCAGAACCGTTCCGGCTCCGCAACAACTCGCAGTACCTTACGGACCGGCGAAGGGCCTGTCAACCCCCGCCGACGGGCCGCCAGCACGGACGTCAGACGTCAGTCCAGGTCGCCGGCCAACAGATCCATGAGCAGTCCGTCGTGCCACGTGCCGTCCGAGCCTCGCTCGTAGTCGCGCATGATGCCCACAGGACGGAAGCCGGCCTTGGTGTAGCAGCGGATGGCGGCGGTGTTGTCCGCTGCCGGGTCGATCACGACCCGGTGATGGCCGAGATCGGTGATCAAGTGACGGGCGAGCGTGCGCACGGCGTCGGTGCCCAGGCCGCGGCCGTGCACCGCGGGGTCCAAGTAGATGTCGATGTTGGCGTGACGGTAGTCCGGGTCCTGCTCCGCGCCCCACTGGATGGCGCCGGCGGTACGGCCGGCGTATTCGATCACCAGTGTGGTGACGTCGGGGTCGCCGAGGTCGTCGGTGACTGCAGCCACCAGATCCTCGCCGCCACGCCAGGTCGCGTACACCTCGGGCGTGGCGCGGATGCGGGCCAGTACGGGAATGTCGTCCGTCGTAGCCGGGCGTAACACGGCATGGGTGCCATACAGAGTCTTCATCATGCTCAGCACGCTAGCGCGGCCGTCACGGGCTCGCCTTCAGCCCGCGTCGTCTCCAGCGCGGGCATGCGCCTCCGGTGTTCTCGGAGGTCAGTGGTTGTCGTCCGGTTCCGCGCCGTGCCACACCGTGGTGACGTTGCAGAATTCGCGGATGCCCTGGCCGGACAGTTCCCTTCCGTAACCCGATCGCTTGACGCCACCGAAGGGCAGGGCGGGGTGGGAGGCGGTCATGCCGTTGATGAAGATGCCGCCCGCCTCCAGGTCCTGCACGAACCGCTCGACTTCCCCGTCGTCGCGCGTCCACACATTCGAGCTCAGGCCGAAGGGTGAGTCGTTGGCGAGGGTTACCGCCTCTTCGAGGTCCGCTACGCGGTAGACCGCGGCCACCGGGCCGAAGGCCTCCTCGCGGTGGATGCGCATGGCCTCGGTGACGCCGGTGAGGACCGTGGGCTCGTAGAACCATCCCTTGTCCTGCTCCTCGGGACGCTGTGCTCCGCACTGCGCCGTGGCGCCGAGGCGCAGGGCGTCGTCGACGAGCGCTTCGAGATCGGTACGTCCCTGTTCGCTGGCGAGCGGTCCGACGTCGGTGGATTCCCGCATCGGGTCTCCGACGGCCAGTTCCCGCATCCCGGCGGTGAAGCGCTCGCAGAAGGCGTCGTAGACGTCGGTGTGGACGATGAAGCGCTTGGCCGCGATGCAGGACTGGCCGTTGTTCTGGACCCTGGCCGTCACCGCTGTGCGGGCAGCCCGTTCGATGTCGGCCGACGGCATGACGACGAAGGGGTCGCTGCCGCCGAGTTCGAGAACGGTCCGCTTCACCTCGTCACCCGCGACGGCGGCGACGGAGCGTCCGGCAGGTTCGCTTCCGGTGAGCGTCGCGGCGGCCACCCTCCGGTCGCGCAGAACGCCCTCGATCGCGCCGGATCCGACGAGCAGCGTCTGGAAGCACCCTTCGGGGAAGCCGGCGCGGCGGAACAGGTCTTCGATGTAGAGGGCGGTCTGCGGGACGTTCGAGGCGTGCTTGAGCAGGCCCACGTTGCCGGCCATGAGTGCGGGGGCTGCGAAGCGTACGACCTGCCAGAGCGGGAAGTTCCAGGGCATCACGGCCAGGACGACACCGAGCGGGCGGTAGCGGACGCTCGCCCAGGAGGCGCCGGAGTCCGTCACGTCGGCGGCGGAGGGGTGCTCGTCCGCCAGGAGCTGCCGCGCGTTCTCGGCGTACCAGCGCATCGCCTTCGCGCATTTCGCCGCCTCCGCGCGGGCGGCCACGATCGGCTTGCCCATTTCGGTGGTCATGGTGCGGGCGATGTCCTGCCGGTCCTGGTCCAGCAGGTCGGCGGCGCGGTTCAGGAGTTCCGCACGCCGGTCGAATCCGGTGGTGCGGTGGAGCGCGAAGGCGCTCGCGGCGCGTGCCAGGCGGCGCTCGATCTCCTCGGCTCCGAACGCGTCGAACGTCTTGAGCGTCTCTCCGGTGGCGGGGTTCACCGTGGCGATGGGCATGCTGGCGTCCTCCTCGGACTCGGTGCTTCGAGATTTGCGCGGTACGGGCGCTCCCGCAACGCGGCGGGCGCCTCGTCCGCTTCGTCTGCCGGGTGGAGGTCCGCCCGGGTACGGGGCGCGGGGTACCGCTCCGGGGAACGCTTCTGGGGCCCCTCGGACCGTTCCCCGGAACCGAGGGCGGGAGGTGGTTCCTGCGATGCGCGCTGTGGGCGTGGGGCTGTTCGCGGCGCCGGCATGGCCGGCTCTCTCGGGCTGTTCCTCTCGCGGCAAGGGGGAGGAGGCGGCCGCGGTGGCTCTGCGTTTCGAGGAGGACCTGCGTGGGGCGCAGGCCCTGCCGGGGTGCGACGGCCCGGCTCCCGGTACCCGTGAGGAGCTGGAGGAAACAGCCGGCTCCCTGCGCCCTGCGGCCCTGGCTGAGCTGGAGCCGCCGCCGGCGAGTGAGGTGCGCCGGGTGGGCGTGTACGGGCACCGGGCGCGTGTCGCCCTCGACGCCGGCACGCTCCTCCTCCCGGCCTTCCGCGACGGGTGGAAGGCCGTCGCGGGCCACGCCGATTTCAACAACCGGCTGGTCGCGGAGAGCTCGCAGTCCGTCACTTTCCGGGGCTGTCTGCGCACGTCTCCTTCCGCAGTGGACATGACGGGAACTGGCAGGCGGAACTGCTCGCGGTGGCCTCGGTGGTCATCCTCTCCGCCCTCACCGGGCCACGGACGTCGAGGGCTGACGCGCGCCGCCGTTAACCGGAACCCAGAGGGGGAAGCCGAGAAGCATGGTTGCAGAACGCCGGACCGTCGACGAGTCGTACTGGATGGCCTCGGCCCCCGGTACCCGCTATCGGCCTCCGGACACCGACCTGACCGCGGATGTCGCCGTGGTCGGTGGGGGCATCGCCGGCCTGTGCACCGCGTGGGAGCTGGTCCGGGCCGGCCTGGACGTCGTACTTCTGGAGGCGGACAGGATCGCCGCCGGGGTGAGCGGGTACACCACGGCGAAGCTGACGGCGCTGCACGGTCTGGGGTACGGGAGGCTGGAGGCGAGGCACGGTCCGGACAACGCCGCGCTGTACGCCCTCTCGCAGCAGGACGCCGTCGAGCGGACAGCGGCGCTCTGCGACGAGCTGGGCATCGACGCCGATCTGGAGCGGGCGGCCGCCTGCACATATCTGGAGGACCCGCGGCGGGTGGGAGAGCTCAGGGACGAGGCCGGGGCCGCCCGGCGGGCCGGGCTCGACGTGTCGTTCGTGACCGGGACGGAACTGCCGTTCCCGGTGGCCGGGGCGGTGCGGGTGGAAGGGCAGTTGCAGTTCCATCCGCGCAAGTTTCTGCTGTCCCTGGCCGAGCGGATCACCGGTGCGGGCGGACGCGTCCATGAGCGCACGCGGGTCACGGGGCTCCACGACGGGGTGCGCTGCCGGCTGTCGACCGAGGGCGGGCTCACGGTCGAGGCGCGCGACGTGGTCGTCGCGACGCATTACCCCGTCTTCGACCGCACGCTGCTGTCCACCCGTTTGAAGCCGAGGCGGGAGCTGGTGATCGCCGCGCCGGTGCCCTCCGGGACCGCGCCTGCGGGCATGTATCTGAGTCCGGAGGACAGGGTCCGTTCGGTGCGCAGTGCGCCGTACGACGACGGGCGGCGGCTGCTCATCGTCACGGGTGAGACGTTCGAGCCGGGTGCCGGGGACGTACGGGAACGGTTCGCGCGCCTGGACGGCTGGGCGCGCGAGCGGATGCCGGGCTTCGCCCAGGCGGAGCGGGCGTACCGCTGGTCGGCGCAGGACAACGACTCGAGTGACCATCTGCCGTACGTCGGGCACGCGCATCCGGGCACCCAGCACGTCTATGTGGCGACGGGCTTCGGCGGCTGGGGCATGAGCAACGGTGTGATGTCCGGCCGCCTGCTCGCGGCCCACATCGCGGGCGGCCCCCGGCCCGCGTGGACCGAGCTGTACGACCCGCGGCGCCTGCCCCAGGTGCGCGAGACGGCGGAGCTGGCGAAGTTCCAGAGCGCTGTCGCCCGGCACTTCGTGGGCGACCGTCTGCACACCGGGCACGTCGACTCGGCGGAAAGGATCGCGCCGGGCAGTGGCGCGGTCGTTCGTCTGGAGGGCGAGCGCTGCGCCGTGTACCGCAGTGAGTCGGGCGAGCCCTCTGTCGTTTCGGCGCGCTGTACGCATCTGGGCTGCCTGGTGCACTTCAACGATGCCGAGAAGGTCTGGGAATGTCCTTGCCACGGCTCGCGCTTCGGGACGGACGGCTCGGTTCTGCACGGACCGGCCACGCGCCCCCTGGAACCGCGGCATCCCGCCGAGCCCCGCGAACGCCCGGCCGATTGAAGGCTTCCGGCGCTCAGGACCCTTTGAGGGAACGCTGGAGCTCGGACTTGTTCATCGAAGAGCGTCCGTGGATGTTGCGGCGCTTCGCCTCCGCGTACAGCTGGTCGTACGTCTGCCCCTCCGAGCCGCTGTGGGACCGCTTCCCGCCGCGCTTCGAGGGCGACTCCCCCTGAAGGGAGCTCTTGCTCGCCGTCTTGGCCTCGCCGGAGCGCGCGCGCTCCTTGTTGACGGTGCGCGAAGCGATTTCCTTGGCCCTCTTGTTGCTCTCGCCACGCTCTTCGGCGCCTTCCTTGATGTGCTCGTACTGGCGTTCCCTCTTGGAACTCGAACCCTTGGGCATTTCCGCTCCTTCGAACATCGAATCAGGGGGCCGCTTCCTTCGGACCAGCAGCTTCCGCTCACCCTGCGTCCGGTTTCTCCTCTCCGCAAACGCGGCGCCCATTCATTCCCACCGCTGGGTTCGCGAGCCCGCTTCCGGCATTCGGCGTGACCACCGGCAGACCATGAGGAGCGCGTAAAGAAGCGTCACCGTCCAAGTGAGTGCGAAGGCCGATACGAGCACCGGTGCGGATGTCCTGAACGCCGGCACGAACAGGAAGGCGGAAAGCGCCACCAGGGCACACAGGAAAACGCCGCGACGCCGGTCCCTCAGCCCCTTGAGAACCCGGGTCGCGGGCGTCGGCCGGCATCGCATCGTCCGGAGCTTGAGATCCAGCACGGCGTCGCTCCGGCACGCCACGTCCTCGATCCCGGTCAGGATCTGCCGTTCGTGATCTGTGAGGCCGGCTCCGTCCATCTGTGAATCCTCCTCACGGCTTCGCGGTCACCCCGGGTCACCACCCCGGAGCACCGTGCGCGCATCACGGCCGGATCAATGAACGGCGAGTACCCTCCGAGCACAGGACCAGACAGTCAATTTCATGATCGGCCCCCTGTTCCGGGCGTTCACGTGGCTCGCCCCTACGACGGCCCGGGGGCAGGATGGATTACGAAACCGGCCCTACACGCCCCCCATTCGACCAGGACACAGTGCGATGGAAATGGAAACGACGGCCGCAGGCACCACATCGAGCCACGACGTATTCGGCGCTCCGTGCTGGATCACCCTGATGGCGCGCGCTCTGGAGCCCGCCCAGGCCTTCTACGGAGCGGTTCTGGGCTGGGAATTCCGGCATGCCGGACTCGGTCGCGGATTCAGCATCGCCCTGCTCGACGGGGCGCCCGTCGCCGGAATCGGTGTACTCGACACCGCCTTGCAGGCCCCTGTCACCTGGACGCCCTACTTCGCCGTCTCCAGCGTGGACGAGACCGCGAGCCGAATCCGGGAGCGAAGCGCCACCGTCGCCGTGGGGCCTCTGCGGTTCGCCACCGGCCGCGGAGCCATCGCGGCGGACCGGGACGGCGCCGTCTTCGGCATCTGGGAAGGAGAGCTCTTCTCCGACTGGCACGTGTGGCGCAAGAACGCACCCGTCTGGCTCCGCCTGCGGACCCGGAACGCGTTCGACGCGGCGATCTTCTACGGACAAGTCCTCGAATGGGCGAGCGGTCGCCCCGGCTGCTGCGAGGTCGAGTACCAGGAGGACGAAGTCGTACTGCTCCAGGACGGGCACATCCTGGCGCGGCTGAGTTCCGGTGCGGTCGACACGGCGCCCGATCCGCTGATCCAGCCCCGGTGGCACGCCCACTTCCCCGTTCCCGACGTGGAGGCCACCGTGCGGGCGGCGCTGCGGCACGGCGGCTCCGTCCTCGGGCACGGCCCCACCCCCTATGGCACGGAAACGACGCTGCGCGATCCGAACGGTGCGCTCTTCACCGTCACCAGCGCAGCGCCCGGATAACCGGACAAGGCGACGAGGAAGGTGCACCCGTGCGCGGTTACTCACAAGACGCCTCTCCGCCCGGTGACCGGACCGGGCCGACCGGTCTGGAGCCGGCCGCTCTGGGACTGACCACGGGAGGCCCTGTGAACAGCGGTCGCGCCGGGGCGCACGACGGCACCTGGCCGTACGGCGATGCCCGGCCCCTGCCGCCGGACCGCAGCCAGGCCATTCTGGAGGCCACCAAGCACGTGGCAGCCAGGCTCAAGGGCGGTGGGTACCCGTTCGCGCTGGTCGGGAGCGTCGCCGCCTACGCGCACGGCGTGCCGGTCAGCCTCCAGCACGACGCCGACTTCTGCATCCTGCGTGAGGACGCGGAAGCCGTGACCGTGTCACTCCAGGCCGCCGGGATCGAGGTGCGTGTCCCGCCGGAGGACTGGCTGGTCAAAGCACGGAGTCACGGCGAGGAGATCGACTTGATCTTCGAACTGGCTCAGCAACCGGTGACCAGAGAGCTGCTGAGCCGGGCGCAGACCCTTCCGGTGGACTCGGTGCACATGCCGGTGCTGTCGCCCACCGATCTCATGGGCAGCCTGCTCGATGCCTTCTCGGAGCACCACTGCGACTTCGGGGCCGTACTCCCCATCGCGCGGACACTGCGGGAGAAGATCGACTGGAGCCGCCTGCGCCGCGAGCATCAGGACTCGCCGATGCCGGACGCGTTTCTCTACCTTCTCGAACGTCTGGACGTCATCGAACCACGGGAGGCAGCACCGTGAACGACACATGCGCCGCCGAGTACCGCATCGCCCATCTGCGGGAGCATCTGGCAGGCGGTGATTTCGCCGAAATGGGCGTACGGATCGAGCTGCGCGGAAACAGTGTCCTGATCACCGGCACCGTCTCCAGTGCCGCCTGCCGGGACGAGATCCTCCGCATGGCCGAGGACGAGCTGGCCGGACTTCCGCTGCACGAGGACCTGGTCGTGGTCTCCGCCACCGCCCCCGACCGTCCGGAGGAGCTCGCGTGATCCGGATCGCGGCCGTCGGCGACATCCATCTGGGGCCGGACAGTGCGGGGGTGCTCCGGCCCGCTTTCGAAACCGTGAGCGACCACGCGGACCTTCTGCTGCTCGCCGGAGACCTGACGCGGCACGGCACGGCCGAGGAGGCGGCCGTGGTCGCCCGGGAAGTGGCCGGACTCGGTGTGCCGGTGGTGGCCGTCCTGGGCAACCACGACTACCACAGTGACCAGGAGGCCGAGGTGGCCGCGGTGCTCGGTGAGGCGGGCGTGACCGTGCTGGAGGGCCGGGGCACCGTGCTGGACATCGGCGGGGTGCCGGTCGGCGTCGCCGGAACCAAGGGCTTCGGCGGCGGATTCGCGGGCCGCAGCGGTGGCGAGTTCGGCGAACCGGAGATGAAGGAGTTCATCCGGTACACCCGGCGGTGTGCGGAGGGTCTGCGCCGCTCCCTGGACGAGCTGAAGGAGCGCGGTTGCGCCGTACGCATCGCGTTGACGCACTTCGCTCCCGTCCCGGACACCCTGGCGGGCGAACCCCCGGAGATCTTTCCCTTTCTGGGCAGCTATCTGCTGGCCGAGGCGATGGACGAGTCGGGGGCCGACCTCGCGGTCCACGGCCACGCGCACCTGGGCACCGAACACGGGATGACCAGCGGCGGGGTGCGTGTGCGCAATGTCGCCCAGCCGGTGATCGGCCGCGCCTTCGCCGTCTACCACCTGCCGGTCCGCGCCGCGACGGACCGGGCGACGAACAGCGTTCCTGTCGCGGCCGAATGACCCTGCTCCCGGGGCTCCGGAAAAGGCGCCCCGCGGCTCGCGCGGCTCGGCGGCCCGCGCGTCCGGCGCCTGGCCACCCGCGCCGGGACGAGCCCTCCGCGAGGAGCCGGGGCGCCTCGCGGACACGGGCCTGCCCGTACATGCCCTGGGGAGCGGCGGAGGCTGGTGGTGCGGCCCCGGCCGCGCGTGCGAGGACGAGCGCCGCGCTCTCGTCGAGGTGACGGCCAAAGGCACCTGCGGCTGGATCCTGCCGGGCACCGGGGACCTGGACACCGCTTTCGAGAAGGTGCGGGCCGGTGACGCCGACGTCGCCCAGGAACCGGCTGAGCAGCCGTACGGCATCCGCGACTGCGCCTTCCGCGACCCCGCGGGCGACCTGACCCGGGAACCCCGGCCGGCAGTTCCGGCCGGCGTACGGCGAGTCGCCGTACACGCACCTGACGAAGCGTCATATCGAGCGTACGACGGCGCTGCCGCGGCGTGACGACCTCGGCGTCACCGGGGCCTGCTTCGCGGTCGGCTGCTCATCGCCGGGAGGCTTCCAATTCCGCAGCGGCTGCCGCGCCTTCGGTGCCCCGGGCGAAGAACCGCACCGGACGCTCCTTCGCCCGGTCCCAGGACTCCGAGACCATCGGTCCGCGACCACTGTCGTCGCCCCCGACGCAGCCGTCGTGGCCGACACCGCCGACGCCGAGGTCCCCGGCGCCCGGCGACCAGGTCGAGTGGGCTGGTTCCCCTCCCCGGCTGGCCCCGGAAACGATCGAGGGCCGGTTCCAGATTCCTCTGAAACCGACCCTGACCTGCGACTCTTTCGAGTCGGGACGACAGGATTTGAACCTGCGACCCCTTGACCCCCAGTCAAGTGCGCTACCAAGCTGCGCCACGTCCCGGTGCCCGTCTGGCCTGGGGTTTCCCCTGGCTGAACGCGCTTGAGAACAATACCGCACTTCGGCCGGTGATCACGAACCCCATTTCGCGCCCCGGGCGGGAAGCGACGCGAAGCGCACGTCAGACGTGCTGGTCGAGCCAGGCGGTCAGGTCGTCCTGGACCTCGTCCCGGTTGGTCTCGTTGAGGATCTCGTGGCGGGCGCCCTCGTACCCCTTCCAGGTGAGGTCCTCGGTGCCGAGATAGCGGAAGTCCTCCAGGAGCTCGTACACGAGGGTCATCTTCTGGTTGCAGGGGTCCTCCGTGCCCACGGCGATGTGGACGGGCAGATCGGCGGGGACGCGGGCGAGGTTGCGCGGGTCGCTGATCTTGCGGACCGCGCGCAACCAGTCCAGGGCGAGGCCCGCGCTGAAGGCGAAGCCGCAGCGCTCGTCCGCCACGTACGCGTCGACCTCGGCCTCGTCGCGCGAGAGCCACTCGAAGCCCGTGCGGCGCGGATACGCGTCGTTGAAGGAGGAGAAGAGGGTGGGGATGTACGAGGAGAGGGCCGTGCGGCCGCGTTCCGCGACCTCCGCCTCCAGGCCGGCGATCGACTCCTGGAGTTCGGCCCCCGGGAGCGTGCGGAAAGTGCCGGACAGGATGATGCCGGCCAGGCCGTCCGGGTACTCCTGGGCGTAGTCGCGGGCCAGCATCGAACCGAGGCTGTGGCCGAGCAGTGCGACGGGCAGGCCCGGGTGCAGCGCCCTGGCCTGGTCGCCGACCGCCTTGAGATCGGCGACCATCGCGCGCCAGCCGTTCTCTCCCGCCACTCCGTAGCCGCCGGTGGCGGCGGCGGTCGCGCCGTGGCCGCGGTGGTCGGAGGCGATCACGCCGTAGCCGTGGGAGACCAGGTGCTGGGCGAACCGGTCGTAGCGCAGGGCGTGCTCGGCCGCGCCGTGCGCGATCTGGACGAGGGCACGGGGCCGGCCGCTGTCCGGCAGCCAGGTGTACGCGGCGATCTGTGCGCCGTCGGCGGCGGTCGCCGTTCCCGTGCGGTACGGAGTGCTCATCGGGGCACGCCTCCTGGTGTCTGTGGTCCGGGTGGTGAGTGTGCTGAGGCTGACTCTCCCCAGGGCCGAACGCCTCACACCGGGCCTCCGCCGGCCCATTGACCCCTTTGTGGGCGGGAACCTACTCTGAGCGACGCACTCCGGAAAGCGCTTTCTAGCCCCGTTAGCCGCCTCACCAGCACCGGGAGCGCCCATGAGTCATCCCGCGCGAAGATTCCTTCTGCCCTTCACCGCCGTCGGAGCCCTGCTGGCGCTGATGCTCGGACTCGGGGTGGCCTCGCCTCCCCGCGCCGAGGCAGCGCCTTTCCGCGTTCTGGTCTTCTCCAAGGTCACGAACTTCGCTCACGACTCGATTCCGGCGGGGATCGAAGCGGTCGAAAAGCTCGGCCGTGAGAACGGTTTCGAGGTCGAGGCCACCGAGGACGCCGCCGCCTTCACCGACACCAACCTCGCCCGCTTCCAGGCGATCGTCTTCAACAACACCAACTCCACTCCGGAGAAGGGCGACCTGCTGAACGCCGGGCAGCGGGCCGCCCTGCAGAAGTTCGTACGCTCCGGTGGCGGCTGGGTCGGTCTGCACGCCGCGTCGGCCAGTGAGCGCGACTGGGGCTGGTACGAGGGCCTGGTCGGCGCGATCTTCGACAAACACCCCGCCGTACAGACCGGACGGGTGAAGGTCCTGGACCGGGCGCACCCGTCCACCGAGGGGCTGCCGGAACTCTGGGAGCGCACGGAGGAGTGGTACAACTGGCGCACCAATCCGACCGGGAAGGTGCACACCCTCGCGCAGATCAAGGTGCGCGACGGCATCACCGGCCTGGACGAAGGCGTCGACCACCCGTGGTCCTGGTGCCAGAACTACGACGGCGGGCGGTCCTGGTTCACCGCGGGCGGACATGACAAGTCGGCGTTCCAGGAGGAGGACTTCCTCCAGCACGTCCTCGGCGGCATCCAGTGGGCCGCGGGCAACAAGCCGGGTGACTGCACGGCGACGAAGACCGGCTCCTTCCAGCGCACCGCGCTGGCGACGAACGATCTCGCCGACCCGTTCGAGCTGGCCGTCGCGCCCGACCGGCGGGTCTTCTTCATCCAGCGCACCGGCAAGCTGAAGGTCGTCGACCAGACGACGCTCAAGGTCTCGACCGCCCTGGACTTCGCGTACACGCCGGAGATGACGAGCCAGTCCGACGGTCTGCTCGGACTCGCCCTCGACCCGGGATTCGAGAAGAACAAGTGGCTGTATCTGCTGCACTCCGACAAGACCGAGAAACGGCTCAACCTGTCCCGCTTCACCGTGAGCGGTACGGGGGGCGGCACCACGGTCGACCCCGCCTCCGAGAAGCGGCTGCTGACCGTCCCCACGCTGCGCGGCGAGGGACGGGCCAACTCCCACATGGCCGGGTCGATCGCCTTCGACACGTCGGGCAGCCTGTACGTCGCCACCGGTGACAACACCGACCCGTTCGCGTCCGACGGCTTCACGCCGATCGACGAGCGCGCGGGGCGCCGCGCCTGGGACGCGCAGGGCACCTCGGGCAACACGAACGACCTGCGCGGCAAAGTGCTGCGCATCACCCCGCAGGACGACGGCACGTACACCGTCCCGGCCGGGAACCTCTTCTCGCCGGGGACGGAGAAGACACGGCCCGAGATCTACGCGATGGGCATGCGCAATCCGTTCCGGATCACCACCGATCCGCGCAGCGGCGCGCTGATGGTCGCCGACTACGGGCCGGACGCCCGCCAGGCGAAGGCCGACCGCGGGCCCGAGGGGACCGTGGAATACACCCGCATCACGAAGGCGGGAAACTTCGGCTGGCCGTACTGCATCGGCGACAACACCCCCTTCAACGACTACGACTTCGCCACGAAGACCTCGGGCGGGAAGTTCGACTGCGGGTCGCTGGTCAACGACTCGCCGAACAACACCGGACTGCGTGAGCTGCCGCCGGCCCAGCCCGCCTCGGTCTGGTACGCGTATTCGGCGTCGCCCGAGTTCCCCGAGGTCGGCACCGGGGGCGGCGGGCCGATGAGCGGGCCGGTCTACGACTACGACGAGGCCAACCCGTATCCGACGAAGTTCCCCGAGTACTTCGAGGGGAAGTGGTTCAACTACGAGCTGACCCGGCAGTGGTTCAAGGCCTTCTCCGTGCAGGAGAAGGACCAGGCGTTCGCCGATCCGCGGTTCCCGCCGGCCAGGGCGGGCGACATCCGGTCGATCAACGGCGTGTTCGGCGACATGAAGTGGAACCAGCCCTTCGACGCCGACTTCGGGCCCGACGGGGCGATGTACGTCATCGACTTCGGCCTCGGCAGCGGCACGGGACGCGGCGGCAGCAACGACGGCGCGGGCATCTACCGCATCGACTACGTCGCCGACGGGCAGCTGCCCGCCGCCAGGGCGACCGCGAGCCCGGACAGCGGTCCGGCGCCGCTGACCGTGGAGTTCTCCAGCGCGGGGTCCGGGCTGCCGGACGGCAGGCCGGTGACGTACGCCTGGGACTTCGACGGGAACGGCACGACGGATTCGACGGAGGCGAACCCCACCCATACGTACCGGACCGCGGGGCGCTTCCCCGCCCGCCTCACGGTCGGTGCGCCCAAGGGGCTGACGGGACTCGCGGTACAGGAGATCACCGTGGGGAACAGCCGGCCGGAGGTGACGATCCAGCAGCCTCCGGACGGCGGGATGTTCAGCTTCGGCGACACCGTCCCCTTCACCGTCAAGGTCAAGGACCGGGAGGACGGGCGGCCGGTCGACTGCTCGCGGGTGGTCGTCCAGTCGCAGCTCGGGCACGACAGTCATCTGCATCCGCTGGACAACCACACCGGGTGTACGGGTGAGATCGTGACCGATGCCGGGGACAGCCACGGCCCCGGCCAGAATCTGTACTACGGGATCACCGCGCAGTACGAGGACAAGGGCGGCCCCGGTGGTGTCCCGGCGCTGACCGGCTCCGCGGCGCTGACGCTGCGGCCGGCGCTGCGCGAGGCCGAGCACTTCACGACGACGGGCGGCGCTCACGACGGCGCCGTGGTCGCGAGCCGTGCGGATGCCTCGGGCGGGAAACGGCTGACCGAGATCGAGGACGGCGACTGGATCTCCTTCGATCCGGTGCACCTCAAGGGCATCGACTCGGTGACGGTCGGCGCGGCCTCCGGGGGCATCGGCGGCGACATCGAGTTCCGCACGGGGTCGCCGGCCGGCCCGCTGCTCGGCAAGGTGAGCGTGGCGAACACGGGCGGCTGGGGCAACGTCGTCTCGCCGACCGTCGAACTGCCTGCCGTCGACGGGACCGTGAAGCTGTACGCCGTGTTCACCAATCCGCAGTGGTCGGCGGACAGGCCGGACCTCTTCGCCGTCGACTGGCTGCACTTCAACGGCCGCGGCGTCGAGAAGAAGCCGGGCACGAAGGTCTCCGTGGCCGCGGCCCCGGCCGGGGGCGGCGCCGCACCGCTCACGGTGAAGCTGACCGGCGAGGCGAAGCCGTTGCCCGGCCGCACCATCGCCTCGTACCACTGGGACTTCGGCGACAACGTGAAGCCCGGGCCGGGTGCGGAGGGCCCCTCCGCGGAGCACACGTACGCCAGGAAGGGGACGTACACCGCGCATCTGACCGTCACCGACGACAAGGGTGACACGACTTCCGGAGCAGTCCGGATCGACGTGGGTTGAGGTGGTCCGCACATGAACAGGAGCACACGGCGCTCGTTCCTCGGTACGGCCGTGGGGATCGCCGCGGCGGCCGGGACGACGGGCGGTACGGCGCAGGCGGCGGAGGCGGTGGCCGTCGGCTCGCGGCGGCGCATCCCGCCGTCCGGCATCGGGATGCACCTCTACACCATGCGCACTGCCCTGGCGAAGGACTTCAGGGGGACGCTCACCCGCCTCGCGGAGATGGGTTACGCGACGGTCGGGGTCAGCGGCAGACACGGGAACAGCGCGGCGGACATCCGGCGGATGCTCGACGAGACCCGGCTCAGGGCGGTGCTCGAACACGTCGCGTACACCGTCGTCTCGGGCAGCGGGCTGGCGCAGGCCCTCGACGACGTCGTCACGCTCGGCGGGAAGTGGATCGTCGTGCCGAGCCTGCCGGGTCCGATGCACAGCCCGGCCGGCTTCCGGGAGGCAGCACGGCAGTTCAACAGGGTGGGGCTCGCGGCCCGCGAGAAGGGCCTGAAGGTGCTCTTCCACAACCACGGCAGCGACCATGTGGTCAGCGGTGGCGAGAACCTCTACGACATCCTGCTCACCGAGACCGATCCGGAGCTGGTGGGTTTCGAGCTGGATGTGTACTGGGCTGCCAGGGGCGGCGCCGACCCGGCGCGGCTCTTCGTCGAACACCCTCGGCGCTTCCCCGTCCTGCACGTCAAGGACATGGCGCCGGACGGGGACATCGCGGACGTGGGCTCCGGGGTGCTCGACTTCCCGGCGATGTTCGACGTGGCGCGGCGGGGCGGTGTGAAGCAGTGGCTGGTGGAGCACGACGCGCCGGCCGATCCCTTCGCGACCGCGTCGAACAGCTACGGGTATCTGTCCCGGCTGCGGTACTGAGGCCGGGGGCGCGGGGCTGCTGAGGACGGGTGTCGGCCTCGGACGCCCAGGTGCGTCCGGGGGCGGCGGCGAGCGCGGTCCGCATTCGTCGTCCGCCGTCCGCCGTCCGCCGCTCGCGCCTTCAGCGCCCGGCGAGCAGCTCGCGGTACCAGGCGATGGTCGCGTCGAGAGCGGCGGCGAGCGGGACCGGAGCCAGGCCGTATGCCTTTTCGATGGCTGTCGAGTCGACGATCTGCGCTTCGGTGTACTGGTAGAACATCTCGGCGTACGCGTCCATGAACACCGCGTCGAACGGACCGAACGGGCGCGGCTCGTCGACGGTTACGACGTTCAGCGGCCTGCCGACCCGTTCCTCGATCATCGTGAAGATCTCGCGGGTCGTCAGGGCGGGCGCGGTCGGCAGGTGCCAGACGCGGCCGTCCCCGTCCGGGTGTTCGCCGAGCGTGGCGAGGCCGGTCGCCACATCGCCTATGTACGTGTAGCTGTGCGGGAGGCCGATGTCGCCGAAGCCGGGCACCTCTCCCCCGGTGAGCGCGCCGGGGAAGACGGCGCCGCCCAGTGAGGAGTTGAGGACGCCGGGCCCGACGAAGTCGGCCGACCTGCCCAGTGCGACACGGACACGGCCCTCGCGGTGGGCGGCCAGGTACCGGGCGTCGAGGTCGGCGCGCATGCGGCCCTTGGCGGACGTGGCGTTCCAGGGCGTGTCCTCGGTCATGACGCGGCCGTGGGTCTCGCCGTACGGGTACAGGGTGTCGAGGACGACCAGGCGCGCCCCGACGGCCCCGACGGCGTCAAGGACGGCCGTCGCGATCCGGGGCATGACCTCGACCTGGAGGTGAAGGTCGACGTTCACGCAGTGGTAGACCACCGCGGCGCCCTCGGTGGCGGCGCGTGCGCCTTCCGGGGCCGTGATGTCGGCGGCACGCCGCTCGACTCCTTCGAGTGCGGGACCTTCGCCCTTGCGGTTCACGAGACGGACGGGGCGGCCGCGGCGCGCCAGTTCTCGGGCGAGCGCCGTGCCGGCCGGGCCGGACCCGAGCACCACCTGGAGACCACCTGTGTTCGTCATGATTCATCCCTTCCGTCGCTACTGACCCTCGCTCTTGTTATGGACTGTAACTGTCGCGACGGTGCATAGCAAGAGGTGAGTGTTAGGGTCCGTAACCCATGTGATCCTCGCTAACGAAAGGAGCCCCTCATGGCCGCCGAAGCCCCGCAAGGGCCCCGGGCCCGCTACCGGGAGCAGACACGCGCGGAGATCAAGGAGGCCGCTCTCCGGCAGCTCGCCGAAGGCGGCGCGGCGGCGCTCGCACTCACCCGGATCGCCAAGGAGATGGGGCTGTCCGGCCCGGCGCTCTACCGCTACTTCGCGAGCCGCGACGATCTGCTGAACGCTCTGATCAGGGACGCGTACGACGATGCGGCCGCAGCCGTGGGAGCGGCCTCCGCCGACGCCGCGGCCGGGTCCCCCCGCGAGCAGTTGCACGTACTCGCGCGCGGTTACCGCGCCTGGGCGGTCGCGCAGCCGCACCGCTATCTGCTGATCCAGGGTGCGCCGCTTCCCGGGTACGTCGCCCCGGCCGACACGCTCGACCGGGCGCGGGCCGTCCTCGGTCCGTTCCTGCGCGTGTTCGCCGGAGCGACGGCTGGTGCGTCCGCGGTGCCGGTCGTACGGCAGATGGCCGCCTGGGCGGAGTCGGACGCGACCGTCGGCGGCTGGGTGGCCGAGTACGTCGAGTACCCCGAGGGCGCCGAGGACGCGGACGCCGGACCGGTGCTGGCCGGGGCCGTGCTCGCGTGGGCACAGGTGCACGGCGCGGTCGGTCTGGAAGTCGCGGGCCAGTTCGCGGGCATGGGGCATGACGGTGCGACGCTTCTCGCCGCCCAGATGGACACGCTGGCGGACGCCTTCGCACTGGTGTGAGCGCCGGTTCCGGCCGGTGCGTCAGTCGCCCGCGGCAGCCGTTCCCAGGAGCCCCCGGACGTGCGTCGTGGCGTCCCGGAACTCGGGCCGCCCCATGGTCTGCGCGTAGTCCCGCTCCGCGCCCATCCCGACCTCGACGATCTCCGTGATCGTGCCGGGCCGGGGGCTCATCACCACCACCCGGTCCGCGAGGTAGACGGCTTCCGAGATGGAGTGGGTGACGAGCAGGACGGTGGTGCCGGTCTCGCGCCAGATGCGGTTGAGCTCCATGTTCATCTGCTCGCGGGTGAGCGCGTCCAGCGCGCCGAACGGCTCGTCCATGAGCAGGACGGGCGGCTCGTGCAGCAGCGCGCGGCACAGCGCGACCCGCTGCTGCATGCCGCCGGACAGCTCGTGCGGGTAGGCGTCCTCGAATCCGCCGAGACCGGTCATCGCGATCAGTTCGGCGGCGCGCTCGCGGGCCCGCGCGGCCGGCATCCTGCGCATCTCGGCCTGGAGGAGGATGTTGCGCCGGGCCGAGCGCCACTCCAGGAGTGCGGCGCGCTGGAAGACGTAACCGATGTCGTGGCGCGGCCCCTTCACCTGCTCGTCGCGGAGCCGGACCTGGCCCGAGGACGGCTTCAGCAGACCGGCGACCAGCTTGAGGAGCGTCGACTTGCCGCAGCCCGAAGGGCCGACGATCGCCACGAATTCGCCCATCGCGACGTCCAGGGAGACATCGCGCAGTGCGGTGACGTCCCTGTTCTTCGTACGGAAGCGGACGGCCACGTCGTCGATGCCGACCGCCGCGGACGTCGCAGCGCGGAGCGTTGCGTCCCTGGCCATCGTCATCCCCTCAGCGCCGTACCGGCGTCCCAGTACTCCGACACGTCCTTCGGACTCCTGACCATTCCGGCCTCGGTGAAGACACCGATGGTCCGCTCCCAGTCGGCCTCGGTGTTGACGCCGGGCGCCCTGCCTTCGGTCGCGTCGGTGTGCAGCAGCGTCAGCGTCGTCCTGAACTGCTCCGACAGCACCTCCTCGGGCGGGAGTTGCTCCGAGGCCCCGTCCATCGAGGCGATCGCGGGTCCGGGCGCCTTCTCGGCCTCCGCCCAGGATTCGCTGACGGCCTCGACCATGCGCTTGGCGACATCCGCCCTGGGGCCGGCCAGGCTCTTCGGCCCGGCGATCAGGCCGTTGGAGTAGAAGTTCAGACCGTGCTCGGAGAAGCGCAGATGACCGACGTCCTTGTCCGCCTTGTTCTGCATGGTCGGGCCCTGGTCGCTCGCATAGCCGAGCAGCGCGTCGGTCTTGCCGGAGATCACCGCGGCGATCTTGCCCGCCGGGTCGGTGTTCTGGACCTGTACGTCGGACTCCTTCAGCCCGTTCTTCTCGAGGAAGATCGGGAAGGTCTTGGAGAGCGCGTCACCCGCCGTGCCCGCGATCGTCCTGCCCCTGAGGTCGGCGGGCGTCTCGATGCCCTGCGCGTCGAAGAACTGCACGGACGCGGGCGTGGTCTGGAGGAAGACGCCGAGGCTCTTGACCTTCACACCCTGGTCGACCCCGGCGAGCAGGGCGGGGGTGTCGGCCCAGCCGAAGTCGGTCTGACCGGCGGCCGTCGCCTGGACGGTCTTCTGTGACCCCTGTCCGGCCCTGATCGTCAGATCGATGCCGTGCTTCTCGAAGATCTTCTTCTGCTTGCCGTAGTAGAAGGGGGCGTGTTCGCCGTACGGATACCAGTTGAGCGTCAACGTGACCTTGTCGAGCTTCTCGCCCGAGTCGCTCGTGCTGGTGGCGGAGCCGTCGTCGCCGCAGGCCGCCGTGGCGACCAACGTCAGCGGTACGAGTCCGATCAGAAGTCTGCGCGCATGCATGGGGCCGGCCCTCTCGGAATCAGTACGCGATGAGTAGGCGGTCAGTACGTGGTGGTGACGGACGCGTCCCGGCGGCTCGCGTGCCACGGGAGCAGCAGCTTCTCGGCGATCTCGACAAGGACGAAGAGAACGACGCCGATCAGTGACATGACGAGCAGCCCCGCGAAGAGCATCGGGGTGTCGAGGTTCCCGTTGGCCTGGAGGATCACATAGCCGAGCCCCTCGTTGGCGCCGACGAACTCACCGACGACGGCGCCGGTCACGGCGAGTGTGACGGCCACCTTGAGCCCGGAGAAGAGGTGTGGGAGGGAGGCGGGGAAGCGGATCTTGACGAAGGTCTGCCAGGGGCTCGCCCCCATGGTCGCCGACAGTTGCAGCATTTCGGGATCGACCGCCTTGAGGCCGGTCACCATCGAGATCACGACGGGGAAGAAGGCGATCAGCACGGCGATGAGGATCTTCGGCGCGATGCCGAATCCGAGCCAGACGACGAACAGCGGCGCGATGGCGATCTTCGGTACGACCTGGGCGAAGAGCAGGATCGGGTAGAGCGTCTTCTCGACCGTCGACGAGTAGACCATCACCACCGCCGCGAACACGCCGGCCACGACCGCGATCAGGAAGCCGAGCAGCGTCTCGTAGGTGGTCACCCAGCTGTGCTGCGTGAGGTAACCCGTCTTCCGTGTCAGTACGTCGAGCGTCGCGCCGGGCGAGGGGACGAGGTACGCCTCGACCAGCTCGGCCGCGGCGACCGTCCACCAGGCGGCGAGCAGGGCCACCAGGAGGACGACGGGACGCCAGCTCTTCTCCGCCGCGCCGAGGAGCCGTTCACGGGTGCCCGGCTTCTCCCGTACGGCGACTCCGGCGGCCGGGGCCGCTCCGGCCGCCGTTTTCCCGGCCGCCGTCGCCGGCGCCGCCGCCGGCGTTTCCGGTGCTCCCGGCATGACGTGCTGGCTCACGGTGAACTCCTCAGGAACGCGGAGGCAGTTGCGAAGAGCTGTGCGGCTGGGGACCGGGAACGCTCTCAGAAAGCGCTTTCCGATAAGGTGTCGCCACGCTAATGACTGGCTGTACGCACGGTCAATAGGCCGTCCTGAAGTTTCGGGACCCTGCCGCCACCGCTCCCCACGGGGGTCGAGTCGAGTGCATGGGAGTCACCGGCCCATGTGACGCTGGAGGCGGTCGCCCGCCGTGTGGAGGTCTTCCCGGCCACGGCGTCCCGAGCGCTCAACGGCACCCCACGGGTCCACGAAGACCTGCGGACCCGCGTACGCGCCGCCGCGCTCGGTCACCCCCGCCACGACGGCATCGTGCGCCTCGTCAACCACGGCAGCGACCACAATCCACTCACCGGCGACGCCGAGGACGATCCGCACTATGCGAAGTTCGGCTACTCCACGGTGCCGACGCCGCCGCGCACGCCTGGACGCGCGCCGTCGACAACCATCTCGCGCTCCTCGCGCCCGACGGCACCCCTTCACGCCGCCGCCGGATCAACCCCGGCGACTGCGCGGGGCGTACCGCCTCCTCCTGCACGTCGCACACCTTCCCGGCGACGAGCGGGAGTTCCGTATCGACACGGCCGGCGTGCTGTACGGGCCGTGGGAGGTACGCGCCCACCGGGTGGAGGCCCCGGAAGGGGCGGGCGTACGCGAGGGCGGCCACGCGGTGGCGGGGTCCGTGCGCCCCCGGGCGGAAACGGGCCCCGGCTGGGCCCTGGCCCGTACGGCCGACGGCCTGACCAGTGCGGTCGTGGCGCTGTACGGCTGGGACGGGGAGGAGGCCGCGGTCTGGCGCGACGTACAGGCCAACGCGTACGTGTCCGCACTCCGCGACACCGTATCTGCGGCTCGGCGCCCATCCGGGCGAGCACAGCGTCCAGGTGTCCCTGATCGCGCTGTCCCGGGACACGGTCCACCCCCAGGCGCTGCGCGAGGCCGTCACGGTCGAGGTCGTGGCCGGATCGGTCCGGCTGGGCTTCCCCGACGGATCGGCCGCGAACGTATGACGTCACCGCGCGGCGTGTGCGCTGTGCCGTGTGCTGTGCACTGTGTGCGGTGTGCGGACCTCCGTCAGAGCCAGATCCCGCCGTCCTCCCGGCGCCGGATCAGTTCGGCCAGCTCCGCGGCCATCGCCTTGATCGTCTCCAGTCCCGCCCGCCCCCACTGGCGCGGCTCGGTGTCGACGACACAGACGGTGCCGAGCAGGATGTCCGTACGGTCGATGACGGGCGCGCCCATGTACGACCGGATACCGATCTCGTCGACGACCGGGTTGCCCGCGAACCGCGGGTAGTCGCAGACGTCCTCCAGGACGAGCGCCTTGCGCCGCGCGACGACATGCGGGCAGTAGCCGTGGTCGCGGGCGAGGAACCGGCCGATGAGGCTCGTCGCGGCCACCGTGCCCAGGTCGGTACCGCTGTGCGTGCCGGCCGGGGTGTGCAGTCCGGCGAAGAACTGCCGGTTCTCGTCGATGAAGTTGACCATGGAGTACGGCGCGCCGGTCACCTCCGCGAGCCGGTCGGCGAACGCGTCGAACGCGGGCACGGCCCGGTCGCCCAGCCCGAGCTGGTGGAGCCGCTGGACACGGGCGGGCGCCTGGGGGTCGGCGGGGGGAAGCAGCAGGGGGCCGATCCTGTGGTGGGTCATGTGGGTGCTCCGTAACTCGGCAGGGCCGGGGTGAGGGTGAGGAGGTGCCGGACGAGGGTGACCAGCGCGTTGATCCCCGAGGCGGCGACACGGGCGTCGCACAGCACGACGGGGATCTCGTGGCCGAGGTCGAGCGCGGCCCGCACTTCCTCCGGTGCGTAGCGGTGGGCGCCGTCGAACTCGTTGACGGCCACGACGAACTCGATGCCGCGCCGCTCGAAGAAGTCGAGGGCCGCGAAGCAGTCCTGGAGGCGGCGGGTGTCGGCGAGCACCACGGCGCCGAGAGCGCCCTTGGAGAGTTCGTCCCACATGAACCAGAAGCGCTCCTGTCCGGGGGTGCCGAAGAGGTACAGCACGTGCCGGTCGTCGAGAGTCATCCGGCCGAAGTCCATGGCGACGGTCGTCGTGGACTTGTCCTCGACACCTTCCAGCCGGTCGGTCCCGACGCTCAGCTGGGTGAGCAGTTCTTCCGTGCTCAGCGGTGCGATCTCGCTGACCGCTCCCACAAAGGTCGTCTTGCCGACGCCGAACCCGCCCGCGACGAGGATCTTGAGTGCGGTGGGAAACAGATCAGAGCCGTCGTCGTAGGCCATCGAGCACTGCCTCCAGCAGGGATAGGTCGGTGGGCTGGTCGTCGAAGCGGGGGGCATGGGTGGTGAGCGCTCCGCAGCCGACCAGGTCGGACAGCAGCACCTTGGTGACGGCCACGGGGAGCCGCAGGTACGCCGCGATCTCCGCCACCGAGGTGGGACGTGCGCACAGCCCGAGTGCCTGGGCGTGCTCGGGCCCGAGGTGCATCAGCGGCTCCACTCCGGTGGCCCGCACCATGGACAGCAGGTCGAGGGCGGTGGTGGGACGGGTGCGGCCGTCGCTCACCGCGTACGGGCGGACGAGCCGGCCGGCCGCGTCGTCGAGCCACGGCACGTCCTGCGAGGGCGGCACCCTCAGAATCCCGTGGCGCTCGGTGCGCCCGCCCTCTGCCTGGCCGGTGTCGCCAGGTACGGCCGTACGCTCTTGACGAGCATCGCCATCTCGTAGCCCAGCACCGCCGCGTCCGCATCGCGGCCCGCGAGTACCGCGAGACAGGTGCCGGAGCCCGCGGTGGAGACGAAGAGGAGGGTGGAGTCGAGCTCCACGACGATCTGGCGGACCTCGCCTGCGTCACCGAAACGGGCGCCCGCGCTGCGGCCGAGCGAGTACAGGCCGGAGGCGAGGGCGGCCATGTGGTCGGCGCTGTCGTTGTCGAGACCGTGGACCGACTTCACCAGGCCGTCGGCGGAGAGCAGAACCGCGTGGCGCGTGAAGGGAACACGCTGGACCAGGCCGCTCAACAGCCAGTCGAGGTCGGACACTCGGCCGGTCGGCGCATCACTCGCCATGGTGCATCTACTCCTTGGGGTACCGCGGGACGGAAGGACGGGGAGGACGAGGGGTGCGGTCAGCCCGCACCCTCCCCTCGCGGGTGGTACGGCTGCGGCTGCTGGGGGGCCGGTGCCCAGTCCGGTGCCGGTGCCCAGTCCGGGGCCGGGTCCGGCTGTGGGAAGAGGTGCGGGTCCGGCTGTGCCTCCGCCAGGCCGATGCCTCGCTGGAAGGCCGCCATCAGACCCGGGTCGTGGAGGGCGGGGTGGTCGTCCTCCTGGCGTGCGGCGGGGGCCTCTCTCAGCTCGGGCACCAGGTTTTCCTGGCTGCGGCGCCTGGGCAGCCGGGGGCGGCCGCTCACCGTGCCGCTCCCGTATCCGTCCGCGGGCGGCTGCGACTGCGGCTGCGCGGGGACAGGTTCGAGGGGGAACGCGGGCGCGGTGGAACGGTTGACGCCCGGGTGGGCGGCGGCCGGGGTCGGCCGGTCCTCCCGGTCGCCGCGCACCGGGAGCGGTGCGTTGCCGTGGGCTCCGGTCAGGTGAGCGGGGGCCTGGGGGGCGGCGGGCGCGGGTGCGGGGGCGCCCGGCGCCGGTGCGGGAGCCGGAGTCTCCTGCCGCGTCCCGGCGGTCGCCACCCGCGCGAGACCGTCCTGGTCGTCCCCGCCCAACAGCCCCTGGGGCAGGACGAGTACGGCCTGGACACCGCCGTAGATGTTGGCCTGGAGGCGGACGGTGATGCCGTGTCTGCGAGCCAGCGCGGACACCACGAAGAGGCCGATGCGCCCGTCCTGGAGAAGGTGGCCGACGTCGACGTTGTCCGGGTCGTGGAGCAGGGCGTTCATCTTGTTCTGCTCGGTGACGGGCATGCCCAGGCCCCGGTCCTCGACCTCGATGGCCAGGCCCGCCGTGACGTGCTGGGCGCGGAGCAGCACGGTGGTGTGCGGGGCGGAGAACACCGTGGCGTTCTCGACGAGTTCGGCGAGGAGGTGGATGACGTCGGCGACGGCGTGGCCGCGCAGGGTGCCGTCGATCGGCGGCACCAGCTTGACCCGTGAGTACTGCTCGACTTCGGCGATCGAGGAGCGCAGTACCTCCGTCATGGTCACCGGGTTGCTCCACTGGCGCCGGGAGACCGCGCCGCCGAGAACGGCGAGGTTCTCCGCGTGCCTGCGGATGCGGGTGGCCAGGTGGTCGACATGGAAGAGGCCCTTGAGCAGGTCGGGGTCCTCGACGTCGTTCTCGAGCTCGTCGAGCAGCTGGATCTCGCGGTGCACGAGCGACTGGAGACGGCGGGCCAGATTGACGAAGACCTCGACCTTCTGGTCCGCGTCGGCGCTGCTGGACAACTGGGCGACCTGCACGACGGCGCCCACGGCGGCCTCGTGCGCCCGCCCGAGCTCCAGTTCCAGCAGGCCGAACTCGTCGCCGCCCTGCGCGCCGGGCGGCGGTGTGCGCCGGACGGGCGGCTCCTCGCCGCGCCGCAGCTGCTCGACGAGCGCGCGCAGGTCGGCCTGCCCGCGGGCGCTGGACCTGCGCAGTGCGTCGCAGCGGTCGGACACGGTCTTCGCGGCCCGGTCGGCGCCCACGACGGCCGCCGCCAGCGCGACGACGACGAGGGCCGCGGCCCCGGCGAGCGCGACCCATAAGTCGCGCGTCGGCCCGGTGGCAGCGGAGCGGAGGGTGAACAGCACGGCGGCGGCACCGCTGAGGGTGACCACGACGGCCGGAAGCACGGCGGCACGCAGGAGCTGAGGGCGCAGATGGGCATCGGGCATCGGCTGCGCGGGGTGGGGGCGTGCGCCCGGCCGTCCGTGCCGCCCGCCCTCACGGCGGTCTGCGCGCCCGGCGGGTGCGCGGAGTTGAGACATCAGTGTCCTTGGTACGTGGGTCCCAGGGATCGACGCACTACGTCTGTTCGACTGTTCGACCACTGCCGGTCTGGGCTGCTCAACCTGGGCGATGTGGCCCCATGTCGATCACCGGACACACACAGTAGTCGGCAACCTTTCATGATCGACGGGAGTTGCCGAACCTGCCCACACAGCTCCCCACTCTGGTATGGCACCTCGCACGCCAGACCGAAAACCCACGACCCCAGCGGCCCCGGCCGTCCGGACTTCCGGCCGGGGCCGCTCCGGGACGGCACGCGGGGCCGGTCGGGGGGCGGACGGGGGAAATTCATTCAGCGCCCCCGGAATGGAAACAGGCACACAACAGCAGGCGGCATAAAGCCCGGCAGGGAAGACCACCGGTTTGCCACCGGCGGAGTCCCAGAACGCCGCCGTACGGCTAATGACGCTCCGCTCTTTTTACGAGCAACCATGACACCAGTGACCGCCTGGATTCACCTTCCGGAGAGCAAGACCGTCCCATTTGGGCATTACATCCCGCTTGAGTGGCGGGCAGTCCGTAACTTCGGGCAAGGCATCAGGTGACTGGCTCTCGCCACGGCGAGTAGGCTATTTTCCACAAACAGGAAAGGGACTACTTCGATGGTTCAGCGCACCGTAACGATCTATACCGACGATCTCACCGGAACCGAGGGCGAGGACATCGCCACTCACGCCTTCAGCGTGGACGGTGTCAACTACGAGATCGACCTGGGACCGGACAACTACCAGAAACTACTGGATGTCCTGGGGCCTTTTATGGGTGCGGGCCGCAAGGTCAACGGCGGTGGTGCCCGCCGGATCGTCAAGCGCGCGCAGTCCGGCGGTACAGATGCGGCCAAGGTCCGCGAGTGGGCCCAGAGCCAGGGCATTGAGGTGAACAGCCGCGGCCGTATCCCGGCCGACTTGATGGAGAAGTACCAGGCGGCGCATTGACGTATTCACCCTTGGAGGAAGCAAAGTCCCCAACCGCGCGAGCGGCGGGGGACTTCGTGTTTTCCACCGGTGCTCCGGCCGCTGACCGCAGCCGGTTTTCGCGTACGCCGGGGAAACACCGGAACACGGTGCCCGGGGCCTCCACCGCCGAGCCGGTGCCGTCGTATGGGAATGGCGCCCTTCCGGCCGTCACCCCGGAAGTGTTCCAGCCGGGCTCGCAGACCGGCCGCCGCGGATCACCGGGACTTGTGGCCCGCGGCACTCAGTCGGCCGCGAGGTCCAACTGGGCCGACTCCACCGGCGGCCAGACAGGCCAGCCGCCCTCGACGGGTCCGGCCACCGACCGCCACCACGGAGTCACCGCCGGCCTGTCGGCCGGCTGGAACGGCTCCCCCGGCCGGGGCGCGGCAGTGGCCACACCGGCCTCGTGCGCGGCGAACATGGTCCGTTCGGCCGGCTCCGCCCACGGATGGAAAGCCAGGTTGAACGTGCCCCAGTGGATCGGCAGCATCACCCCGAGCGGCTGCCCGCCCTGCAAGTCGAGATGGGTGCGGATCCCCTGCTCAGGGGTCATGTGGATGTCCGGCCAGTACTCACTGTAAGCACCGATCTGGATCATGGTCGCGTCGAACGGGCCGTGCTCGGCGCCGATGTCCCTGAAGCCTTCGAAGTAACCGGTGTCGCCGCTGTGGTAGATCCGGTGCTCCGGCCCCGCGACGGCCCAGGAGGCCCAGAGGGTGTGCTGCTGGTTGCGCAGGCCGCGGCCGCAGAAGTGGCGGGCGGGGGTGGCGGTCAGGCCGAGTCCGGCGATCTTCGCCGTCTCGTTCCAGTCGAGCTCGCGCATCCGGTCGGCGGGCACGCCCCAGCGTTCCAGGTGGGCGCCGACGCCGAGCGGCACCACGAAGACCGTGCCGGTGCCCGCGAGGGCACGGATGGTGGGCATGTCCAGGTGGTCGTAGTGGTCGTGGGAGATCACCACGGCGTCGACGGGACCGAGGGAGGCCAACGGCACGGGAACGGGATGCAGCCGCTTGGGCCCCGCGAAGGCGAAGGGGGAGCAGCGCTGCCCCCACACCGGATCGAAGAGCACGCGCCGCCCGTCGATTTCGGCGAGCACGCTCGAATGACCCATCCAGGTGAGACGCAGCCCCGTGGCCGGAGGCTGGGCCAGATCGGCGAGGGTCGTGGCGTGGAGAGGCACTGGCCCGACAGGAGACCTACGGCGCCGCTCCTCCTTGCGGAAGTAGAGCTTCGCGAATTCCAGAGTCGTCGCGGAGGCCCTCGGCCCGGCACTCACCGGGTTCTGGAAGACCCCGTCGGCGAAGTGGGGCGAGCGGCGGATGCGCTCCATCCGCTCTCCCGCCGGATCCGCGCCGAAAGCGGCGGTCCGCAGTGCACGCAGCCGGGATCGCAGCGGCGGCAGGGCGTCAGCACCGGTCACAGGACCTCCAGGGGCTCAGTTCTCTTTTCCATTATGTGCGCCGGGTCCGACAGTGCGGGACGAGATTGTCGCGGGAGCGAGTGCGGAACAGGTCGCGGAAGCGCGCGCGGAACAGGTCGCACAGCCTGGCTTGAACTGATCGATGGTTCAGTGACGGATCTCGTCGACCGGGGCCCGCCCGGCTCCAGACACTGACTGATGGTTCAGTCAACCTGCCGTGGAGACACCGTCGTCGTGCCTGGAGGCGCCCATGCTCGGCCTCCCCACCGATCCCGTTCCGCTCAGCGCGGAGCAGCGCGACATGGTCGAACTCACCCGCACCTTCGCGCGTGAGGAGATCAGGCCCCGGGGACGCGCCGTGGGCGAGGCGGACACCGAGACGTCCTGGGACCTGTGGCGCAGGGCCGCCGAGGTCGGCATCAGCCGACCGGCATGCTGCACGAGATGCGCGGCCAGAAGGAGGCGCTGCGCGGGGTCGTCGCCTTCAGCCACCGGGTGTCGGCGGTCGAGGAGATCGGTGCGGCGGTGGCGCGGGCCTTCACCCTCTTCCGCACCGAGCGGCCCCGGCCCGTGCACGTCGAAGTACCGCTGGGCCTCCTGGAGGCCGCGGAACGGGTGGACGGCGTACGGCCGGCTCCGCCGCCCGGTGAACGGCGGCCCGGTGCCGCTCCCGTCCGGGAGGCCGTGGTGGCTCTGCTGACGACGGACCGCGGCAGCCGCGGCCGCCGCGCGGTAGTACCTGGGGGCGCTTTCCCCCGACCCGCCCCTTGCCGAACGGGGAGCACAGCACGCCCCTGGCCCCCGGACGCCCTCCGGGGTGTCCTCGAAACCCCGTACGGGCTGGATTTCCCGGTGAGGGCCGCGCCATGTCACCGCGGGAAGGGGCGGGCAGGGGAACAGCCCCGCAGGACCCGGCAGCGGTTCGTCAGACGGTGGTCCTCGCGGTCACCAGCCGGTGTCCGCCCAGCACCCCGGAGAGTTCCGTCAGGAACGGCTCGGCCGGCGGCGGCCAGTTCCACAGCACCAGCCCCAGGTGCGCGACCGCGACCGGCGGATCCATCCGCCACGCGAGGAAGTCGGCCCGCTCACCGCAGCGCACACAGGTCCCGCTGCCCGGGCCCGTACCGCCGAACCAGGCGTACAGGTCGTCGAACAGCGGGGCCCATGAGGGCGTCCACATGTCGGGGCCGCTGTCCGCGTGCTCTGTCTTGGCACCGCAGTGCGGGCAGGTGGCGGTCCAGAGGCCCGCGCCCGTGTACACCCGGCGCTCGATCTCCATGACCACGCCGCACGCCGCGCCCGTCGGCACCGCGTCCTCGGTGACGGCGTGCGCGGCGTGCGGTCCCGGTGGCCTGCCGAGTCCGTCGCCGGGCAGGCAGCTCGTCAGCTCGCCCCGGACGATGCCCCGGTGCTCCAGCCAGTCCACGACCCGGCCGGCGAGCACGGCGGCTTCCTCCGGCCGGGCGTCCAGATCGGCCACCCACACGTACGCATCACCCATGCCGCGCACGCTATCCCGTAACCGGATCGCTCATCCCTTGGAGCGCCGCGTCTTCGCGCCCCGCGCGTAGAAGACCGGTCCGATCGCCAGGAACAGCGGCAGCGGCACGACGACGCGTGCCGCGCCCCGGATGAATTACTCCAGTTCGTACACCGCGGTGACGGTGACCTCTTCCTGGACCTCACCGGATGCCACCGGCACTCTGCCCTCGCTGAACGCCGCGGTGGGCACGTCCAGCGGGCGGTGCGCCCCGCCTCCCGTCTCCGCCAGTGAGACGAGCCGTCCCAGCCTGTGGCCGCTGAGCCGCGCGTACTGCTCGGCCTTCGACCGCGCTTCGGCGTGTGCGGCCTGGCGGGCCCTGGCGCGCAGGGCGGACGGGTCGGCCACGTCGAAGGCGACGCCGTTGATCCGGCCCGCGTCACCCGTCGCGTCGGTCACGGCTTCCATGACCGCGCCGGTCCTGCCGATGTCCCGGATCGTGATGGAGAAGGACTGGCCCGCCTGGTAGCCGGTCGGCTTCGAGGCCCCCCGGTCGGTGTGCTGGTGGACGGCGTTCAGGGAGAGGCTCTCGGTCCGTACGTCGCTGTCGTCGATGCCCTGCTCGCGCACGGCGGCGAGCAGCGCGTCGGCGGCCGCGGACTGGGCGGCCAACGCCCGCTTCGCGGTGGGTTCCGTCGTCTCGACCCCGGCGGTGAGGACAGCGATGTCGGGGGCGGCCGAGGCTCTGCCGTCGCCGCTCACGGAGACGGTGGCGGCAGCAGCGGCAGGGGCAGCGGGCGCGGCTGCCGGGAGGACGGTCGCGGGGGCGGACGGTGGCGCCGCCATGGCGGGTGCGGCGCCGCCGATCACCAGCAGTCCGCCGGTGAGTACGACGGCGGTGAGGGCTCGGGACGCGACCGGCGAGAGGAACGACGAGGGGAAGATGGCGGACGCGGCAGACGTGGCGGGCGTGGACGCCGCCGATGCCGCCGATGCCGTACGTACGGACATGGAGTTGGTCCTTCCGGAGTCAGGAGGCCATCCCAGCACCGGTCGCCACCGGACCGATCGCACCACTCCAGCGCTGTCACCGCTCCAGCCCTGCCACCTCTCCCCACCAGCCATATCGCGCCCAGCGGAACCGGAAGGGGATGCGGTGCCGGAACAGCGGTCCGAACGCGCGAGGTGCTACGTCCTGGTGGTCGGCGGCAGCGGGGTGGACACGGTCGTACGAGTCGACTCGCTGCCCGTACCGCTCACCGACTCGATCGGCGTGCCACCCGTCCGCGAGTGGCCGGGCCACACCGGAGGCAATGTCGCGCTGGGCTGCCGGGCTCTTGGGCTCGAAGTGAAGTTCATCGACTTCCTCGGTGACGACCGGGCCGGCGGGCAGGTCGGAGAGCGGCTCGCCAAGGGCGGTGTCGATTTCGAACCGCTGGTCTCGCCCGCGGGCACCCGCCGGGCGGTGAACCTCGTCGGCAGCTCGACGGGCCGCCGGATGTCCTTCTACGACGCCCGCGATCCCGACGGTCTGCGGATGCCCCGCGACTTCTGCCTCCCCCGCCTGCGGCGGACCGGGCATGTCCATCTGTCCGTCATGAACTTCGCCCGGCGCCTGCTCGACGACATCCATGAGCTCGGCGTCCCGCTCTCGACCGATCTGCACGACTGGGACGGACTCACCGGCCACCACAAGGAGTTCACCCTCCGCTGCGACCTGGTGTTCCTCAGTGCGGCGGGCGCCGGCGAACGGATCGCCTCCGGGACGCGGGACATCCTGCGCGAGGGCCGCGCCCGGGCCCTGGTGGCCACGGCCGGCTCGTACCTGCTGACGCGGGACGGCAGCCGCACCCCGCACCCGGTCCCCGCGACCGTGCCGCCCGGCCCGGTGGTGGACTCCAACGGCGCCGGGGACGCGTACGTCAGCGGGCTCCTGCACGGGCGCCTCACCGACCGGGAACTGGAGGAGTGCGCCCGCCCGGGCGCGCGGGCGGACGCCCACGCCTGCACGACGGAGGGCAGCACGGACCCTTGATCGGACCAGGCGGCCTCCTCTCCTCCCAGAGAGCCCCTGAAGCTCCTTGGGGCACCTGGCGCCGCTGTCCCTCCCTGGAGCCCGCGCAGGCTTTTCTCAGGTCTGACGCACCGGTTCGTACGCCTCCTGGCCGAGACCGAACGTCCAGGCCACCCCTTCCTTCGCCGTCCTCGTCCCGGGCGGCACGCGCAGCCAGTACGTACGGTGTGTGCCGTCCGGCTCGGGCGTGGAGTTGACCACCTCGACCATCACCACGTCCTCGTCACCCCGCAGGGCTATGCGCCAGAGGACGCCGGTATCGTCGCGGTGGACGGGCTGGGCGTCCGATTCGGCGAGGTAGCGGTCGTAGCCGTAGTGCTCCAGCATCACGCGCCGCAGCTCGGCGTTCTCCTCGGCCCGGATGCGCGCGGGCGTCAACGACGTCAACTCGTCGAGGAACGCCGCCGGTACGGGCATACCGCGCCAGGCGTACAGCGCGAACCCGTCGGCGAAGGCCAGGGCGGGGCCGTCGCCCCGGTCGAGCCGTCCGGCCTCGTCACGGTGCAGCTCCACCGGCCGCTCGCTGATCACCACGGCGTTCTCGTACGGCCACCACCAGCCCGCGTGTCTGGCCACCTGCGCCAGCCCCGCGAGCCGCTCCCCCCGGCCGTCGAACGCCGCGAGCCAGGCGGCGTCGTGCTGGCCGAGCACCGCGTCGAGCAGGACCAGCCGTACGTCGGACTCGTCCTCCGGCCGCTCCATGAGCCCGGCGACGACTCCGGTCCGTATCCGCTCTGCCAGTTCCCTGGTGGTGTCCCACAGCTGGGCCCCGGTGGCGGACCACAGGTCGGCCCAGCCCGCCGGCCCCAACTCGTCGTGCAGACGGCGCCGTTCCTCGGCCCACGGCCCGGTGCGCACCTCGTCGCGCACCGAGCGTCCCGCACCGGTGAGCCGTTCGACGGCCTCGACCGCCGCCTTGGGCGAGGCGGCCCAGACGATCCGCTCCGGCTCCGCCAGTCCCGCCGTGCGGTAGGCGAGCCGCACGCCCTCCTCCGCGGCCGCGCGGTCCGCCGCACCGGTCGCCGCCGCGACGGCCCGCCAAGTGTTCACATGCTGCATCGAATTCCCTGTCCCCTGATCCCTGATCCCTGGCCCGTGGTTTCGTGCCCGTGGTCCCGCGTCCCTGGTTCCGCGTCCTCAGTCCGCGACGATGCGGACCGATCCCGGTACGTACTCGCGCTGGCGCACCACCCGGTACCAGCCCTTGGGCAGCGGTATCGCCGCGTGCTCCTCGTGCACGACCCGTCCGCCCTCGGGCAGATGGAGCAGCATCGGATCGAGGGGACCCGCCTCCCGCAGCAGCCTGCCGGGTCCCTGCACCGCGTGCGCGTGCCCGGTGACTTCGCCCAGCGCGAGCACCAGCCGGCCTCGCGCGTCGCGCCGTTCACCTGAGGCGTCCGCCAGATGCGCCGGCACCGCCGATCCGTCCAACGGCACGATCAGTACGTCCCCTTGCCGGTACATGGCTGTCTCCCCTCCCGGGCCGCACACCCTGTGCCGACCACGTGGAAAACGCTACGGCCCGGGTCTGACAATCGCGCCTGACCTGCGGAAAAGAACCCGCTCACGGGATTGTCAGTGCCGCTTGATAAACCTTTCGCACGTCAGTCGCTCGCACAGTGTCAACAGCGTCAGGAGACCAGGGTCATGTCCGGTGTGGACCATCTGCAGGAACTGCTCGGCCTCCCGGCCGTCGACTTCCGTCCCGGCCTCCCGGCGTCGTTGCCCGCCGCGGGCGCGGCGGCGTGGCGCATCTGCGTGGATCCGTTCGAGGACGAGGACGGACCCTGGGAGGAAAGGTTCGACGCGTTCCTGAGGACCGTCGATCCCACGGGGGTACGCGCGCTGATCATCGGCCAGTGGGGCGAGACGTACGAGAAGGATTCGAGCTACCCCGTCAACCTGGTCATCGCCGCGGCCGACCGGCTGACCTCCCTGGAGGCCGTCTTCATCGGTGACCTGTCCCAGGAGGAGGCCGAGATCTCCTGGATCGAGCATTCCGACGTCACGGGCCTGCTCAGCGCCTTCCCCCGTCTGCTGGAGCTCGGTGTGCGCGGCGGCCCGGGCCTGCGTTTCCCGCCGGTGCGGCACGAGCGGCTGCGCTCGCTCGTCTTCGAGTCGGGCGGCCTGCCGGCACAGGTCGTGCGCGGCGTCACCGAGAGCGAACTGCCCTCGCTGGACCACCTGGACCTGTGGCTCGGCGTCTCCGAGTACGGCGGCGACACCGAGACCGCCGACCTCGCGCCGTTGCTCTCCGGCACCCTCTTCCCCGGGCTGCGCCACCTGGGGCTGCGCAACAGTGAGATCCAGAACGAGATCGCCGCGGCCGTGGCGTCGGCCCCCGTCGTCGCCCGGCTGGACACCCTCGACCTGTCGAACGGAACCCTCGGCGACGAGGGCGCCGCCGCGCTGCTCGAAGGCCAGCCGCTCACCCACCTCGAACACCTCGATCTGCATCACCACTTCCTCTCCGAGGAAATGGGGCAGCGGGTGGCCGACGCCCTGGAGCCCCACGGCGTGGGTGTCGACCTGTCGGACCGTCTGGAGCCGTGGGACAACCGCGGCGCCGAAGGCCGCTACACCGCCGTGGCGGAGTGATCCGGCCATGACCGACATCGAGCACCCCGGGATTTTCCACGGGCTTCCCGTCCTCACCCTGCCCGAGCCAGGCGACCCGCACGCGCCGCCCCTTCCGCCCGCGGACTCCGTGGCCTGGCGCCTGGACTGCCTGTGGGACGAGGAGAACACGTTCACCGAGCTGTGGCGCCGCTTCCTCGGCTCCGTGGACTGCGCGCGGGTCCGTGCGCTGGTGATCGGCCCGTGGTGGCAGGACGAGTACGAGCCCCTGCGCCCCGCCCTGGACCTGGTCCTCGCGGCCGCGGACCGCTTCCCGGCGCTCCGCGGCCTCTTCCTCGCCGACGTCATCAGCGAAGAGTGCGAGGTGTCCTGGCTGGAACTGACCGACGTCACTCCGTGTCTTGAGGCATTCCCGCGGCTCGAGGAACTGACGGTGCGCGGCTGCGGCGAGTCGCTCTCCGACACGGACATGCTGGCTCTGCGGCCGGTCCGCCACGACGCCCTGAGGGTGCTGCGTTTCGAATCCGGCGGCCTGCCCGGCTCCGTCGTCCGGGCCGTCGGCGCCTCCCGCCTGCCCGCCCTGGAGCGCCTGGAGCTGTGGCTGGGGGTCACGCATCACGGCGGCGACGCGACGGTGGCCGACCTCGCGCCCCTGCTGTCCGGCGGCGCCCTTCCGCGCCTGCGCCACCTGGGGGTGCAGAACAGCGAGATCCAGGACGAGATCGCGGCAGCGGTGGCCGCCGCGCCCGTCGTCGCCCGACTGGACTCACTGGCCCTGTCGATGGGCACCCTCGGCGACACCGGCGCGCAGGCCCTGCTCGACGGCCAGCCGCTCACGCACCTGAGCGAGCTGGACCTGCACCACCACTACATCACCGAGCCCCTCCAGCAGCGCCTGCGCAAGGCACTCGAACCGCACGGCGTGCGGCTGGACCTCGACGGGCCCGACTACTGGGATCCCGAGGAAGACGAACCCCGCTATGTCGCCGTCGACGAGTGACGCCAAGCACCCGGGGCCGCGCTTCGCGGTCGTCGGCAACCCCGCCAACCGCCGCGTCGCGCTCTTCCAGGAGGCCGTGGCCGCCGCCGGGCTCCCCGCCGCGCGCGTCGTCCCCTGGCTCGACGTGCTCGGCGGCCGGGCCTCGTTCCGGCCGGGCGAGACCGTACGGATCGACTCGCCCGGCGAGGACCCCGAGGTCGAGCGGCTGCTGCGGGGCGTCGGCGACGGCACCCGGGTGGAGGGATCGGCGCGCTGGTACGAGCGGTTCACCGAGGCCGTACGGGAAGTGGGCCGGGCGGCGGCGGGCCGCACCCTGCTCGACGACCCCGACGAGCTGGCGGTGCTGTTCGACAAGCGGCTGTGCCATGCCGTGCTGCACGACGCGGGCGTACCCGTGCCGCCTTCGCCCACCTCCGGGGCCACGGCCCCGGAGGTGGGCGGCTGGCCGGACGTACGTGAACTGCTGCGCGCGCACCGGATGCCGCGTGCCTTCGTCAAGCTCGCGCACGGCTCGTCGGCCTCCGGCGTGCTGGCCGTCGAAACGGCGGGCCCCGGCCGGGTACGGGCCACCACCTCCGTGGAGCGCGATCCGCGGGGACGGCTCTTCAACTCCCTGCGGGTACGCCGCTGTACGGACGAAGGCGAGATCGCGGCGATCGTGGACGCGCTCGCACCGGACGGCCTCCACATCGAACGCTGGCTGCCCAAGGCCGCCCAGCGGGGCCGGGCCGCCGACCTGCGGGTCGTCGTGGTCGGCGGCAGGGCCACGCACGCCGTCGTACGGACCAGCCGCTCCCCCATGACCAACCTCCATCTCGGCGGTGCGCGCGGGGACCTCGACGAGGCCCGCGCCGCCATGGCCGCGGCCGGTGGCGGCTGGGAGGAGGCCGTGGAGGTGTGCGAGCGGGCAGCGGCCTGCTTCCCGCGCACCCTCTGTGTCGGTGTCGATCTGCTGCCCGCCGTCGGCTGGCGCCGCTTCGCCGTCGGCGAGGTCAACGCGTTCGGCGATCTGCTGCCGCGCCTCACCGGGCTGCCCGGCAGCGGCGCCGAGGGCCTGGACACCTACGCGGCGCAGGTCGCCGCCGTACAACGCGCTCCCCAGAGCGCCGTGCAACGCGCCGTACCTCCCCTCGTGCGGCGCCCGACAAGGAACCACCATGCGATCACCTGACATGAACGAGATCGTCGGCAGCCACGACCTGCTGCTCGTCACCCTCGACACCCTCCGCCACGACGTCGCCGCCGAGCTCGCCGCCGCCGGCCGCATACCGCACCTGGCCGCCCGCCTGCCCGGCGGCGCGTGGGAGAAGCGGCACGCGCCCGGCAGCTTCACCTACGCCTCGCACCAGGCGATCTTCGCGGGCTTCCTGCCCACGCCCGCCACGCCGGGGCCCCACCCCCGGCTGTTCGCCGCGCGCTTCGCGGGCAGCGAGACCACCGCGGAGCGCACCTTCGTCTTCGACACCCCCGACCTCGTCTCCGGCCTCGCGGGCGCCGGCTACCGCACCGTGTGCATCGGCGGTGTCGGCTTCTTCAACCGGCAGGGCCCACTCGGCTCGGTGCTGCCGGGGATGTTCCAGGAGAGCCACTGGGAGCCGGAGTTCGGCGTGGCCTCGCCCACGTCCTTCGAGGAACAGGTCGCCCGGGCCGAGCAGGTCGTCGCCGGGCTCCCGGCGGACCAGCGGCTGTTCCTGTTCGTCAACGTCTCCGCGCTGCACCAGCCGAACTGGTTCCACCTGCCCGGCGCCACCCGCGAGGCCGGCGACTCGCGCGCCACCCACGCGGCGGCTCTGGAGTACGTCGACCGGCACATCGGCCGCCTGTTCGCCGCCGCGAGCAATCGCCGCCCCTGCTTCGCCATCGTCTGTTCCGACCACGGCACGGCGTACGGCGACGACGGCTACACCGGCCACCGCCTCGGCCACGAGGCCGTCTGGACCGTCCCCTACGCCCACTTCACCCTCGACCAAGGGGCCACCCGATGAGCACCACGACGCCCCGCCCCTACCAGAGTTACGTCTACGCCTACCCGCACAAGACGGCGTACCGCCAGCTGGAGAACCGTCCCTCCCTCCGCGGCCTCTGGGCGGACGAGCCCAAGAACGCCCTCTCCCTCTACCTCCACATACCGTTCTGCGAGGTCCGCTGCGGCTTCTGCAACCTCTTCACCCGGATCGGCGCCCCCGGCGAACTGACCGGCCGCTACCTCGACGCGCTCGACCGGCAGGCGACCGCCGTCCGCGACGCCCTGGGCCACGGCGAACCCCGTTTCGCCGCCGCCGCGTTCGGCGGCGGCACCCCCACCTTCCTCGACCCCGGCGAGCTCGAACGGCTCTGCGACATAGCGGAGAAGCGGATGGGCGCGGACCTGAGCTCCGTGCCCCTGTCCGTCGAGGCGTCTCCGGCCACCGCGACCCCCGGCCGTCTCGCCGTGCTCGCCGACCGCGGCACGACCCGCCTCAGCCTCGGCGTCCAGAGTTTCGTCGAGTCCGAGGCCCGCGCGGCCGTGCGCCCCCAGCGCCGCGCGGACGTCGAGACGGCCCTCGCCGCCGTCCGCGACGCCCGCATCCCGGTGCTCAACATCGACCTGATCTACGGCATCGAGGGCCAGAACACCGACACCTGGCGCTTCTCGCTCGACGCGGCGCTCGCCTGGCGGCCCGAGGAGCTCTACCTCTACCCCCTGTACGTACGACCGCTCACCGGCCTCGGCCGCCTCGGCGCCGAGGCCGACGCCGCCTGGGACGCCCAGCGCCTGCGCCTCTACCGCCAGGGCCGGGACCACCTCCTCGCCCACGGCTACGAGCAGGTCTCGATGCGCATGTTCCGCCGGGCGGACGCCCCGAAGCAGGCGGCCGACGACTACGCCTGCCAGACCGACGGCATGATCGGCCTCGGCTGCGGAGCCCGTTCGTACACCTCGGCGCTCCACTACTCCTTCGACTACGCCGTCGACATGCGCGAGATCCGCCAGATCATCGACGACTACACCGCCACGGAGGACTTCTCCCGCGCGGAGGTGGGCCGGCACGTCGACGCCGACGAGGCCCGCCGCCGCCACCTCCTCCAGTCGCTCCTCCAGGCCGAGGGCATGGCACTGGCCGGCTACCGCGCACGGTTCGGTACGGACCCGGCCGCCGACTTCCCCGTCGAGCTCGATCGCTTCGCGCACCGCGGCTGGCTGGACGACAGCGCGCCCGAGGGCCTGCTGCGCCTGTCCCCCGAGGGCCTCGCCCACTCCGACGCGCTGGGTCCCGAGCTGTTCTCCCCCGCCGTACGGGCCGCCATGGCCGCGTACGCACTGAAGTGAGCCCCGCCATGGACCTCACGATCCTCTACCGCGGCCCCCTCGCCTCCTGCGACTACGACTGTCCGTACTGCCCGTTCGCCAAGCGACGCGACAGCCGTGAGCAGTTGCGCGCCGACCGCGCCGCGCTGGAGCGCTTCACCGGGTGGGCCGCCGCCCAGACGGACGGCGACCGCCTCTCGGTGCTCTTCACGCCGTGGGGCGAGGGCCTGGTCCGCTCCTGGTACCGCCGCGCCCTCACCGAGCTGTCCCGCATGCCGCACATCCGGCGCGTCGCCATCCAGACCAACCTCAGCTGCCGCACCGACTGGCTCACCGGGGGCGAAGACGGCGCCGACCTCGGCACGCTCGCGCTGTGGTGCACGTACCACCCGGGGCAGACACCGTACGGCCGTTTCCTCGCCAAGTGCCGCGAACTGAGCGCCCGCGGCGTACGTTTCAGCGTCGGCGTGGTCGGCTTCCCCGAACACCTCGAAGAGGCGCGCAGGCTGCGCGCCGCGCTCCCCTCCGAGGTCTACCTCTGGGTCAACGCGGCCGAGGGCCGCACCTACACGGACGAGGAGGCCGGACGCTGGACGGCCCTGGACCCCCTCTTCCCGTACAGCCGCCATCCGCACCGCTCCGCCGGTCTCCCCTGCCGGACCGGCGAATCGGTGATCTCGGTGGACGGGGAGGGCACGGTGCGCCGCTGCCACTTCGTGCGCGCCGAGCTCGGCAACCTCTACGACGGCTCGTACCGGCGGGCACTGCGTCCGCGCGCCTGCCCCCTCGCCGTCTGCGACTGCCACATCGGCTACGTCCACCTGGAGACGCTGCCGCTGTACGACGTGTTCGCGGGCGGCGTCCTGGAACGCGTCCCCCGCGCACCCGCCTCCCTCTCACAGGGGCAGCAGATCGGGCCGCTTCGCCTCGACGTGGTCACCTGAGGACTCCCCGCGCAGCCGGCGCCCGATCCACGGCACCAGGTGCTCCCGCGCCCACTGGATGTTGTCCCTGCGCGCCTCCAGCGAGCCGCGCGGCGCCAGCGGCGGCCACACCTGGTCCGGGTCGGCCGGGACGTCGAGTCCGAGCACCTGCGCGGCGCGCAGCGCGACCCGGGTGTGTCCCTCGGGCGAGAGGTGCAGCCGGTCGACGTCCCAGGCGCGCCGGTCCTGGATGGACTTGAGCGACCACAGGTCGAGCACCGGGCAGTCGTACCGGTCGGCCACCGCCCGCACGTGGGCCGTGTACGTCGCGATCTTGCCGCGCAGATGGCGCAGCACGGGCATGGTGCGCGTGTCGAAGCCGGTGGTCACCATGACGGTGCCGACGGCGCCGGTGAGGTCCGCGACGGCCCGCTCGAAGCGCTCGGCGACGTCGTCGGGGTCGCTGCCGGGCCGGAGGATGTCGTTGCCGCCGGCGCAGAAGCTCACCAGGTCTGGTGCGAGCGCCTTCGCGCGCGGGACCTGCTCCGCCACGACCTGGTCGAGGAGACGGCCGCGTACGGCGAGGTTGGCGTAGCGGAACGTGTGCTCGGGTACGCGGTCGTGGAGGAGTACGGCGAGCCGGTCGGCCCAGCCGATGAACGCACCGTCGGGTCCGGGATCTCCGACGCCTTCGGTGAAGCTGTCGCCGAGCGCCGCGTACGACCCGATGGTGCCTGCCCTGAATGATCTCGAATCGTCTGCCACGTCGGCACATCCTTCACTGGAACAAGTGACCTACGCCACCGTAGGGAGGGGTTGACGGAGGGTGATATATGACACCGGTCAAGTTTTGTCCAACCCGGAATAGCCCGAAAACACACGTACGCCCCCTTCTGCCGCCCGGTGTGGGCAGCGGAAGGGGGCGTACGTGTGTTTTCGGGCCGGCCCTGGACGGGTCAGACGGTGACGCCGTGGCCGCGCAGGTAGGCCAGCGGGTCGACGTCCGAGCCGTAGCTCGGGCCGGTGCGGATCTCGAAGTGCAGGTGCGGGCCGGTCGAGTTGCCCGTGGAACCGGAGAGGCCTATCTGCGTGCCGCCGCCGACGCTCTGGCCGGAGGAGACGGACAGCGAGGAAAGGTGGGCGTACTGCGAGTACCGGCCGTCGTCGTGCTTGATGACGACCTCGTTGCCGTACGAGCCGCTCCAGCCCGCGGAGACGACGGTGCCGGCACCGACGGCCTTGACCGGGGTACCGCTGGCCGCGGCGAAGTCGACGCCCGTGTGGTAACCGCTGGACCAGCTGCCGCCGGCGGCGCGGTACGGGGTGGTGACGCCCGCGGAGACCGGGGCGGTGAAGCCGGAGCCGGTGCTCTGCGCGGCGGAGGCGGAGTTCACGGAAGTGGACTCCGCGGCCTCGGCCTTGGGAGCAGCCTTGGGGGCGGCGGCCTCGGCCTCGGCCCGGGGGGCGGCCTTGGGCGCGGCGGGCGCCTCGGCCGCCGGCTTCGCCTGCTTCGCCGGGGCCTGCTGCGCGGGCGCCGACGCCTTGGCGCCGATCGTCAGCTTCATGCCCGGCAGGATCAGCGAGGGGTTGCCGCCGACGACCTCGCGGTTGTCCTCGTACAGCTCCTGCCAGCCACCGCGCACGTTCTGCTCTTCGGCGATCTTCGACAGGTAGTCGCCGGAGACCACGGAGTAGACCTTGGCGTCGGCCTTCTTCTGCGGCGTCGCCTTCTCGGTCACCGCGGAGGCGGCCGCGGCGGCCGGCACTGCGGCCTTCTCCGCGGCGTTCGCACCGGTGGCGGTGATCAGGGGAAGCGCGAGTACGGCTCCGCCCGCTCCCGCGGCGACGATTCCGCGAGTGATCGAGCTGGACCTCGGGCGGCGGTGCTTACCCTTTGCGGGCATGGAACATTCCTCTCCGGCGCCTACGAGGTGAGCTGTCGGGTTCGGGCTGGAGATGCCCGGCCGCGCTGCTGCGCGACTTCACCCCAAGCCGGTCCGGACGCATGGGGCGTCCGGATCACCGGCGTACTTACCTGGGTCCCCCGCTCCTGCCAACGCGTGAGTGAGTGAGTGCGGATTCCGGGAGGTGGCAGGATTCGGCGGTCCACCCGGATTGCGGTGACCGTAAGCCGACGGGGCTCCCCCGTACAAGCCAGTCCATTCGCACGGCCGTTGCCTGACGGGAATTCACCACGGAATTCCCGTCACCCTCCGTGGATTACGGATCTTTGCGCACCGCCCGCGAACTGGCATGCGCACCCGGCACTCCGCCACGCACTGTCACGAATATGATCCTGCTCACCAGCAGTCCCACCATTTACCGCTCCCCCAAGCGGAGTTGCACCACAATAGCCCGTTTCGCACCAAGTGCCGCTTATCTTCCTCGCTGCGGACCGCGAGGGGTCAGACCCTCCTCAGCCGGAAGACCGCGGCGTCGAGATCACCGCGCAGCGCGGTGCGCAGTCCCCGGTGGAGCAGTACGGAACCCCGGTGCACGGCCGAGGTGTCGAGGCAGGCGTACGCCGCGCCCGGGTCGAGCCCGCGCAGGCGCAGCGGCGGCTGCTGCTCGCCGTAGTGCTGGGCCTGGAGCCAGGCGAGGACGACGGTGTCGTCCCCGCGCACGTACTGGACCGCGCTGAGCCCGCCCTCGGGCGCCCGCAGCCGGTACAGCTCGCCGTGCTGCACGACCGGCCGGATCTCCTTGTACAGGTCCACCCACTCGCGCGCCTCGGCGATCTCGTCCTCGCTCCACCCGGCCAGGTCGCCGCCGATGCCGAGCACCCCCGCCATCGCGCTCACGAAGCGGAAGCGCAGCGAGCTGACCCGCCCGTTGAGCTGCGTATTGGGGCTGTCGGTGACCCAGGCGGCCATCGCCCGCGCCGGATGCAGCTGGCTGAAGCCGTGCTGGATGGCGAGCCGGTCCAGCGGATCGGTGTTGTCGGACGTCCACACCTGGTCGGTACGGGACAGGATCCCGAGGTCGATCCGCCCGCCGCCGCCCGAGCACGACTCGAAGGCGACGTCCGGATGCGCGGCCCGCAGCCGGTCGAGGAGCGCGTACAGGGCGTGCACGTGCTCGGTCCACAGCTTCTGGGGGTACGGTTCGCCCGGCCAGCCCGCGTCGGTGAAGCAACGGTTGAAGTCCCACTTCACATAGTCGACGGGCGCGCTCGACAGCAGCCCGTGGAGCTGGTCCCAGAGGTACGCCTGGACGTCGCCGCGCGCCAGGTTGAGGACGAGCTGGTGGCGGAACTCCGTGCGGGTGCGGCCGGGATGGTGCTGCACCCAGTCCGGATGCGCCCGGTACAGATCGCTGTCCGCGTTCACCATCTCCGGCTCGACCCAGATCCCGAACCGCATCCCCAGGCCGTGCACTTCGTCGGCGAGCGGCCCCAGCCCGCCGGGGAAGCGGTCCGGATTGGGCGTCCAGTCGCCGAGCCCGGCGCGCTCGCCGGTCCGGGCGCCGAACCAGGCGTCGTCCACGACGAACAGCTCCACGCCGAGGTCGGCGGCCCGCCGTGCCAGCACGCGCTGCTGTTCCTCGGAGATGTCGAAGCCGGTCGCCTCCCAGGAGTTGTACAGAACGGGCCGTGCCCGCTCCGCGCCGGGGATGACGTGTGCGAGCTGCCAGGCGTGCCAGGCCCGGCTCGCGCCGCCGAACCCGCCCTCGCTCCACAGCCCCGCGAAGACGGGTGTGGTGTACGTTCCGCCGGGCGCCAGCCGCAGCAGACCCGAGTCGTCGTGCCCGGCCCCGCCGGTGATCTGCACGGTGCCGTCGGGCAGTTGCTGTACGGCGATGCGCCACGACCCGGACCAGCCGAGCGCGCAGCCGTACACCTCGCCGCTCTCCTCCGTGGCGCCCTCCGCGTCGAGCGCGACCCACGGCAGGTGCTGGTGCCCGGTGTGGCCGCGGCGGCTGCCCAGGATCTTCTCGCCGGGGGTGAGAGCGGAACGTACGAGCCGGGACTCGGCCGCCCACCGGCCGTGCAGCTGGCTCAGCCGCCAGCGCTCGCGCCGGGGCAGTGTCCAGGCGGCGGCGTCGGCCCGCAGCAGCTCCAGGGCGGGAGCGTCGGCCGGCCCCTCGTGCGCGACGGTGGCCCACCGCTCGACGACGTCGGAGTCCTCGCGCATCCGGTAGTGCAGGGTGAGCCCGAGGTGGTGCACGGGGTCGGTGAAGCGCAGCCGCAGTTCGCCGCCCGCCGCGGTGGAACCGTCGCAGCGCCACTCGGTGCCGCGCACCTCGGGCGTACGCACGGACAGGGCGGGGCGTACGAAGCGGGGCCCGCCCTCGACGGGGTACTCCTCGCGCCCGTCGAGCTGCGACTCGAACGGCCAGTAGGGCGGCGGGGGCTCGGCGGCGAGGGACTCGGCGTCGGCGAGGGAGATCCGTGGCCCCCAGTGCAGGTGGACCAGCTCGTCCCGGTCCGTGAGGTGCAGTGCGTAGCTGCCGGCCGTTCCGGAGAGCAGCCAGGTACGGCCGTTGCCGCCGGTCTCGATCATCCAGTCCCCTCGGATCGGCACAGGTGCGATCATCTTGGCCGTTCCGCCGCCCCGGGGCAACGCCCGCACGGCGACGGTCGAGATGCTTGCCCCAGGTACCCATGTCGTATCGTCGAAACGCGCCGAAGTCGGCGAGCAGCGCCGACGGCAGACTTCAGGAGCCCCCGTGACACAGCAGCTGCCGCAGGTCCCGTCGACAGAGCCCGAACCGGAGCCCGCGCTTGCCGCGGTGCGCAACTTCCGTGACGTGGGCGGCCTGCCGACCGTGGACGGGCGGCGGGTCCGGCACGGAGTCCTCTTCCGCAGCGGCCACCTGGCGCACGCCACCGCCGCCGACGCGGCGTTCCTCGGTTCGCTGAACCTCCACACGGTCTTCGACTTCCGCAACGAGGCGGACCAGAAGCTGGAGGGACCGGACATCGAGCTGCCGGGTGTGCGCAATGTGAACCTGCCGCTGACGGACCCGGCCGACGGCGCCGTGTTCTGGAAGATGGTCCGCGACGGGAACCTCGACGAGCTGCGCGAGATCCTCTCGGACGGCAGGGCCGCGGACCGGATGGCGGCGACGTACCGCATGATCATCAAGGAGCGTACGGCCGAGCACAGCCAGGTCCTGCACGCTCTCGCCGAGGACAGCGTCCCCGCGCTGATGCACTGCGCGGCGGGCAAGGACCGCGCGGGCCTGTCCATAGCCGTGACCCTGCTCGCGGTCGGCGTCGAGCGCGAGGCCGTCGAGGCCGACTACCTGAAGTCGAACGACCCGCGCCGCCGCTACAAGGTGCACCGCAGCGACAGCTCGTCGGCCGGGATGTCCCCCGAGGTGATGGAGCTGCTCAACCCGCTCTTCGAGGCCCGCGCGGAGTACCTGGCCGCGGCCTTCGAGACGATCGAGGAGACCTGGGGCACCACCGACCGCTACCTCGCGGAGGGGCTGAACGTCACCCCCGAGACCCGCGAGCGGCTGCGGATGCGCCTGCTCGACGAGAGCTGAGCACGGCCGGCTCAGCGTGAGCCGCCGAGCGTGAAGAGCAGGTAGACGAAGGCCGCGAAGAGGTGGCCCGCGACGACGTACACGAAGACGCGGATCGCCAGGCCACGGGGGATCCCGTCCTCCACGAAACGGCGCGCGGCGGTCTTGTCCTCCGGCATCTCAGGTCTCCTGGGGAAGGCACAGCCCGGCGGTGGCGCTCTGCAGCAAGGTGTGGACGAACAGCAGGTCGGCCCCGTCCGGGGAGGCGGCCGCGATGCGGTGCGGGGTCAGCGAGTCGAAGTGGGCGCTGTCCCCGGCGTCGAGCCGGTGGACGCTCTCGCCGAGCACCAGCCGCAGGGGCCCCGACAGCACGTACAGCCACTCCTCGCCGGGGTGGACCCGCACCAGGTCCCCCTGCGCGCCGTACGGCACGTGCACCCGCAGCGCCTGCATGGCCCGCCCCGAGCCGCCGGCCCGGTGGTACGTCCAGCCGTCGGCCTCCCGCGGCCGTGCGTCGTCCGCGCGCAGTACGGCGTCCCGCTCGCCCGGCGTCTCGCCGAGGAGCGCGGACACCGTCGTGCCGTAGACACGGGCCAGTGTGAGCAGCACCGGCAGCGAGGGCCGGCGCTGCCCCGTCTCCAGACGCGACAGGTGCGCGGGTGAGAGCGCGGCGCGGCGCGCGGCCGCCTCCAGGGTGAGGCCGCTGCGGCGGCGCAGATCGCGCAGTTGCGGTGCGACCGAAGGCAGTCCTTCGGCCGTCTCTTCGGGCCGGGGGGTCATGCCTCCATTGGGCCAGAGCCATTGCCCGTGAGGCAAGCGTCTTGCCTCCGAGGCAAAATCACCGGTTGGCCACCGCCTGCTTCACGAGCGTCCTGCCGAAGTCCCACATCAGGCCGCCGCCGCTGTGGGCGTCGTCCATCACCGCGGTGAACGCGCCGACGAAGCGGTCCACCTCCTTCTCCCCCACGATCAGCGGCGGGATCAGCTTGATCACTTCGAGGTGGTCGCCGGAGACCTGGGTGAGGATGCGGTGCTTGTGGAGCAGCGGTACGACGACCATCTGCGCGAAGAGTCCTTTGCGGGCGGCCTGGAGCACGGCCCAGCGGCTGCGCAGTTTCAGCGAGGCGGGCCTGCCGAACTCGATGCCGATCATGAGGCCGCGCCCGCGCACGTCGTGCAGCAGCTCGTAGCGGCCGGTGAGCGCGGTCAGCCGCTCGCGCAGCAGGTCGCCCGAGCGCCGGGCGTTCGCGACGATCTCCTCGTCCTCCATCACCGTGAGGACGGCCAGGCCCGCCGCCATGGCCTGCGCGTTCGAGCCGAAGCTGGCCGAGTGCACCAGCACCCGGTCCATCGACGAGTAGACGCGTTGGAAGATCCAGTCCTTGCCGAGGGTCGCGCCGACCGGTACGTAGCCGCCCGAGAGCGCCTTGGCGACGCACAGCAGATCCGGTTCCACGCCCTCTTCGTGCTGGTACGCGTAGAAGTCGCCGGTCCGGCCCAGGCCCGTCTGCACCTCGTCGGCGATCAGCAGCGCCTTGTGGCGGTGGAGCAGCTCCTGGGCGGCGCGCAGGAACCCCGGCGGGGACTCGTGCACGCCCTTTCCCTGGATCGGCTCGACGACGAAGCCGGCCACGTCGCCCTTCTTCAGCTCCCGCTCCAGCGCGTCCAGGTCCCCGAGCGCGATTTCGGTGTCCGGCAGCAGCGGTGCGAACCCGTCCCGGAAGCCCGCCTCGCCGTTCACCGACAGCGAGCCCGTGGTCAGGCCGTGGAAGGCGTGGGCGCAGTACAGGACCCTGGGCCTGCCCGTCGCGTACCGGGCGAACTTCAGCGCGGTCTCGACGGCCTCCGTGCCGCTGTTGCCGAAGAACACCCGGTCCAGGTGCGGGCTGTGGGCGAGCAGCTTCTCCGCGAGCAGTCCGGGGAGCGGCTGGCAGTCGAAGCGCGTCAGGTCGGCGAGCGAGGCGTCGAGGACGTCGTGCAGCGCCTCGCGTACGACGGGGTGATGCCGGCCGAGGCCCATCACGCCGAAGCCCGCGAGCATGTCGAGGTAGTCGTTGCCTTCCGCGTCCCAGAAGTAGGCACCCTCGGCGCGCTCGTAGACCTTGTCGAAGCCGATCGTGCGCAGCATGCGCGGCAGCTGGTGGTTCAGGTGCCTGGCGTGCAGCTCGTAGCGCTCGGCCCCGCGTTCGGCGAGGAGTCCCGCCAGGTCGAACCCCTTCGGCCCGCCGTCCGTCATCGCGCGCTCTCCTCAGTGCTCGCCGGCGGGGCCGGGCTTCCCCGGCTGCCCGTGGCGTCCCGAGACGGTCTCGCGGGCCGCGCGCAGCGACTCCTTGAGCGACCCCATGGTGGCGAGCACGGCCGTCGGCTCGTAGCCGCAGTGCGCCATGCAGTTGGCACACCTGGGGTCCTTGCCCCGTCCGTACTTGCTCCAGTCGGTGTCCTCGATGAGTTCCCGGTACGTCGGGACGTACCCGTCGCTCATCAGGTAGCAGGGCCGCTGCCACCCGAAGAGCGAGTAGTTGGGGATCGCCCACGCCGTGCACGGGAAGTCCGCCTTGCCCTCCAGGAAGTCCAGGAAGAGCGGCGAGTGGTTCAGCCGCCAGCGCCGCCGGTTGCCGCCGGAGAACGCCTTCCGGAACAGTTCCCTGGTCTGCTCGACGCCGAGGAAGTGCTCCTGGTCGGGAGCCTTCTCGTACGCGTAGGCGGGCGAGATCATCATCTCGTCCACCTTCAGGTCGTCATTGAGGTAGTCGAGCACCTCGACGATCGTCTGCGGGGTGTCGGTGTTGAAGAAGGTGGAGTTGGTGGTGACCCGGAAGCCGCGCTTCTTGGCCTCCTTGATCGCCGCCACCGCTTCGTCGAACACGCCTTCCTTCGCCACCGACGCGTCGTGCCGCTCGCGCAGCCCGTCGATGTGCACGGCGAAGGCGAAGTACGGCGAAGGCGTGAACTTCTCGATCTTCTTGCGCAGCAGCATCGCGTTGGTGCAGAGGAACACGTACTTCCTCTTCGCCACCAGCTGCCGCACGATCTCGTCGATCTGGGGGTGCATCAGCGGCTCGCCGCCCGCGATGGAGACCATCGGAGCGCCCGACTCCAGTACCGCGCCCACGGCCTGGGCCACGGGCATGCGCTGCTTCAGGACCCCGGCCGGGTGCTGGATCTTGCCACAGCCCTCGCATGCGAGGTTGCAGGCGTAGAGGGGTTCCAGCTCGACGATGAGCGGGAACTTCTCGCGCTTGCGGAGCTTCTGTTCTACGAGGTACGTCCCGACCCTGATGGTCTGACGGAGTGGCATGGCCATCTAGCTCACCTCCTGGGGAGCAGCAAAGAACGGTGCCATTCGAAGAAAGCCGGAAGGACTGCGCGGAGAACACGGAAGGCCGATATCCCGCCCCGGACCGTCCCCATGCGCACGAGCTCGTGTTCCGGAGCGTCCACGACCACGCGTACGGCCGCGACCGGACGCGGACCCGCCCGCAGCGCGCTCCGGAGCGTGGCGGCGGACTCCATGTCCACCGCCACGGCCCCGGTGGCCCGCAGCCCGGCCCGCTCGTGTCCGCGTACGACATGGTCGGAGCCGGCCAGCGGACCGGTGTGGACGGTGCGCCCGGGCACCGCCCTGGCCAGCGCCCCGGCCAGCAGCTCCACACCCGTGCAGGCCGTGCTGGAGCGGGGGTCGCGGGTCTCGTCGGCGACGACCAGGTCCCCGGGGCGCATGCCGGGGACGAGCCCGGCGCAGAAGCCGGACGCGATGACGGCGGCGTCCCCGGCCGGGCGGCCGGGCCCGAGCACCCTGCCGACGGCCGCCTCGGCCGCCCCGGGACCCATGCCCGTACGCAGTACGGTCACGGGCCCCGGGGCCCCCTTGCGGTCACCGCCGCGCAGCGCGAACCGCTCGATGCCGAGCGCGCAGGCGATCAGCAGCGGCACGGGCCCCGGGAACGCCGGGGACCGGCCCATCAGGTCCCCTGCCGGAGGCCCGGGAAGGCGGGCTCCCCGTGGGCGTACCGCCCGAGGGCGGTGAGCGGGAAGACCTGACGGTAGAGGTGGTAGTTGATGGAGAAGTCCCAGGGGAACCCGGTGCCCGTGAAGTACGGCTCGTCCCAGGAGCCGTCCTCCCGCTGGGTCCCGGCGAGCCAGGCGACCCCCCGCTCGACGGACGTGCGCTCCCGCTCCCCCGCCGCGAGCAGGGCCAGCAGCGCCCAGGCGGTCTGCGACGGGGTCGAGGCACCGTGTCCGGCCCATCGGGCCTCCCGGTACGAGCGCAGGTCCTCGCCCCAGCCGCCGTCGTCGTTCTGGACGGACTCGAGCCAGTCGACGGCGCGGCGGATGGCGGGGTGCGTGGCGGGCAGTCCGGCCGCGGTCAGCGCGGGCACCACCGATCCCGTTCCGTACACGTAGTTGACGCCCCAGCGGCCGAACCAGGCCCCGCTGGGTTCCTGCTCGGCCAGCAGCCACTCGATGCCGCGCCGGGTCCGCGGGTCGTACGCCTTGCCCTCGACCGCCAGCATCTCCACCATGTGCGCGGTGACGTCGGCGGACGGCGGGTCGATGACCTCACCGAAGTCGCAGAAGGGCAGCCGGTTGGGGAAGGGGCTGGTGTTGTCGGCGTCGAACGCCGCCCAGGCACCGTTCTTCGACTGCATTCCGAGGCTCCAGCGGACGGCGCGCCGGACGGTCGCTTCCATGCGCCCGCGGTCCGGGTGCGCGACGCGGCGGAGCGCCAGGACGACCTCGGCGGTGTCGTCGATGTCGGGGTAGTTGTCGTTGTGGAACTCGAACGCCCAGCCTCCGGGCTCCAGTCCGGGCCGGCGTACGGCCCAGTCGCCCGGCCGTACGATCTGCTCGCTCATCATCCAGTCGGCCGCCTTGACGAGCGCCGGGTGGTCGGGGCGCACCCCCGCGTCGGCCAGTGCGATGGTGGCGAGGCAGGTGTCCCAGACCGGCGACTGGCAGGCCTCGATCATGCGGGAGCCGTCCTCGCGCCACACCGTGAACCGGTCGAGCGATGCGAGCCCGGCGCGCATCACCGGATGGTCCAGGTCGTATCCGAGCAGGTGGAGCGCGATCAGGGAGTACACGGCGGGCGGCTGGATGCCGCCCCAGCAGCCGTCGTTCTCCTGCCGTTCGACGATCCAGCGCGCAGCGCTCCTCAACGCGGCGCCGCGCAGTCTGGCGGGCGCGACCTTGCGGTAGGCGTGCAGGGCCTTGTCGAGCAGTTGGAAAGCGCCCTCCCAGCCGGTCGGCGCGGCAAGCCCCCTGGGCGGGTTCGGCACCCGAGGGTCGGTGTGCAGCTCGTCGAGCGCGAACGGCGCGGGGCGCACGGGCCGCTTCGCCGAGACCACGGTCAGCGGCACGATGGTCTGCCGGGCCCAGCAGCCGAAGTCGTAGATGTTGAGCGGGAACCACGAGGGGAGGAAGATCAGTTCGGGTGGGAGCTCGGGCAGGTCGTCCCATTTCCACCAGCCGAAGAGCGCGAGCCAGATGCGGGTGAAGACGCGGCTCGCGGCGATGCCGCCGTGCTCCCTGATCCAGGCCGCGGCGCGGGCCATGTGCGGGTCGCCCGGCAGGTCGCCGGCGAGCCGCAGGGCGACGTACGCCTCGATGGTGGTGGAGAGGTCGCCGGGTCCGCCGTAGAAGGTGGCCCAGGTGCCGTCGCCGCGCTGCTCGCCGCGGATGAAGAGCGCGGCGGCCCGCAGGGTCCTGTCGTCCCCGGTGCCCAGGAAGTGACGGAGCAGCAGGTCCTCGGCGTCCATGGTCACATTGGTCTCGAGGTCGCCCTTCCACCAGCCCTGGGGGTCCTGCTGGGCGAGCAGATGCTCGACCGCGCGGTCGGTGGCCCGCCGCGCCGCGTCCAGGACGCCGGGCGGGGCCGGCCCGGTGGCGGTGGCGGTGGCGGTGGCGGTGGCGGTGGCGGTGGCGGTGGCGGTACCGATACCGGCGGTGTTGTCGGTGAGTTCGCTGGCCGCGGCTGCGCGGGGCTCCAGGGCCCCGGGGCTTCCGTCGGTCGTCGCTGTCATGGTTTCCCCTTCGTGCAGTGGGTTTCTCTGCTGTGCTGGGGTCCGACGTCGGCCGGCGCCCGGTTTCCCTGGCACCGGCCGGCGACTGCGAGTCATATGAGGCGGATACTGATCATCTCTTCCGTACGACGACGAAGTCGGCGAGCGCGGTGAGCTGCGCACGCACCTGCGGGGGCATGTCGACGCCGTCCAGCGCCTCGATGGCGACGGCGTGCTGCCTGCGGGCTTCCCGAGCCGTCCACTCGCGGCCGCCCGCCTCCTCGATCAGAGCCGCCCTGGTGGCGAACTCCTCCTCGGAGAAGCTGTCGAAGTCGTTGCTCTTGGCGTCGGCGGAGAGCAGTTCGCCGAGCCGCTCGGAGGCGGTGCCGCCGGCCGCCAGCGCCGCGACGACGGGCAGGGACTTCTTGCGCTGGCGCAAGTCGCTCCAGGTCTGCTTGCCGGTGGCGTCCGGGTCGCCCCAGATGCCGAGCAGGTCGTCGACGGCCTGGAAGGCGAGACCAAGGTGGTGGCCGTACGCCTCCAGCGTGTCGGCCGTACGGTCGTCCGCCCCGCCGAGCACCGCGCCGATGGAGACGGCGCAGGCGAGCAGCGCGCCCGTCTTGTTGCCCTCCATCTCCAGGCACTCCTCGACGGTGACCCGCTCGCGGTGTTCGAAGGAGATGTCCTGCGCCTGGCCGTCGATGAGCTTGCGGCTCGCGGTGGTGAGCCGGCGCGCGGCGCGCCCCGCCTCGACGGTGCCGAGTTCCAGCAGCACCTCGTTGGCGAGCGCGAAGAGCGCGTCGCCGACGAGGATCGCCTGCGCGGGGCCGTGCACCTTCCACACCGTGTCGCGGTGGCGGCGCTGCTCGTCGCCGTCCATCAGGTCGTCGTGGAGCAGGGAGAAGTTGTGTACGAGTTCCACGGCGACTGCGCCGGGGACACCGGTCTCGGGCGATGCGCCCGCCGCCTCGGCGGACAGCAGCGCGAGCGCAGGGCGCACGGCCTTGCCGCCGTCGCCGTCGGCGGGCCGTCCCTGTGCGTCGATCCACCCGAAGTGGTAGGCCGCGACGGTGTCCATGGGGGGCGCGAGCCGGTCCACGGCGGCCCTCAGCACCGGCGTGGACAGGGTGCGGCCGCGCTCCAGAAGCGCGGCGATGTCCACCGTGGTGTCGTCCACCGGATTCACCGGGGTCACAGGCTCTCCTCTTGTGTCAATGCCAGTGCTCATAGCGCCTCCTGCAACGGATGTTCATGGGCGCGGCCGAGTTCGCGGAGCGCCGCGCCGGCGGCGGTGATGCCGCTGCGCACGGCGCCCTCCATGGTCGCGGGCCATCCCGTGGCGGTCCACGCCCCGGCCAGGTACAGGCCGGGCGCGTACGTACGGGCGCCGGGGCGCAGCCGTCCGACGCCGGGGGTGGGGGCGAACGTCGCTGTCCGCTCCCGGGTGACGAAGAAGTCGCGCACGCCCGCGCCGCGCGCGGCGGGCAACAGCCGCTCCAGCTCGGGGAGGTAGCGCGCGCGCAGCTCGGCCACGGGCGCGTCGATCTCGTCCTGGCAGGCCGACTGGGAGACGGCGAGGTACTGTCCGCCGCCCTTCAGTCCGGAGGACTCCGTACGGTCGAAGACCCACTGGACGGGGGTGCCGAGCGCCGCGAAGAAGGGCCGGCGCAGCACCTTGCGGTCGTACACGACATGGACGTTGAGGATCGGCGCGGTTCCGATGTCCAGCAGCCGGTCGGGGTCGTCGACGGCGCCTTCGGGCAGCAGCGCGTGCGTCTCGCCCTGGGGCACGGCGAGCACGACGGTGTCGGCCTCGATCCGCTCCCCCGCCGTGCCGACCTCCCAGCCGCCGCCCGCCGCACGGGAGAGGGAGGTGACCTTGGTCCGCAGCTCCGTCCGCACACCCGCCGAGTCGAGCGCCTCGCGGGCGAGCGTGTCGTGCAGATCACCGAGCGGTACGTGCGCCCAGCCGATGTCGGCCGCGCCGGGATCGGAGAGCAGCCCGGTCTTGAAGACCATCGCGGCGAGGCCCAGCGAGGCGTGGGACGCGGTCGCGTTGAGCGTCGCGACGCCGACGAGGTCCCACAGCGCCTCGACGGTGCGCGCGGACTGCCCGTGGCGGCCCAGCCAGGTCGCGAAGTCCACGCCGTCCAGGGCGGGATCGGCCGGGTCGAGCTTCTTGAGGGCGAGCGCCGCCCGGCCGACGCTCGCGCGCTCGGCGAGGGAGAGGTGCGGGTAGGCCGCCAGACCGGCCGCGAGGTGCAGCGGTACGGGCAGCCCGGTGCGGCGCAGTCGTCCGAGCCGGGGCCCGGCGCCGCGGCCGACGTCGAGCACGGGTACGTCGAGGCGGCTCTGCAGCGGCGCGAGTCCGGCGCCCTCCACCCGGTCGAGGAACCACCGGTAGGCGGTGCAGCAGCGCAGGTAGACGTGCTGGCCGTTGTCGACGGTGAGGTCGCCGCGGCGGAACGAGAACGCGAGGCCGCCCAGGCGCGGGCGCCCTTCGAGCAGCGTCACCCGCGTCCCGGCGTCGGCCAGCCGGAGCGCGGCCGTGACGCCGGCCAGTCCTCCTCCGACGACGACCGCGTGCGCGGACGGCCCCGCCGGCGCGGGGGACGCGGGGCCCGGCGTGCCGCGTGTCATGCGCCCTCCCCGCGGGCCTCGCCGACGGGGTACGGACTGCGGGCCGCCACGGTCGGGGGCCCGTCGGCCCGCCGGGGGGCCGCGCCTTCCTCGCGCGCGTTCGTCCCGCCGGCCGCGACGGGCCGCATCAGGCACGCCCCCTGGTGTGGAACCGGGACACGGTACGGGCGTCGAGCCCCGAGAGGCCGCGGACGGCGACGTACGCCTTCTCGTGGCCGGGCAGCGAGACGCGGCCGCGCAGCACGGCCCCGGGGTCGCGCTCGATGCGGTCGAGGAGCCGCCGGTAGATGCCGGCCATGGCGGCGACGCAGGCGCCGGAACGCCGGTCGAGCAGGGGGAGCAGCCGGTAGCCCTCGGTGAACAGGGCGCGGGCGCGGCGCACTTCGTAGTGGACGAGGCCCGTGAAGTCGGACCCGTCGGGCGGGGTCGCGCCGTGGAAACCGGCCGAGCAGCCGAACTTGGCGAGGTCGTCGGAGGGCAGGTACGTACGGCCGTTCCCGGCGTCCTCGCGGACGTCGCGGAGGATGTTCGTGAGCTGGAGGGCGAGGCCCAGCGTATCGGCGTACTCGCAGGCGCGTTCCGTGGAGAGCGCGCCGGCCTGGGTGCCGAACACGCCCAGGGAGAGCCGTCCGATGGCGCCCGCGACACGTCGGCAGTAGACCTTGAGGTCGTCCCAGGTCTCGTAGGTCTCGCCGCGCACGTCCATGAGGACGCCGTCGATGAGTTCGTCGAGACCTTCGAGCGGGATCGGGAAGCGGCGCGCCGTGTCCGCGAGCGCCACGGCGACCGGGTCGGTGTCGTCGTCGTCCACGGTCCCCGTCCGGACGCGATCGAGCAGCGCGCGGGTCTCCTCGAGCCGCGCCTCCTTGACCTCGGGCGCGAGCACTCCGTCGCCGATGTCGTCCACGCGCCGCGAGAACGCGTACAGCGCGGACATGGCGTTGCGCTTGTCGGTCGGCAGCAGTCTGATCCCGTACGCGAAGTTGCGGGCCTGCGCTCCGGTCACTGCCTCGCAGTAGCTGTACGCGGCGAGTACCGGTGCGGACATCTGCGTGAGTCCCTCCACGGGCCGGCTCACCCCTCTCTTCGGTCTCGTCGCAAGACAGCTCCCACTGCGCGCAGCAGACTCAGCTTGGTGGGTCGGGGTGGTCCGGGGAGTACGTCGTAGCCGGCGGCCGCGACCGCCGTGAGGGCGGCGCGTCCGCCGCCGACGAAACCGGCGAGCAGCAGTTTGAGCCTGCCGTGGACGCTGCCCACCAGCGGGATGCCTTCATCCAGCAGGTGCCCGGCGCGTTCCGCTTCGTACGCGACCAGCGCGCGCACCGACGCGTTCGCGGACGGCGCCGCCAGATCGGCCTCCCCGACGTGGAAGCGCGCCATGTCGTCGGCGGGCAGGTAGATCCGGTCGCGTCCGAGGTCCTCGCCGACGTCCTGGAGGTGTTCGACGATCTGCAGGGCGGTGCAGACCGCGTCCGAGCGGCGGATCCGCTCGGGACTGGCGGTGCCGGTGATCTCCAGGACCAGCCGGCCGACGGGGTTGGCGGACAGCTCGCAGTACGCGAGGAGGTCGTCGTACGTCTTGTAGCGCCGTACGAGCTGGTCCTGCCGGTTGGCCTCGACGAGCCCGAGGAAGGGCTCGGGGGTGAGCGAGCAACGGCGCACGGTGGGTGCCAGGGCCCGCAGGATCGGGTGGCGCGGGCCGTCCCCCGAGGCGTCGAAGACGCGGCGCAGGTCGGCCTCGAAGGCGTCGAGCACGGCGAGGCGGTCGTCGGCCAGGGCCGGGTCGAGGCCGAGGAGGCGGGCGTCGGCGCCGCCGGGGGCGAGGTCGCCGTCGCCGATGTCGTCGACGAGACGGGCGTAGCCGTAGACGGCCATCAGGTCGTCCCGCCAGGCGCGCGGCAGAAAGAAGGGAGCCACCGGGAAGTTCTCGTCGGCGGCCTTGTCGAGGGTGGTGCGCGTGTGTGCGTCGGGGCGCACGCGCGGGGCGCCGGTCATCGCGGGCTGCCCGGCGCGTGGACGGCGGAAGCGTCTCGGAGCTGGAGAGTTCCCGTAGCCATTGCCGTCACGTCTTCCGTTCTACACTGCTGACCCAATACATCCCATTTCGGACACGCCGCCGGTCCGCCGGAGCGATGGACCGTCCACGGGCGGAATGCCGAGGCGTTATCGCCCCACTTGCCGTGAATCAGCACCGGTACAGCTTACGTCGTACAACGCCCGGCACTGCGCCGGGGTGTGACGCGCATGGCGGCAACGCGGCACTTCGCACCGACTTCCCCGCAGATGACGGGAGTTGGCGATTACGACGTGTTCGCGGAGTGCCGCCGCGCCGGGGCGCGTCGCCCCTCCCCCGGTGCGCCCGCGCATGCAGAGCCCCCGCCGGATGCGGCCGACGGGGGCTCCGCATGCGCGGGGAACAGGCAGGCGGCCTAGCGGCCGGTCTCCTTCTCGTACGCCTTGAGGACCTCGTCCGTGGGGCCGTCCATCAGCAGCTCGCCCTTCTCCAGCCACAGGACGCGGTCGCAGGTGTCCCTGATCGACTTGTTGCTGTGGCTGACCAGGAAGACCGTGCCGGCCTCCTTGCGCAGCTCACGGATGCGCTGCTCCGAGCGGATCTGAAACTTCCGGTCGCCGGTGGCGAGCGCCTCGTCGATCATGAGTACGTCGTGGTCCTTGGCGGCGGCGATGGAGAAGCGCAGCCGGGCCGCCATGCCGGAGGAGTACGTGCGCATCGGCAGCGTGATGAAGTCGCCCTTCTCGTTGATGCCCGAGAAGTCGACGATCTGCTGGTAGCGCTCGCGGATCTCCTCGCGCGTCATGCCCATCGCCAGGCCGCCGAGGATGACGTTGCGCTCACCGGTCAGGTCGTTCATCAGCGCGGCGTTCACGCCCAGGAGCGAGGGCTGGCCGTCCGTGTAGACCTTGCCCTGCTCGGTCGGCAGGAGGCCGGCGATGGCCCGGAGCAGGGTCGACTTGCCCGAGCCGTTCGTACCGATCAGGCCGATCGCCTCGCCCCGGTAGGACGTGAAGGAGACGCCCTTCACGGCGTGCACCTTGCGTACGCCGGGCGAGTCGCCCTTGCCGCGCCTCATGATGCGGCTCAGTGCGGCGGTGGCACTGCCGCGCCCGCCCGCGCCCGCGTTGACGCGGTACACGATGTGCACGTCGTCGGCGATGACCGTGGGGACGCGCCCCTTGTTCTTGTCCTCAGCCACGGCCGTAGCGCTCCTCAGCCTTCCAGAAGTACACGAAGCCCGCGCCGCCGATCAGCAGCGCCCAGCCGAGGCCGACCGCCCAGACGTGCGGGGGCAGGTTCTCGTTGCCGTACCCGTCGATCAGGGCGAAGCGGACGAGGTCCATGTAGACGGCGGCCGGGTTCCACTGGAGCACGTCCGTGACCCAGAGCGGCAGGTCCTTGTCCTTCAGCATCTCCGGGATGGAGAACATCACGCCGGAGGCGTACATCCACGTACGCATCACGAAGGGCATCAGCTGGGCGAGGTCGGGCGTCCTGCTGCCGAGCCGGGCCATGATCAGCGCGAGGCCGATGTTGAAGACGAACTGGAGGACCAGCGCGGGGAGGACCAGGAGCCAGGAGAGCGCGGGGTAGCTGCCGAAGGCCATCGCGATGATGACCAGCACGATCATCGAGAACATCAGCTGCTGGAGCTGCTGGAGCGCGAAGGAGATCGGCAGCGAGGCGCGCGGGAAGTGCAGCGCTCTCACCAGGCCCAGGTTGCCGGAGATGGACCGGACGCCGGCCATCACCGAGCTCTGGGTGAAGGTGAAGACGAACACGCCCGTGACCAGGAACGGGACGTATTCGTCCCGCTCCATGCCCCGGTCGGCCTCCAGGATCAGGCCGAAGATGAGGAAGTACACGAGCGCGTTCAGCAGCGGAGTCGCCACCTGCCACAGCTGGCCGAGCTTGGCCTGGCTGTACTGGGCGGTCAGCTTCGCCTGCGAGAACGCGAGGATGAAGTGGCGCCGGCCCCACAGCTGCCGGACGTACTCGATCAGCCCCGGCCGGGCACCGCTCACCGACAGGCCGTACTTGGCGGCGAGCTCCGCCGGGGTAAGTCCGTCGTCGGGAGATGGCGGGGCGCTCGTCGCGACCGCACCCTCATGGGTTGTGTCACTCACAAGTCGAAACTTTCGTGTTCAAGATGCGCAGGCAGTAAGGCGCAGGATCGGGCTCAGGTCCCGCGTGCACCCGATGCTTTCAGACCCGAGCTTGTCAGATGACAGGAGGTCGGCCCAGCCGGGTCAGGCGCCAGACGGTACGCCATCTCATGGGACGGCGCGCACCGGCGGAGGTCGTCCACCCCTCCTTGAAGCCGCCGAACCACGCCTTGAGCGCGGGTACGGAGGGGCGCCGCGCCAGCGTGAGCAGCAGCCACACACCGAGGTAGACGGGTACCAGGGGGGCCGGCAGATTGCGGCGTGCCAGCCACACCCGGTTCCTGGCCACCATGCGGTGGTAGACGGCATGCCGGGAAGGAGCGGTCGTCGGGTGGTGGAGGACCATGTCCGAGCGGTAGTCGATCATCCAGCCGGCGTCGAGCGCCCGCCACGCCAGATCGGTCTCCTCGTGGGCGTAGAAGAACTCGTCGGGCAACCCGCCGACCTCGGCGAAGACCTTGGTGCGTACGGCGTTGGCGCCGCCGAGGAAGGTCGTCACGCGCGAGGAGCGCATCGGATCGGCGGCGCGCAGCCGCGGGACGTGGCGGCGCGCGGTCTCGCCCGTCTCGGGGTCCGCGATCCGGAAGCTGATGATGCCGAGCTCCGGATCGGCGGCGAAGGCCCGGCGGCACAGTTCGGCCGTGTCGTGGTGGGCCAGCAGACCGTCGTCGTCGAGGAAGAGCAGGATGTCCATCTCGGCGCCGCCGGGGCCGAACGCCTCGATGCCGGCGTTGCGGCCCCCCGGGATGCCGAGGTTCTCGGGCAGCTCGACGGTCCGTACGCCCTCGGGGATGCCGGTGACCGGGGAGCCGTTGCCGACGACCACCACCTCGACCCGGTCGCCGTCCTGCTTGGCGACCGAGTCGAGGAGGGCGCGCAGCTCGTCCGGGCGGTTGCCCATCGTGATGATGACGGCCCCCACCTTCATGCCCGCGCCCGGTGCCGCGCCCGTCACTTCAGCCTGCTCGAAGCGAGGATGGACACGAGGTGCAGGAACGTCTGGAGGATCGCGATCCCGGCCAGTACGGCGATCCCGAGGCGGCTGAAGAACAGGTCGCCCTGGACGCGGTCGACGACCGCCACGACCAGGATGAACAGGCTCGCCTCGATGCCGCCGACCAGGCGGTGGAACTTCAGCGCGGCGGCCGCCCGGCGCGCCAGTGCCAGACCGGAGGAGCGCGGCACGGATGCCTCGTCCTTCACGGCGGGCAGACCGCTGCGCGCACGGGCCACGTCGACCAGGTCGGTCTCCGCCTTGATCAGGATCGCCCCGAGCGCGGCGAGCGTTCCGAGGAACGCCCACAGCCACTCGGGCCGCCCGGCGCCGAACAGGTCCGCGCCGCGCAGCCCGAAGCCCACCAGCAGGGCCGCCTCGCACAGGTAGTGCCCGACGCGGTCCAGGTAGACACCGGTGATCGAGGTCTGCCCCCGCCAGCGGGCGACCTCGCCGTCGACGCAGTCGAGCAGCAGGTAGACCTGGAACAGGATCACCGCGAGGATCGCACCGGTCAGCCCGGGGATCAGCAGGGCCGCACCGCCCAGGACGCCCACGACGACCATGAGGTACGTGAGCTGGTTGGGCGTGATCCTGGTGTTCACCAGGTACGGGTCGATGTGCAGCGAGATCTCCCGCATGTACATCCGCCCGGCCCAGTGCTCACCGCTGCGCCGGTCCTTCACCCCGTCGGGGTGAACGACCGGACGGAGTTCAGCTACTGATGGTCTTGACATAGTCGGCGTAAGCGTCCCTGATCTGGTCTGCGGACAGGTCGAGGTGCTCCAGGATCGTGAAGCGTCCCGGTCGGGTCTGTGGTGCGTACGTGACGGCCTCGACGAACTCGTCCACGCTGAAGCCGATCTCGCCGGGGAGCACCGGCAGGCCGTGCCTGCGCAGCACCTCGGCGAAGAGACCGGCGTCCTCGGTCGCCCCGCGCAGGTGCATCGCGAAGGCGGCGCCGAGGCCGACCTGCTCGCCGTGGAGCGCGGAGCGCTTGGGGTAGAGCAGGTCGAAGGCGTGGCTGATCTCGTGGCAGGCACCGGACGAGGGCCGGGTGTCGCCGCTGATCGACATGGCGATGCCGGACAGGACGAGGGCCTCGGAGAGGACCGTGAGGAACTCGTCGGTGCCGACGCCGCCGGGGTGGCGCAGTACGGACTCTCCCGCCGTGCGGGCCATGGCGGCGGCGAGGCCGTCGACCTGCTCGCCGTTGACCCGGTGGGACAGCTCCCAGTCCGCGATCGCCGAGATGTTGGAGATCACGTCACCGATGCCGGACCGGACGAAGCGCACCGGGGCGTCGCGGATCACATCGAGGTCGATGACCATGGCGATGGGAGTCGGCACGCCGTAGGACCCGCGGCCGTTGTCGTTGTCCAGGATGGACACCGGTGAGCAGATGCCGTCGTGCGAGAGGTTCGTCGCGACGGCGACCATCGGCAGGCCGACCCGCGCCGCCGCGTACTTCGCGACGTCGATGATCTTGCCACCGCCGAGGCCGACCACGGCGTCGTACCGCTTGCCCTTGATGCCGTCCGCCAGCCGGACCGCCGAATCTATGGTCCCGTCGGCGACGGCGTACCAGTCGGCGCCCGGGAGGACCGGCGCGAGCTTGTCGCGCAGGGCCAGTCCCGAACCGCCACTGGTCGCTATGGCGAGCTTGCCGGAGGCGGAGATCCGCTGGTCGGCCAGGAGACCGGCCAGATCGCCCATGGCGCCGCGGCTGATGTCGACGACGACCGGGGACGGGATGAGACGTGTCAGTACTGGCACGCGATCTCACGGCCCTTCGCGAGGTCGTCGTGGTTGTCGATCTCGACCCACGTCACTTCCCCGATGGGAGCCACGTCGACGGTGAAGCCGCGGTTGACGAGCTCCTGGTAGCCGTCCTCGTAGTAGAGGTCGGGGTCGCGCTCGAAGGTCGCCTTCAGCGCGTCGGCGAGCTCCTCGGCGGCCTCGGGCTCGATGAGCGTGACACCGATGTACTCGCCGGTGGCCGTCGACGGGTCCATCAGCTTGGTGATCCGCTGGACGCCCTTGCCGTCCTGCGTGATGACCTTCATCTCCTCGTCGGCGAGGTTCTTCACCGTGTCGAGGGCGAGGATTATCTTCTGGCCCTTGCCGCGGGCGTCGAGCAGGGTCTTCTCGACGGAGACCGGGTGGACGGTGTCGCCGTTGGCGAGGATCACACCCTGCTTGAGGACCTCACGCGCGCACCACAGGGAGTAGGCGTTGTTCCACTCCTCGGCCTTGTCGTTGTCGACGAGCGTGATCTTGAGGCCGTACTTCGCCTCAAGAGCCTCCTTGCGCGCGTAGACGGCCTCCTTGCGGTAGCCGACGACGATCGCGACCTCGGTCAGGCCGATCTCGGCGAAGTTGCCGAGCGTCAGGTCCAGGATGGTGGTCTCGCCGTCCACGGGCACGAGGGCCTTGGGGAGGGTGTCTGTGTAGGGACGCAGACGCCGTCCGGCGCCGGCTGCCAGTACGAGGCCGATCATGCGGGTTCTCCTTCGTCATGTACTGCGGGTGCTCCGGAGGACACCCAGAAGCGGATGGACTCCACGAGCACCACGAGCGCCACGGCCACAGCGAAGGCCGTGAGCGCCAAGGTGAGGTCTGTGTGCTGCGTCGAGGCCGACAGGAGGGTGGTGACTGCCGCCACCACCAGCGTCCGGCCTTCGTGCCCGCCGATCGTCCGCACCAGCCACTGGGGCGGCGCGCCTGTGCCGCCGCGGATGCGGTACACCGTGTCGTAGTGATGGTAGGCGACCGCTCCGACCAGCCCGAAGGCGGCGGGGAGGGCACCGCTCGCGTCGGAGCGGGCGGCGAGGATCAGGATCGTGCCGTACTCGGCCGCCCGGAAGAAGGGGGGCACGAGCCAGTCGAGGGAGCCCTTGAGGGGGCGGCCGACCGCGAGGCCCGAGGCAACGGCGTACAGCAGGGCCGCGGCCACGGGCCACGGGCCGCCATAGGGCGCGAAGGCGGCGGTGGCGAGGACGGCCGCGCCGCCGAGCAGGGCTGTCACCGGCGGTGCGAACCGCGGGAGGCGGCGTACGGCGTTCCCGGTCGCCGCGGCCACGGCCCGGGCGAGCGGTCCGCTGTCGGCGAGGTCGGCGAGGGCCCGGGCCGCCCGGTCGGTGCGCCGTGCCGTGCGGGTCAGCGAGCGCAGGACACGCCCCGCGGTGGTGTAGAGGGCGGCGAGCGCGCAGCCGACGAGCAGGGCGTAGAAGACGATCCGCGGGGTGGTGACGGCGGTCAGGACCGCGATCATCGCCCACCGCTCACCGATCGGCAGGACGATCATCCGCCGCGCCCAGACCGTCCAGCCGACGCTGTCGAGCTTGTCGGAGAGGGCGGCGGTGGGGCTCGTGTTGGACTCGGCGTCGTGGTTCGCCTCGTTGAAGGAGAAGTCCACGACGTGGCGGCAGGTCTGGAGGACCATCGCGCCGAGCGCCAGCGCCCAGACGTCGTCACCGCCGCGGGCGGCGCCGAGGGCGAGGCCCGCGTAGTAGGCGTACTCCTTGGCCCGGTCGAAGGTGGCGTCCAGCCAGGCGCCCATCGTCGAGTACTGCAACGAGTAGCGGGCCAGCTGCCCGTCGGCGCAGTCCAGGACGAAGGAGAAGAGCAGCAGCCCGCCGGCCGCGACGTAACCGCCGCGGGTGCCGGTCGCCGCGCAGCCGGCCGCGATCAGCGCGGTGATCAGCGAGGCGGTGGTGACCTGGTTGGGGGTGAGGCCGCGGCGGGCGCACCAGCGCGCGAGGTGGCGCGAGTACGGGCTGATGAAGAAGGTGGTGAAGAAACCGTCGCGGGACTTCACGGCCGTACGCAGCCGCACGGCCTCCTCGTCGACGGAGGCGACGGCGGAGCGGGCGTGCGCGCGCTCGGCCTCGTCCGTGGCGACGACGGCGACCAGCGAGCCGAGCTCGGGCCGCTGCACGGCGGTGCCGCCCGCGTCGAGCGCGGCGGCG
>NZ_BAAAUD010000056.1:0-191519 GCF_039533765.1 Streptomyces enissocaesilis | reverse complement strand
GAACCCGGCCTCCACGCCCAACGCGAGCCGCCCCGAACCAACCACCCCGAGCCAGGACCCCAGGCAGCCGGCCCCATCCAGAACCACGGCGCCGCAGGCAACCCCGACCCCAACGGCAACGCCGGGCACGGCGAACACACCCGTCTCCGGCTCCCCCGGGCGTACCCCCGACCGGGCACCAGCCCCGGCCACCAACACCCCGAACACATCGCAACCGGCTACGGGCAACGCCCCCACACGACCTCACCAGCCGTCCGGCGACACGCCCAACATCCCCAACACGCCTCAGCAGCCCAGCAGCACCAACCCCGGCACACCGACGAACACCCCGAACCAGCAGCAACAGCAACCACCTCAGGCAACGGCGGTACCGCTCCACACCGTGGCCCCCGGCCCGAACGCCCCCGCCCAGGCGTCGAGCCCCACCCCGCCCGGCCCGCAGGCACCGGGCTCGCCACAGGCCGATCCCGGCGCACCCGACAAGCCGGAGTCGCAGACGGACAGCCTCGAGGACATTCGCGACGACCTGGACCACTACCCGGGAGGGCTGACGGAGCCCGACCCCCAGGACCAGCAACTGCTGGCGAACGCCGTGCCGAAGAACCCCGACGGCACCCCCCAGCGGTTCCCCGACCCGTTCGGCCCCTGGAGCCAGCTCCAGAACGACGGCGGCAACGAGGTACCGGGACGCAGCAACAACTGCGCCGACTGCTCCCGGTCCTTCCTGGAGACCTGGTACGGAAACCCCCAGGTCTCCGCCCCGCGCACCCTCGACACCGACGAGAACGGAAACCTCGACCCCTGGTCCCCCGAAAGCAATGCGAACGAGAACCAGATCCGCTGGGCCGGCGCCCCCCACACCTACGCGGGCACCGGCGACGACCCTGATACTCCGCTACGTATCGCGTGGGACCTCCATCAGGCCGGACACGGGGCGGCAGCCATCGTCCAGGTCGACTGGCCGGGCGGCGGCGGCCACGCGTTCAACGCCGTCAACCACCACGGCACCATCATCTGGATCGACCCCCAGAGCGGCGAGGTCAGCCACGATCCGCTCCACATCGACAGCGCGGCGCGTGTCTGGCACATCCCCCTGGATGCGGACGGAAACCCGATTCATCCGGCGGAGACGGACACCGGCGACTCCCAGAATCAGAACGACGGGTCCCAGGCGGAGAACTCCGAGAACGCGGAGAACCCCGACAGCGACGGGCAACCGGACAACACCACGCAGAACGACGCCTCGGGCGGCCCCTCGAAGCAACAGACCAACAGCGACGAGCCGGGCATCGGATCCCCCTCCACAGCGGATGTCACGACACCGGACGCGGACGCTTCCCACACCTCGAATACGCCCCAGTCAGCGATGGCCGAACCGAGCACAGCACCTGGCCCGGACCCGAGCCCGGCGAACAGCAAGACCGGTAACGAGGACGGTCAGACACCCCAGCTCCCCAGCACGCCCGATGGCGGCCAGACACTCCCGCACCACGACAACTCGACGCAACCGCGGCAGTCGCAGACCCCGGATTCGGCCACCGAACAGAACCGGCCGTCCCCCTCCGAGACACCCGACACCAGGGACCAGCAGTCACACCCGGATGCCCCGACGCGCCCCGACGCGCGGGGTGGGACGCCCGACCGGGAATCCCAGCCACCGACCCACGCCACGCCCGACAGCACCGGCAGGACCACTCCGGACAACGAGTCGACACCCACCCGGACTGCAGCCGGCACCCCGGGCACCAGCCCGGCACACGAGACTCCCAGCGATCCCACGACCAGGCGGGACACGCCTCAGCAGACCACCACGCCCTCGGACCCGCGTACGTCCATCCCGCATCCGCAGACGTCAGAACCACGCACCACAACCCACCACCGGGACAACCCCACGCAGCAGAAGCCGGAGACCAGCGAGCGGCCCGACGGCCGACGGCCGAACACACCGCCGCGAGCGGACCATGCACGCCCTGACCGGCCAAGTCCCGACCAGGCGCGTCCGGACCACCCGGAAGAGTCACCCTCGGTAGTTCCGGGCGAGAACCAGCCCGACGCCCCGGATCCGACACGGCCCGATGATCCGAACCAGTCGACGGCCGACAACCGTCGCGACCGCCCGAGCAGTATGGACAAGGACTCGGTGGTCCCTGCACGGGAGAGCCTCCCTGCCGGAAAGACCGCAGACGCGTCCAGCTACCTCAAGGACTCCACTCGCGGCAAGAATGCGCTGTACGGCCCCATTGCCGAAGAGATCAGCAGAGACACCACCAGGCCCGATCCGGACAGCACCATCCCGCCCCGTAGACCCGCGGACCCCGCCGCTCGCAGCGAGGACGACCGGGCTTTCATCCGCAGGATGGTCGACTTCGCCAACGAGAGCAGGGCGAACCGCGTGCTGTACTGGCGCAAGGACGGCCAGCGCAACAGCCTGAACGACAAGGTCGACGGCCGCGAGCTTCCGCAACTCAAGCGGGACCCGAATCATCCCGACGACCCCGACAGATTCATCGCGGTCAGCGATGTCCCGCCTCCGGTCCAGCCCGACTACATGCCTACTGAGACCCACCCAGTGGTCCGCCGGGACAGGGACGTCGGCATTGAAGAACATCACCTTGCCCATCTCGACGCCGCTACCACCGACCGTGAGTGGACACTCGCGGCCGATCGGATCACCAGAGCCGCAAAAGAGAAGGCAGAAGCCGATCACGGCAGGGATTCAGAAGAATTCAAGCGGGCGAAGGCCATCTATGCAGACACCCACGACGCAGTGGGGAAGGGCGGTGAGGCCCACGGAGAATACGCAGCGCACCACCATGCGATGGCGAGCGAGCATCCCGAATACGAGCTCGTCGATGTTCCACATACCGGTAGCGGTAGTGACCAGTTCGACCAGATCTATGAACACAGAGACAAACCGGGTCATTACATCGTGGTCGAGGCGAAGGCTCCGGCCGCCGACCTTCAGCCGCGCAAGGGGCACTCAGGCAGGCGAGTAATGCAGGGAACCCGGGAGTATTTCGAAACCATCATTATCGCGATGCAAGACGGGACCCCCGAGCAGGAAGACATTGCGAACAAGCTGGAGGAGGCGTACGCCGAGGGAAATGTGCAGTACGTAAAGGTGCAATCCAGGGTCGAGGACGACACACCGGATGCAGATCCGGAGAGCAGCGGGGAGCCACCAGAGGGCAGTTCAGGTGCCGAGGGAGCACCCGGGGCCAAGAGGTACGGTGGCTTCACCATGAAGTACTTCAACATCCGGAAACCTGAACAGGGACAGGCATGACAGTACAAGTACCCCGCCATGACATCCCGTCCGATCGCGTCCGCAGCGTGGAGTCGCTCATACAGCAGACCGAGGAGCGCATCGGCCGCCTGGAGGGAAACGCCTACACGTTCAACTTGGCGCTGAACAATTCAGTCAGGGTTGCCCAGGCGCACTGCGCCCTCGATCCGGATGCAGCGAGGATCGAGACATGGGAGGCGTGGGTCGCGGCCATGCAGATCGGATCCGCCCTTTTCCAGTCGGCCACTTCGACCGAGCCCACGGTGACCTGCCGCATCAACGGCAAAATGCGAACTATTCCCTCCACCGGCCCCACCTCCCACGCCGATGCGGGGAACTGGCTCACCGCTTTCCATCTCGCCGCGATCTGCCGGGAACACGACCGGCTGACCCAGCTCAGCAACGTCCCGATCTCTCTGCTGCGTGAATCGGGTGCGGTATACGACGAGTACATCTATGACTGGGTCGACACCCTGCAGACGTACTGGAAGCAAGGCCCGGATCTCGGCGACAAACTGGTGGCCGCAGTCGACGGCACGGCGCCCGAGCGGCTGCAGATCGTCGACCGAAGCACCATGCTGAGGTTCCTCTACCCACCCATCAACCTCCTCTACCGCCTGATCCGTGGAGAGGCCGACCGGTACAACGCCGAACTGGTCAAGGCACTGGAGTGGCACAAGGAGTACTGGACGGAAAACGAGGCGAGCGCGGCCAAGGCCACCGGCCTGGTCGCCATCGGCCCCCTAGCAATCACCTGCCTCGCACTGGACGCCGGCTTCACCATTGACGTCGAGTCGGGTTACCTTCCCAAGTACCTTCTGCAGGCAAGCCGGGTGGGCGACCTGCAGACCTGAGGGGCTGCTTAGAGCCTTCGCTGCCCGTGCCGAGCTCGCCGCACCGGCTCGATATCACCACCGGACGAGGAGAGCCGCTCCGCGGAAGCGGAGAAGGAAAGCGATGCAGATGGAGATTCCGCGACATGACTTCCCGACACGAAATGCAGCGTCGGTCCTGGACTCCAGGGGCGGAGACTTCTGGCAGGACGTCGAGGCCCTGCAGGACGAACCCTCGTGGTTCTCGAATGCCCTGGCTTCCGGTGTTCAGCTTTGGGGCCTGCGCTGTGCCGTGGACCCGGAGTCCGACAGGTTCGAGACGTGGGAAGCCTGCGTCACCGCCATGCAGGTCGGCTCCGCCCTCTTCGCGTCGGCCCAGGCCACGACTGACGGCATCGAGTGCCGTATCGGTCACAAGACGCACACCATCCGCGCCGGCGCCCTGCCCCGCGCCCACGCCGGTAACTGGCTCACCGCCTTCTGGCTCGCCTGCGTCTGCCGCGAGAAGAAACGGATGATGGCCGGGCTGTGCCGGTTCCCGGTCTCACGGCTGCGGGAAGCCGACGGGATTTTCGATGCGTACATCTACGACTGGGTGAGAGCGTTGCAGGCCTATTGGCTCAACGGCGACAAGCTGGTTGCCGCGGTGGACGGGATCGACCCCGACGCCCTGGGGCACGCGCCGCATGACGGCGTCCTGCAGATCATGTATCCCCCGATGAACCTCCTGAGCCAGCTGGCACACGGTGACCAGGACGCGTTCAACGCCGAACTGGCCAAGGCACTGGAGTGGCGCAAGGGCTACTGGGCCCGCGATGAGGACCGCGAACTGAACGCGCAGGGTTTTGTCGCCCTGGGACCGCTGGCCGTTGCCTGTCTCACCGTACAGGCCGGCTTCACCATCAGCGTCGAGTCCGAGTACCTCCCCGAGCGCCTGCTCGACGGCAGCCGGGTCAACGAATTCCCCACGTGACCGACCACACCGACCGAGCAGCAGAGAGGAAGCCCATGGCTCAGGACACCTCCACCCCAGCACCACAAGGTCCGCCCACCTCCCCGGACCAAGCCATCCACATTGTCCGCAGCCGCTACGCCCAGCCCAAGCTCCCGGACGGCACCCCCGCCGAACTCCGCGTCCACGAGTTCGACATCGGCTACCTGGTGTACGCCGTCTTCCCGCCCCGCATCGACACAGCGGGAGGCCCACAGCCCTCCCCACCGGGCGGCGCCAAGATCGTGGTGTCGAAGGAGACCGGCGATTGCGTCACCGTCCCCAACTACCCCACGGAGAAAGCCATCGCCCTCTACCGCAGGAACCTCGAACGCAACGCCTGACCTCCACCCGTTACCCGGCACACACGAGGACACACCCATGACTGCCCCAACCGACGGTTACGCGCCGCATCCCCACATCGGCGGCCGCGTCGCCGTACTGCGCGCTCTCGCCGCCTGGCGGATGGAGTGGCCCGGTGCGCCGCGCGTGGTCGTCCTCACCGGCAGCCCCGGCAGCGGGTGTTCGCACCTGCTCACCGGGTTTCTGATGCTGTGCGATCCGGAGTTCCGCAAGCGGCTGCCGCTGGACGAGATGGACCCCTCGACCGTGCCGCCCGAACTGCCCGCGCCCGCTGTGCCCAGCGCCGAGGGGCTGACCGCCGCGCAGGTCCTGTGGCTGCTCGCCGATCACTACGAGCTGACCGCCACCGGCACCGAGGAGGTGTACGCCGAACTGGCCGCCCTCGGCCACCCCGTGACCGTCGTCGTGCCGGACGTCGACCGGGCCGGACCGGTGCGGGCCGCGGGTGAGCCCGCCCGGCTCGTACGCGAGGTGCTCAAGCCACTCGCCGCCACCGAGACCGTCCGGCTGCTCGTCGACGTGCCGCGTCCGCTCGCCGCCGAGCTGGCCGACGGCCTGCCGTACGGCGCGGTGCAGATCATCGATCTCGACGCACCGGAGTGGGCCGACCCCCAAGGGCTCGTCCTGCACGCGGAAGCGGCGCTCAGCCCCCTCTTCGGGGCGCCGGAGCTGCCGTTCACCACCGACCCCGCCGCGCGCCGCGCTCTCGCCGAGGCGATCGGGCGCCGGGCCGGGACCAGCCCGCTGGTCGTACAACTGGCCGTGCACAGCATCCTCATGGCACCCGGGGGCTTCGACCCCGCCGAGGAGCAGTACATACCCAGCTCCGTCGGTGAGGCCCTCGACCTGCATGCCCGTCGGCTCGGTGCCGACCCGCAGAACCTGCGGATGGTCCTGGCGCCTCCGGCCCTCGCCGAGGGGAGCGGGTTCCCGGTGGAGATGTGGGCCCGGCTCGCGAGCGCGGTCGCCGGGCGGGACATGAGTCAGACCGTCGCCGGCGCGACGACACTTGCGGGGCCGTTCGTCCAGCCCGAGGAGATGGACGGCGAGGACGGACGTACGCTGCTTCGGCTGCTGCATCCGGCCCTCGGTGACGAGATCCGCGCCGGCCTGGCGGACCTGCGCGCCGCCCAGTCACAGATCGCCATGGCGCTGCTCGAAACGGTGCCGGAACAGGACTGGGGCAAGGCCGACCCGTACGTACGCGATCACATCGCCGGGCACACCCTCGAAGCCGGACTGCTCCCCCAGCTCCTCACCGATCCCGGGCTGTTCATACACGCCCACCCGGTGCCGCTGCGCACAGCCGTCGAGACCGTACCGATCGACGCGCTTGGGGCGCCCGCCCGCACGTATCTGCGCACCGCCCCGCTGCTGACCCGCACCCAGGCACCCGCCGCGCTGCGCGCCGCCCTGCTGGAGACCGCCTTCGCCGAGGACGGGCTGCCCCAGTACTCCGAGGCCGTGCACCGGCTCGACTTCGACCTGCCCTGGCAAACCCTGTGGAACCTGCCGGTCCCCGGCATCAGCGCCGTGACCGTCGGCAGCCTCCCCCGCACGGACGGGCCGGCCACCCCCGTCGCCGTCCTCGGCGTACCCGCGAGCACACCCGGCGCACGCGCCCTCGACGCGTCCGGCCGTACCGCGATCCTCGTCCACCACCTCCTACAGCCGACGCCTCTCGTCGAAGCCGCCCCCCAGCAGATCCTGCGGCCCTCCGAAGACGAGCGCGTCGCCGCCCCGCTCGCACTGAGCCGCGGCGCCGACTACGTACGAGTCCGGGACCGGGCCAGCAAGCAGGTCGTGGCCGTGCTGGTCTCCGGCACCCCCTTCACCGGTGCCGACCTCTCTCCCGACGGCGTGCTTGTGGTCGCAACCGAACGCGGGGCCAAGGCCCTGCGGATCCGCCGTTCGCCGGCCTCGACTACAGCCTCGTAGCCGACCACGGCCGACGGCCCGGTCCGGCACCTTCCTGACGCCACCCCCACCTGTCGGATACGTCCCGATATCATATAGGGGACGTGTAAGGTTCCCCGCGGTGTGCCGGGAAGCCTGGTCGGCGGTCTTGAGAGAGCTCTCTTTGCCGATCGGGGTCCAGTCATGGTTCTCATTGCCGTCTTCGGAGTCGCACCGCTCGTCGCCGTGCCGCTCTCCGGGCTCGCCGCCCGTACGCTCCTTCCGGCCCGCTCCACCGCGGACAGCGACATCCTCGTGCGCACCGCGGTCCCGGCACTGTCCGTGTCCGTGTCGCTGTTCGCGGCGTTGTTCGCCGACGGCAGGCACGTCTCGTTCCCCAGGCTTGGCGAGTACGGGAAGAACCCGGCCCGCGCCCCGGGGCCGGGCATACCGCTCGCCTCCGTGGTACGGCCCTGCTCACACACTGCCCCGCCGGTCCCGGCCGGACGGTCCTCGTTCCTGTCAGACGTCCACCCCAGCAAGGAGAACGGCCATGCTCGCACGTGATCTCGCGGAGGCTTATCCCTCCGTGTCGACCGACGCCGACGCGGTGGACGCGGCCCGGCTGCTCTCCGAGCACAAGCTGCCCGCGCTGCTCGTGATCGACGCCGACCACCGGCCGTACGCCATCGTGCCGGGCTCCCAGCTCATCAAGCAGCTGGTGCCCGACTACGTGCTGGAAGACCCGCTGCTCGCCACCGTGATCGACGACCGGCACCTCGACGAGGTCATGGAGCGGATGGCCGGGCTGACGGTCGCCGAATGGCTGCCGCGGCGCGGTTACACGCCACCGGTGGTCGGTCCCGACGCCGGTGCGCTGCAGGTGGCGGCGCTCATGGCCCGTACGCACAGCCCGCTGGTCGCCGTGATCGAGCGCGAGAGCGACGAGGTGCGCCTGCTGGGCGCCATCACGGCCGCCTGCCTGATGACCCACATCGTCGGAGCGTCGTGAACGGCCGGCAGAGCCGGGCGGCGCTCGCCGTCTTCGCCGGCCCGTACCCCCTGGTCGTCAGCGGGAAGTCGTGCCGCGTGGCCGCCGCCCGGTGGCGGCGGCGCGTTGATGGCACGGGCAGGCGGCCCGCTGGTCCCGGTGGCGGAGAGGCCCCGGGAGGGGACGTGGCCGTTCGGCGTGATCACGGCCTCGCACCCGCTGCACGAGCTTCTCGGCTCGGCAGCGGTCTCCGGTGGCGAGACCCGTCGCCCGTGGTCCCGCCCGGCAGCGGGTACCCGTCTCGCCGCCGGTCACGGTGATGACCTCGCCCACGGTGAAGCTCGAATCGGCGTCCGGGGCGAGGTACACGCAGGTGGGCACGATCTCTTCCGGCGACGTTGAGGACGGTCCAGGCGGGGCCGGGGTTCATGTGTGCGCCGGTGGTCCGCTGACGGTTCCGGTCCTGCATGGCGCCTCCTTCGCGGCGTGCCCTCCGGGACACCGGCCGTCGGCAACGATCTTGACGTTCCGTCAGATTTCCGGGCGGAGGGCGGCGGGGCCTCAGGGAGAAGGCAGGGGCGTGCCGCACCGGCCGCAGTACCGGTCGCCGCGCTCCGGCGCGAGACGGCCGCAGTCGGGGCAGACCCGGCCCGGCAGACAGGCCGCCTCGCCGCCCTCCTCCGCCACGGGAGGCGCGGGGGGCGCGGGCGGGGCCTTGCGGATGGTGAGCCCCGGGCGGCGGCGGTGAACCGTGAGGTAGAGCAGGCCGTCGGGGCCCGCCGAGACGGCGCGCCGGGCGCCGTGCGGCAGCCATGCCACGGCCCCCGGTGCGAGTTCGTGCCGTGCGCCGCCGCATTCCAGTCGGCCGGCGCCCTGGGCCACGTACACCAGGACGTCCAGGTCGGGCTCGACGTGCGGAGCGACGTGGGCGCGGGGCGCCAGGCGGATCACATTCGCGTCCAGCTGCCGGCCGTTCTCGCCCAGGCGCCACAGTGCACCACCTCGGTGGGCGGGCGCACTGCCGGCCAGTGCCGCCAACCGGGCGAGGACACCGGGCCCTTGCGTGCTGACTCGCGCTTGCGCCGCCTCCTCGTTCCCTTCGGCTGTGACCTCCCGCAACCAGGACCGTTCCGCGTGGTCGGCGGCCCGGGCGACGGCGAGCATCGCGCGACGGTACGGGTCGTCCGTGCCGTCGGTGCCAGAACCGGCGCCGGAACCGGCATCGGTTCCGTAGGAGAAGTTCCCCGGCTGTTCCAGGAATTCCAGCCGCCGACGCAGCACCGCGTGGCGGTCGCCGGGGTCGGGGAGCCGGGAGAGGAACGCCAGGATCGTGAAGTACCGGGCGCTGTCGCTGATGTCCAGGTCGTCGGGGGCCCGGAGGCGCCGCAGCAGCTCGGCGCGACCGGTGCTGGTCAGGCTCAGAACGTGCTGCCGGGCGGCCACGGCGCCCGGATCGGGCCGCCGGTCCAGCAGGCCGGCCCCGACGAGGTGGTCGATCACCGGGCAGAGGCTGCCGTCGCCGGCCGGCCCCGGTCGGAAGTGGCTGGACAGACGCGTCGTGCGGCGGCGCAGCTCATCTCCGCGCAGTGGCCCGTCGGCCAGGGATCCCAGGATCGCGAGCTCCAGCATGCCGCCACCTTGGCACATCGGAACGGGGCGCCTCGAACCGAGACGCGCCCCGCTACGAGTGGGATTCGCACTTCCTGCGTTCCGGGGCCGCCTGTTCCTCGTAGCGTAGGCGGAGCAGTCAGGCCAGTACCTTGTCCCGCCAGCGGACGAACAGGCCCTGCGCGTCACCGCTGTACGACCACGGGATCCGCGTGGCCCGGTTGTCCAGGAGCCGGAAGACGCCGGCGGCCTCCTCCTCCATCCCCGCGTGGACCAGGCCGTGCGCCAGGTGGTTGAGGTCGGCGACGTCCTGTGCGTACGGAACGGTGCGGCGGGCGATCCACTTCTCCAGGGCCGTGCGCAGGTCCCAGCGCGCCCGCTCCCCGTTCCAGTGGAAGGTGATCCCGATCGCCGACCTGCCCTCGGCCTCCGTCCGGAAGCGGTACTGCTCCGCCCGCGCGACCTGCGGCAGAATCGCCAGCGGCGAGCCGGCCGGGGCGTAGGAAGCGGCCTCCCAGGCGAAGTTGTCCGCCTCTCCGTGCGAGCCGTGCCAGCGGGCGGAGAGGTAGCGCAGCGCCTGGTGGTGCCCTTCCCGGTGGTACAGGTCCCGGTCGCGGAGCTCCTTCCACCAGTGGCCCATGTTCGGGTCCCCGCCTTCGTACAGCCGGCCGAGCGCCACCAGGGAGACCCAGGGGTGCGGGTCCGCCGGGGCGAGGTCGGACGCCTGGAGGCAGAAGCGGGCCGCCCGGTCCAGGCTGTCCCGTCCGGGCGTCGCACCGGCGCGCGCACCGGCGAACATCCGCATCACCTCGGTCTCCGCGCGCAGTACGGCCGCGTCCGGGTCGGCGGGGTCGGATGCCTGCCAGACGTCGACGGTGCGCCGGTTCGCCGCCGCGTCGGCGAGCAGGCGCAGGCGGTGCGCGCGCCGGTCCCAGTCGTCGCGGGGATGCTCGGCGAGCAGATCGCGGGCGCCCTCCCAGCGGCCCATCACCATGTCCTGGCAGCCCTCGGCGAGGGCCCGGTCACCGAACGTCTGGTCGTAGAGCGGTGCTCCGGAACGGCGGCGCAGCCAGGCTGCCATGGGCGGGGTTCCCCTCTGGGCGGTTGCGGATACGGAGACGGGTGCGAGTACGGGTGCGAGTACGGGTACGGATACAGGTGCGGCTGAGGCGGGCCGGACGGCGGAGCGTACGGCGGGTCCGATGCCTGGTCGGAAGCAGGGTCAGAAGTCGGTGAGGATCTCGTCCCGCCGACGCGCGGCCACGGGCGCCGGTTCCGCCCCCGGACCTCCGTGGAACTCGTCCACCGCGTCCGCCCGCTCGGGGTCCAGCGGCCTGGGCCGGTAGTACGAGCTGCCCCGGGACCAGGACAGGGACATCGGCACCAGACCGAGGGCCAGCGCGCCGAGACCGATGGTGAGGGCGCCGGCGCTCAGCTCCGGGAGCGACCTGGCGAAGATCCAGACCATGAAGAGCGCTCCGCCGAGCGGCCACAGCCCGATGAAGACCAGATTGCCCACCGACTTCAGCAGCACCCTGCGGTGGGCGACGACGGCCGAGAGCCCGGCGAGGGCGTAGTAGAACGCGATGTGCAGACCGATCCCGCTGACGGCGTCGGTGACGAACCGCGCGCCGGAGCCCACCGACGCGGAGACGAGGATGAGCAGCAGCGCGACGAGCGCCACGGTGACCGTGGCCACCCAGGGCGTCTGCCACTCCCGGTGCGTGCGGGCGAACACGGCGGGAACGGTCCGGTCGCGCCCCATCGCGAAGAGCGTGCGGGTGGCCTGGAGGAGGGTGGTCTCCAGCGTGGCGATCATGGACAGCACCACGGCCAGGACGAGCAGCCGCCCGCCCCAGCCCGGCCAGACGGCCTCGCCGAGCACGGAGAGGAAGCCCCCGGGGTTGTCCCGTATCGCGTCCGCGCCGATGAGGATGTTGGCGGCGATGGTGAAGACCACGAAGACGACCAGGGACACCAGTACGCCGATCAGCCCGCCCAGGCCGAAGGTGCGGCGGCTGTTGCGGGTCTCCTCGCTGAGGTTGCTGGTCACGTCCCAGCCCCAGTAGCCGACCCCGGCGATGAGGGCGCCCGCCACGAAGGTGTGCGACTCGTCGAAGTGGCTGAAGCCGAACCAGGAGAGCGAGAAGTCGGCGGCGTTCCCGTCCTTGGTCAGCGCGACGACGGCGAAGGTCAGGAGCAGCCCGAGCTGCGTACCGGTGAGAACGGTCCTGGCGTGCGGGCTGATCCGGGCGCCGAGGGCGGCCACGGCCGCCATGAGCAGGAACCAGCCGACACCCACGGCGGTGGCCAGAGAGGTGCGTCCGGCCAGTTCGGGGTCGATGAGGGCGAGCGTCGCCCTGCCCGCGGGCAGGGTGGCCGAGACGAGGAAGACGGTGGTGGCGACGACCAGCGCCCAGCCGCTCAGGAAGCCGAGGAAGGGGTGGATCGCGCGGGCCGCCCAGGCGTAGGTCGCTCCGGCGTTGACCTCGAGCCGTCCCAGGTGCCGGAAGGCCAGCGCGATGCCGATCATCGGGATCGCGCAGTACAGGAGCACCGCCGGACCGGCGACACCGACGGCGAGTACGAGCGCGGGGATCGTCGCCGCGACGGTGTAGGCCGGGCCGCAGCCTGCGACCGCCATGACGACGGAGTCGAACGTGCCCAGGGCGCCGGCCCGCAGGCCGCCCCCTTGGGAGCCGGGCCTCTTGCTCAACGGTTGCGCCTTTCCGGTGACGTACGTGAAATGCCTGCCTCGGGCAGGAGACAGATCTTGCACTGGGTAACCGGTTCAACACAAGAGTTTCACTACGGATTCTTTTGATTGGAGTGACCCGAGGGGCGCGTATCCTCCCTGTCATTCAGGACCAGCTACGGATTTCGTTGCATCGGACCACTCTGTCAATAACAGAGGGTCTGCGGTCAGCTCGCGTAGCCGGCGAGCGCCCCGTTCGCGACGGGCACGAAGAGGCGTCCCTTCGCGGTGGCCAGGCCCGGGACGACCCACCCGGTGCCGTCGTCCTCACCGTTCCAGAACCCGGACGGCGCGTCGCCCGGCGCGAGACGCAGGGACCAGACGACCCGCCCGTCGGACGCCCTGAGCACCCGCAGCCAGTCCCCGCCGGTCGCATAGACGTGGCCGGCGGCGACCAGCCGCACGCCGATGCCCCCGCTGGTGCCCCGGTAGGTCCACAGCGTCCTGTTCGTGCGGGTGTCGACGGCGCGCACCACGCCGTCCTTCGCGACGAACAGGCGGTTGCCCGCGTACGCCGGAGTCCCGTCGGCGGCCATGGCGGGCCCCGGCTCACCGGTGGCCCGGTCCACGCCGGTCAGCGTCCCGTCGGGGGACGGACCGCGCATCCACAGCCTGCCTCCGCCGAGCACCGCGGGACTGCCGCTGGAGCCGCTGCGGCCCGGCGGCTTGACGTAGTGGCGCAGGGTGCGTCCCGTGGCGCGGTCGAGCAGGTAGTACTCGACGTCGTCGAAGACGACCCAGACGCCCTGTCCGTTCACCGCGACCGGAACCTGGCCCACATTGGCCAGCGGAGTCCTCCACAGGATGTGCCCGTCGCTCGCGCGTACCGCCATCGCCGTACTCGCGTGGGCCGAGTGCGTGTAGAGCACGCCCCTGTACCAGACCGGCGGGTAGTGGAACCAGTGGCTGCCGGGGGCGTTCAGCCGGACCGACCAGCGCCGGGCCCCGGTCGCCGGGTCCCAGGCGGTGAGGACGCCGTCCATGGTCTGCGTGTAGACAAGCCCGCCGCCGTAGGAGAGCGAGGCGCCCGGCCGGTCGGTGAGGTGCTTGGCGGACCACAGGTTCCTGCCGGTCCGGGCGTCGAGCCCGACCAGCCGCATGCGCGGGCCGCCCTCGTCGCCCTGGTCCGCGTTGACGACGGCGAAGAGCCGGTCGCCGACGGCGACGGGCGCGGAGACGGCGCTGCCCAGGTCGCGCGACCACAGCTTGCGGTAGGGCGGCGTGGCGGTGGCTCCGGCGACGGCGCTGCTGCGAGCGGGGTCCACCCGGTAGCCGAGGGTGGCGTCCGTGGTCTCGGCGGCGGTGGCGGTACGTCCGGGCGGAGCGGTGGCGGCCTGGGGCGCGACGCCGGGCGCGGCCAGCAGAGCGGCGAGGGCGACGGCCGCGGTGACCGAGGATCTGAGGCGTGCGGAAGGCCTGTGGCGCATGATTCCCCCTGGGAACACAGCCGCCTCCGTGGCGGCTTCCGCTGCGCTGGTACCCGCTGCTCCCGGGGCCATACCCGTCCGCCCACGGGATCACGTGGAGCGCTCCCCCAAGTGGCTTTGTTACACGGGCAGTTCACAACCGCCCCCCCCCGGACGGGAAATCAACTTCCCGCTTGCGGCGCGCACTTGGGGCGACGCACCGCCGCCCTTCTCGTACGTCGCGAGAAGGGCGGCGGCGGCGCCCACGCGGCCGAGGGCGTCCCCCCGCGGCCGCTTTCTCAGCGCGGCATGATGGCCGGGTCGGCGAGCCGTACCAGTTCCAGTGCCTGCTCGGGGAACCAGAGCCCCGCCTTCGGGGCGACCGTACGGCGCTCGGGGTCCTGCGGGCCGGCCGTACCGCGCAGGCACTCGCCGTCCGACTCCCCCGGTGTCTTGATCCACAGATTGGCGTCGTTCAGCGGGTCCCCGGTGCGGGTGGTGGGGCGGGCGCCGAGACCGCGTCCCGGCGGGTTGCACCAGTCCTGCGCGTCGCTGTACTTCCCGGCGGGCGGGGTCCACGGCCCCTGTCCGTTGCGGCTGGTGTCGGTGATGAAGTGCTTCATGCGGGCCGGGTCGGGGGCGCCCGCATGCCGGTCGAGCCAGCTCTGGGCGTCGGCCCGCGACCACGACTGGCTGGGGCAGTCGGACGCCTTGCCGCCCTTGTCGACGTGGGCCAGGCAGGAGGAGATGAGCTTGCCGTACCAGGCGTTGGCGCTGTCGGTGCTGTAGTTGGCGACGTTCACGGAGAAGCCCGCGGCACGTGCCACACCGCCCTTGATCAGCCGGGGCACGATGCTGTCCACGGTGTGCCAGGACGGGTGCCCGGCGTCGATGTAGACCTTGGTGCGGGGCAGCGCGGCGAGGGTGGTGACGGCGTCGGTGATCTGGGCGTAGCGCGCTGCCGTTCTGACCTCCCTCGCCTCCTTGGTGTCCCCCGGGACGCCGTCGGGGCAGTCGGAGGGCACCAGGGCGAGCGCGTCGGGTTCGAGGACGACGAGCGCGCGGTCGTCGCCGATGCCTTTCGCCACGCCGCCGATCCACTCCCGGTACTCGGCGCTGTCGCGCAGGCCGCCCGCCGAGTACAGCGAGCAGTCGCGGCCCGGGACCTGGTAGAGCACCAGCGTGGGCGTCGCCTTGTCCCGGGCGGCGTCGCGGACGACGTCGCGCGTCTCGTCCCTGACCTCCTCCGGGGTACGGCCGGCCAGCCAGACCGCGTGCGGGGTGCGGGCCATGGCCCGGAGCCCGGCGGCCTCGCGCGACCGCTTGTCGCGGTCCAGTTCGCCGGCCTGGCGGTACGCCGCCGGGTTGGCCTCGGGGGTGTACAGACGGGTGGCGGCGGGGTCGTCCGGGGTGGCCGGGTCGTCGGACGCGCCGGCGGACAGCGCGCCCAGGAACAGCGCCGCTGCCAGGCCGGTCAGGGTGAGGGGTACTGCGGTCAGGACGGTCGGGGAGGGGAGGGCGGGTCTTCTGCTGTGCACGGAGTCGCTCCTGGCTCGCGAGAGGGGGGACAGGGAGCGTTCCCACGCCTCACATCACGACATCACGACGCGTGGCGCGGGCCGCTCGGCCGGGGCACCACGGTGCGTATGAGCAGGAGGAGGCCCGCGCCGACGGCGTACCGGAGCAGGTCGGGCGCGCCGGAGGCCGAGCCGGGCAGCAGCCGGGCGGCCGTGCCGCGTGCGGCCGGCTCCTCGGGTACGCCGGTGAGCTGGGCGCACTCGACCGCCCAGCCGACCCCCGGCGCGACGGCGGCGGCCACCGACGGGCGGGGCGCGGGCGCGAGGGGGCACAGGGGGACGGTGGAGAGCGCCTCCCCCGCGTACGCGGCGAGGCCGCCGTCCGCCACGGCCCGGATGCCGGGCCCCGCGCACAGGACCAGGCCCGCGGCCACGGGCACGCGGGTCCGGCCCCGGGTCCGGCGGAGATCATTCACGCCGGACACTGTACGTCCGTACCACGGTCAGGCGACGGAACGTGTCCGCCCGGCCGGTTGCCGGGGACCCTCGTGGTGGATCGGGGTGTGCGCGCCGGTGAGCGACACGCCGCTGCCGCCGCGCCGGGACGCGACGATCTCCGCGGCGATGGACAGGGCGGTCTCCTCGGGCGTACGGGCGCCGAGGTCGAGGCCGATGGGACTGCGCAGGCGGGCCAGTTCGAGCTCGGTGACGCCGACCTCGCGCAGCCGCCTGTTGCGGTCCTCGTGGGTGCGGCGGGAGCCCATCGCGCCGACGTACGCGACCGGCAGGCGCAGCGCCAGTTCCAGCAGCGGTACGTCGAACTTGGCGTCGTGGGTGAGGACGCAGAGCACCGTACGGCCGTCGGTCCCGGTCGACTCCAGGTAGCGGTGCGGCCACTCGACGACGATCTCGTCGGCCTCGGGGAAGCGCGTGGCGGTGGCGAAGACGGGCCGGGCGTCGCACACGGTCACGTGGTAGTTCAGGAACTTGCCGATGCGCACCAGCGCGGCGGCGAAGTCGATGGCGCCGAAGACGATCATGCGGGGGGCCGGGACGCTCGACTCGACGAGGAGGGTCAGCGGCCGGCCGCAGCGCGAGCCGTCCTCGCCGATGAGAACGGTGCCGGTGCGTCCGGCGTCGAGCATGGCGCGCGCCTCGTCCGCCGCCGTACGGTCCAGCTCCGGGTGCCCGCCGAGCACGCCGTCGTACGAACCGTCGGGGCGGACGAGCAGGGCGCGGCCCATCACGTCGGCCGGCCCGTCGGTGATCCGCGCGACCGCCGCCGCATCCCCACGTGCGGCGGTGGCCAGCGCTGCCGCGAACACCTCCCTGTCGGGAGAGTCCGCGCGTACCGGGGTGACGAGGATGTCGATCACGCCGCCGCAGGTCAGACCCACGGCGAACGCGTCCTCGTCGCTGTAGCCGAAGCTCTCCAGGACGGTCTCGCCGTCCTGGAGGGCCTGTTGGCACAGTTCGTACACCGCGCCCTCCACACACCCGCCGGAGACAGAACCGACCGCCGTGCCCTCGGAGTCGACCGCGAGGGCCGCTCCGGGCTCCCGGGGCGAGCTGCCGTGGGTCGCCACGACCGTGGCGACGGCGAAGTCGCGTCCCTGCTCGACCCACCGGTTGAGCTCCTCGGCGATGTCCAGCATGACTGTCTCCTTACGGGGTGTGGAGGACGGGCCCGGGTGTCTAACCCACACCCAGCCAGGACTCGATGGGATGGATGGCGAAGTACACGACGAAGATCGCGGTCAGGCCCCACATGAAGGCGCCCACTTCGCGCGCCTTGCCCTGCGCGATCTTGATGACGACCCAGGAGATGACACCGGCGGCCACACCCGTGGTGATGGTGTACGTGAAGGGCATCAGGACCACGGTGAGGAACACCGGGATCGCGGTGGCCCGGTCGCTCCAGTCCACGTGCTTGGCGTTCTGCATCATCATCGCGCCGATGACGACCAGGGCCGCGGAGGCGACCTCGGCGGGGACGATCGCGGTGAGCGGGGTGAAGAAGAGGCAGACGGCGAAGAATCCGCCGGTGACGACCGACGAGAGACCCGTACGGGCGCCCTCACCGACACCGGTCGCCGACTCCACGAACACGGTCTGGCCGGAGGCGCCGAGGCCACCGCCGATCACACCGCCCGCGCCGTCGATGAACAGCGCCTTGGAGAGGCCCGGCATCCGGCCCTTGTCGTCGGCGAGCTTGGCCTCGGTGCCCACACCGATGATGGTGGCCATGGCGTCGAAGAAGCCGGCCAGCACCAGGGTGAAGACGATCATGGTGACGGTGATGTAGCCGACTTCCCCGAACCCGCTGAAGGACACTTCACCGAAGAGGGAGAAGTCCGGTGCGGAGACCGCGCTGCCGCTCAGCTCCGGCGGGCTCGAGGACCACGCCTTGCTCGGGATGCCGGCGACCGCGTTGAGGACCACCGCGAGCACGGTGCCCACGACGATGCCGATGAGGATGGCGCCGGGGACGTGGCGGGCCTGCAGCGCGAAGATCAGCAGCAGGGTGACGGCGAAGATCAGGACGGGCCAGCCGGCCAGTTCGCCCTCCGGGCCGAGGACCACGGGGCCGCCGCCCAGGAAGGGGTTCTTGTGGACGAAGCCGGCCTTCACCAGGCCGATCAGCGCGATGAAGAGGCCGATTCCCATGGTGATGCCGTGCTTGAGCGCGAGGGGGATCGCGTTCATGATCAGCTCGCGGAGGCCGGTGAGCACCAGAAGGCAGATCACCAGGCCGTAGGCCACGCACATGGCCATGGCCTGCGGCCAGGTCATCACCTGGATGACCTGCGAGGCGAGTACGCCGGAGACGCTGAGGCCAGCCGCGAGGGCGAGCGGGACCTTGCCCCAGAAGCCCATGAGCAGGGTGGTCACGGCGGCCGCGATCACGGTCGCGGTGATGAGGGCCGGCTTGTCGAGGCTGTTGCCGGCCACGTCCTTGCCGCTGAGGATCAGCGGGTTGAGCAGGAGGATGTACGCCATCGCCATGAAGGTGGTGATGCCGCCGCGAACCTCGTTCGCGACCGTCGATCCTCTGTCGGTTATGTGGAAGTACCGGTCGAGCCATGATCTGCCGGCGGGCTGGCGCGTTCCCGCGCCGGCATCCTCCGCCGTGGTCGTCGGCTCTGCGGACTGCTGGGTCATGATGCCTGTCTCCCAAGGTTCAAAGGGGCACCCGCATGGAGATTGGAAACGCGGGATTTGGGATGCTGCGAGGGCTGCACGACCCGGGGGACGGCCCGAGACGAACTGGGGCAAAACCGTCTGAGCGGGAAAACGGGTACTGCGAGGACCGCGAGCGGTGCGGCACTTGGGGACCCCGGGCGGTGTCAGGCGGGGAAGTGTGACGTTCCTTGGAGGCACGGCACCGCCCGGGGAGCTTTTCGGCGGAACTCAGGTGATCAGGTGCCCGTCAGGTGCTCGGGGCGCACCGGCGTCCTGTTGAGTTCCAGACCCGTCGCGTTGCGGATCGCCGCGAGGACGGCCGGGGTCGAGGAGAGGGTCGGGGCCTCACCGATGCCACGCAGACCGTAGGGCGCGTGTTCGTCGGCGAGTTCGAGCACGTCGACGGGGATCGTCGGCGTGTCGAGGATGGTGGGGATCAGGTAGTCCGTGAAGGAGGGGTTGCGCACCTTCGCGGTCTTCGGGTCGACGATGATCTCCTCCATGACCGCGACGCCCAGGCCCTGGGTGGTGCCACCCTGGATCTGGCCGACCACGGACAGCGGGTTGAGCGCCTTGCCGACGTCCTGCGCGCAGGCCAGCTCGATGACCTTGACCAGGCCGAGCTCGGTGTCCACCTCGACGACCGCGCGGTGCGCGGCGAACGAGTACTGGACGTGGCCGTTGCCCTGACCCGTGCGCAGGTCGAACGCCTCGGTGGGCCGGTGGCGCCACTCCAGCTCCAGGTCGACCGCCTCGCCCTCGAGCACGTCGACCAGGTCGGCCAGCACCTCGCCGCCCTCGGTGACGACCTTGCCGCCTTCGAGCAGCAGCTCGGCCGTCGCCCAGGCCGGGTGGTACGAGCCGAACTTGGCCCGCCCGATCTCCAGGACCTTCTCGCGGACGTTCTCGCAGGTGTTCTTGACCGCGCCACCCGTGACGTACGTCTGGCGGGACGCGGACGTGGAGCCCGCCGAACCGACCTGGGTGTCCGCCGGGTGGATCGTCACCTGCGCGACACCGAGCTCGGTACGGGCGATCTGGGCGTGGACGGTGACACCGCCCTGGCCGACCTCCGCCATCGCGGTGTGCACGGTCGCGACCGGCTCGCCGTTGATGACCTCCATCCGCACGCGGGCGGTGGAGTAGTCGTCGAAGCCCTCGGAGAAGCCGACGTTCTTGATGCCGACCGCGTAGCCGACACCCCGTACGACACCTTCGCCGTGCGTGGTGTTCGACAGACCGCCGGGCAGGGCGCGTACGTCGGCCTGCTCGCCGGCCGCCAGCCACTGCTGCTCGGGCGGCATCGGCATGGCCTTGACGCGGCGCAGCAGCTCGGCGACGGGCGCCGGGGAGTCGCACGGCTGGCCGGTCGGCAGGAGCGTGCCCTGCTCCATGGCGTTCATCCGGCGGAACTCCACCGGGTCCATGTCCAGCTTCGCCGCGAGCTTGTCCATCTGCGCCTCGTACGCGAAGCACGCCTGCACCGCGCCGAAGCCGCGCATGGCGCCGCAGGGCGGGTTGTTGGTGTAGAGCGCGATCGCCTCGATGTCGACGTCTTCGATGACGTACGGGCCGGCGGAGAGGGACGACGCGTTGCCGACGACCGCCGGGGAGGCCGACGCGTAGGCACCGCCGTCCAGGACGATCCGGCATTTCATGTGCGTGAGCTTGCCGTCCTTGGTCGCGCCGTGCTCGTACCAGAGCTTCGCCGGGTGGCGGTGGACGTGGCCGAAGAAGGACTCGAAGCGGTTGTAGACGATCTTGACCGGCTTGCCCGTACGGAGGGCGAGGAGGCAGGCGTGGATCTGCATCGAGATGTCCTCGCGGCCGCCGAAGGCACCGCCGACGCCGGAGAGTGTCATGCGGACCTTCTCCTCGGGCAGGCCGAGGACGGGGGCGATCTGCTTGAGGTCCGAGTGCAGCCACTGGGTGGCGACGTACAGGTCGACGCCGCCGTCCTCGCCGGGTACGGCCATGCCGGACTCGGGGCCGAGGAACGCCTGGTCCTGCATGCCGAAGACGTACTCGCCGGAGACGATGACGTCCGCGCGCTTGGCGGCCTCGTCGGCGTTGCCGCGGACGATCGGCTGGCGGTGCACGATGTTCGGGTGCGGGACGTGACCGATGTGGTGGTCGTCGCGGCCCTCGTGGATCAGCAGCGCGTCGGGCGCGGTCGCCGACGCCTCGTCGGTGATGACGGGGAGCTCGACGTAGTCGATCTTGATCTTGGCGGCGGCGCGGCGGGCCGTCTCCGGGTGGTCGGCGGCGACGATGGCCACCGGCTCGCCGTGGTGGCGGACCTTGCCGTGGGCGAGGACCGGGGTGTCCTGGATCTCCAGGCCGTAGTTCTTCACCTCGGTGGGCAGGTCGTCGTACGTCAGCACCGCGTAGACGCCGGGCATGGCGAGCGCCTCGGACGTGTCGATCGACCGGATCTCGGCGTGCGCGGTGGTGGAGCGCAGCGTGTGGCCCCAGAGCATGTCCTCGTGCCACATGTCGGAGGAGTACGCGAACTCGCCCGTGACCTTGAGGGTGCCGTCGGGGCGGAGTGTGGACTCGCCGATGCCGCCCTTGGTCTTCGTGCCCTGGTTGATGCTGGTGGGGGTACCTGTGACGCCCATGGATCAGACCCCGCTTTCCTGGCGGTCCTGGCGAGCGGCGGCGAGGCGCACCGCGTCCAGGATCTTCTCGTAACCGGTGCAGCGGCACAGGTTGCCCGAGAGCGCCTCGCGGATGTCCGCGTCGGACGGCTCGGCGTTGCGCTCGAGGAGTTCGTCGGCGGCGACCAGCAGACCCGGGGTGCAGAAACCGCACTGCACGGCGCCGGCGTCGATGAACGCCTGCTGGATCGGAGCGAGCTCCTCGCCCTCACCAGTCTGCGAGTCCGTTCCCTTGGCCTGCCACCGCTGGGCCGCCTGGAGCGACGTACCGCCGCCACCGCAGGCGCCCGTCGCGCAGCCCTCTTCGCGCTGCTTGGCGAAGTCGGCGAGGCCCTCGACCGTGACGACCTCGCGGCCCTCGACCTGGCCGGCGGCGACGAGGCACGCACAGACGGGGACGCCGTCGAGGCGGACCGTACAGGAGCCGCACTCGCCCTGCTCGCACGCGTTCTTGGAGCCCGGCAGGCCCATGCGCTCACGCAGGACGTAGAGCAGGCTCTCGCCCTCCCAGACGTCGTCGGCTTCCTGCTTACGGCCGTTGACCGTGAAATTCACGCGCATTGCTATGCAGCTCCTTCAAGCGTGCGGGCGGTGCCGCGGTACTGCTCCCAGGTCCAGCCCAGCGTGCGGCGGGCCATGATGCCGACCGCGTGGCGGCGGTACTTCGCGGTGCCGCGCACGTCGTCGATCGGGTTGCAGGCGCCGGAGGCCAGCTCCGCGAACTGCTTGGCGACCGACGGGGTGATGATCTTGCCGCTCTCCCAGAAACCGCCCTCTTCGAGCGCGGCGTTCAGGAAGTCCTCGGCGGCGCGGGCCCGCAGCGGGGTGGGGGCGGCCGAACCGATGCCGGTCTTCACCGTGCGGGTCTCGGGGTGCAGCGCGATACCGAACGCGCAGACCGCGATGACCATGGCGTTGCGGGTGCCGACCTTGGAGAACTGCTGCGGCCCGTCGGCCTTCTTGATGTGGACGCGCTTGATCAGCTCGTCCGGCTCCAGCGCGTTGCGCTTCACACCCGTGTAGAACTCCTCGACCGGGATGAGGCGCGTACCGCGCACCGACTCGGCCTCGACCTCGGCGCCCGCCGACAGCAGGGCCGGGTGCGAGTCACCGGCGGGGGAGGCGGCGCCGAGGTTTCCGCCGACCGAGCCGCGGTTGCGGATCTGGGGCGATCCGACGGTGTGAGCGGCGAGCGCGAGGCCCGGCAGTTCCGCCCGCAGGTGGTCCATGATCCGGGTGTACGGGACGGAGGCACCGAGCTGTACGGTCTCCTCGCCCACCTCCCACTCGCGCAGTTCGCCGATGCGGTTCAGGTCCAGGAGGTACTCGGGGCGGCGGTGGTCGAAGTTGATCTCGACCATGACATCGGTGCCGCCCGCGATGGGCACAGCCGTGGGGTGCTCGGCCTTGGCGGCGAGCGCCTCCTCCCAGCTGGCGGGGCGAAGGAAGTCCATGAGGCTCTCTTCTTCTCAATCGGGTGGTTCGCGTATCGCTGGGGCTGGAGACGGCCAACCGCCTGCTGTCGACCTGGTCGCTCTGAGCAGTTCTGGGTCGCTCTGGGGCGTTCATCTGCTGTTCACGTGGCTTGGCCCCAGTACACAAGCCGGGCCTCTGCCTGGTGCAGTCACCGAAACCATGAAGGAGTTGGCTGGTGGCCACTCGCGTCTTGTAGATTCGAACGAAAGGCGGGGACTCGGTGACCCCACGGTTTTCTTCGGGAAACCACAAACCCATCGGCACACCCACCCCCACTGGCAACAACGAGAGACAGATCGGCGGCGACCCATGCGGCTGCGCGCACTGCTGGAGACCGACGCGCTGGGCCTGCGGCTGCTCGGCGGCGAGGACGAACTCGACCGCACCGTGCGCGGTGTGATGACCACGGACCTGCGGGACCCCAGCCGCTACCTGTCCGGCGGCGAGCTGGTGCTCACCGGCCTGGCGTGGCGGCACTCCGCCGAGGACTCCGAGCCCTTCGTACGCATCCTGGCCGGCGCCGGCGTGGTCGGCCTGGCGGCGGGCGAGGCCGAGCTCGGCGCCATCCCGAACGACCTGGTCGAGGCGTGCGTGCGCCACCGGCTGCCGCTCTTCGCGGTCAGCGAGGCCGTCGCCTTCGCCACCGTCACCGAGTACGTGGTGCGCCAGGTGTCCGGAGAGCGGGCCGGTGACCTGGCGGCCGTCGTCGACCGGCACCGCAGGCTGATGACGTCGGGCCCGACGGGCGGCGGCCCCGAGGTGGTGCTCGACCTGCTCACGTCCGACCTGGACCTCCGCGCCTGGGTGCTCTCGCCCACCGGCCGCCAGATCGCGGGCGCCGGCGACCCGCTGCCGCCGGCCGTGGGAGCCGCGCTCGCGGGCGAGCACCTGGCCGCGAGCCGCACCGGACGCCGGGCGCCGCACCGGGCCGCCGTGCGGGGGACGACGTACTCGCTGTTCCCGATCAGGGGCGCCGGGCGCGGCGCCGCCGCTGCCGCCGCCGCTTCCCGCGACGTGCGCGAGAGCGTGCTCTCCGACTGGCTGCTGGCCGTGGAGGCGGACGCGGGCGACTGGCCCGCCGCCCGCCTCGACCTGCTCCAGGGCGTGACCCAGCTGATCGCCGTCGAACGCGACCGGCGCGACGCGGCCCGTACGGTACGGCGCCGCCTCGCCCAGGAGGTCCTGGAACTGGTCCAGACGGGTGCGGCCCCGGCCGAGATCGCGGCGCGCCTGCGGGTCGCCGCACCGGTGCTGCTGCCGGGCCTCGGCTCGGCGCCGCACTGGCAGGTGGTCGTGGCACGGGTCGACTGGCAGGAAGGGGGAGCGGGCGGTGCCGGCGGTCCGGCCGCGGCGATCCAGGCCGGGCCCGTCGCGCAGACGCTGCTGGAGGAGATCCTGGTCGATCCGGCGGTGGCGGGCTCCGACTCCTCGGACCGGATCGCGGTGGCGCACGCGGGCGACGAGGCGATCGCGCTCGTACCGCTGCCGGCGTCCGCGCCGGACGGGGACGACCCGGACAAGGACGGGGCGGGCGGTGAGGGCGCGTCCGGCCCCCGTACGGGTCTGCACGCCGACGTACTCCTCGAGGCGGTGCGCGAGCCGCTCTCGGGCGGCCTCGCCGAGGACGGACGGCTGACACTGGGTGTCAGCGCGGCCGTGCACTCGGCGGAGGGGCTGCGCGGCGCGCTGGAGGAGGCCCGGCACGCCCGCCGGGTCGCTGCGGCGCGCCCCGGCCGAGTCTGCGCGGCGGGCCACCACGAGCTGGCGTCGCACGTGCTGCTGCTGCCGTTCGTGCCCGACGACGTGCGCAGGGCGTTCACGGCGCGGCTGCTGGATCCGCTGCGGGACTACGACCGGCGGCACCGGGCGGAACTGATTCCCACCCTCGAGGCGTTCCTCGACTGCGACGGTTCCTGGACGCGCTGCGCGGCCCGGCTGCATCTGCACGTGAACACCTTGCGCTACCGGGTGGGCCGGATCGAGCAACTGACGGGCCGCGACCTGTCGCGTCTCGAGGACAAGCTCGACTTCTTCCTCGCCCTGAGGATGAGCTAGCGCACGCGCGAGGGGGCTCCGCCGCGAGGGAGCCCCGCCGTGCCGACGAGCCGGGGCGGGCGGCCGGCCCCGGTCGGTGCCGAGGTCGCCGGTACCCCGGTACCCCGAACGGATGAAGCCGGCGACGACCGCGGCTCCCGGTCCACCGGCTGCCCCAAGCGGCAGATTGTGAATTCGTTCACCTGACCCCTTGGCCCGGGGTGCCATTCCGTGCTGAGATTCGCCCACTACCGCACGACCGGTACTCACAGCTCAATGACGTGCTGCTCGGGGAGGGCAATGTGGCGCATACCGCCATGTCTGGTTCCGGAACGACCGCAGAGGACGGAAGCCCGCTCCAGACCGCGGTATGGCGGCTGCGCTCGCGCGGCTGCTGGACCGACGCCGCGGCCCTGCTCGAACCGCATGCGGGCGCCGCCACGACCCCTGCCGCCGCGCTCCAGCGGGCCTCGCTGCTCGTCGAGCGCTGCCTGTTCACCGCGGAGGGCTGGGCGGAGGCGGAGGACGCCCTGCGTACGGCGGAGGCGGTGGCCCGGAGCGACGACGAGCGGGGCGCGGCGGCGTGCGAACGCGGTCACCTCGCGTACGCGTCGACGGTGCTCGGCGTCCGCGACCGCGCCGACGAGGCACGTTCCGCGCTCGGCAGAGCGGCCGCGCTGCTCGCCCCCACGGCGCCGGGGCGCCCCCTGCTGGACTTCCGCCGCGGCCTGATCGCGGAGCACATCTCCGACTCCCCGCAGTCGGCCCGCGCCGCCTACCGCCGCGCCCACGCGGGCGCCACGGAGCACGGCGAGACGCTGCTGCTGTCGTTCACCTGGCGCCACCTGGCCGGACTGTCCCTGCGCGACGGCGAGTTGGCGGACGCCAGGCACGGCTTCGCCGAGTCGCTGCGGATACGGGAGGAACTGGGTTACCTGGTGGGCACGGCCCCGGCCCTGGCGGCCCTGGCAGAAGCGGAACCGGAGCCCGAGGCGACACGCCTGCGGGCGGAGGCGGGCCGCCTGTTCCGGCTGCTGGGCGGCGTACCGACCTGGCTGGCGGCGCAGCTCTCACCACCCGCGGTGGCGTAGGGCGGGCGGCTCCCGGCCCCGGCCCTGCGGTGCGGGCCGGTGGTCACCGTCCCGGGCGCGGCCCGGGAGGGCCCGGCCCTCAGCGGTCCGCGCCCGCGAAGTGCTCGCGGACCAGGGACTGGACCACTGTCAGGTCCTGCGCCGCCAGGGCGTCCAGCAGGGCCAGGTGTTCCGCGGCGTCCGCCAGGAGGTCCGCCCGGCGGCCCAGGGGGTCGCCTGCGAGCAGGGGCCACTGGGAGCGGCGGTGGAGGTCGTCCGCGACGGTGACCAGCTGGCGGTTCCCGGAGAGGGAGAGGACCGCGCGGTGGAAGGCGCGGTCCGACTCGGCGTACGCCGCCCGGTTGCCCGTCGCCGCCGCCGCCGTGGTGGCTTCCGCCAGGGGGCGCAGTTCGCACCAGCGGCCGGCCGGGACCGTGAGGGCCAGGCGGAGCATGACCGGTACTTCGATCAGGGACCGCACTTCCGCCAGCTCGGCCAGTTCCACCGCGCTGCGGACCGTGACGCGGAAGCCGCGGTTCGGGACGACCTCCACCGCGCCCTCCAGCGCCAGCTGCTGCATCGCCTCGCGGACCGGGGTCGCCGAGACGCCGAAACGGGCCCCGAGGGCGGGGCCCGAGTAGACCTCGCCGGGGACCAGCTCACCGGTGACCAGGGCCGCGCGCAGGGCGTCGAGGACCTGGCCGCGGACCGAGTGGCGCCGGACGGGGCGGGGGGCCGGGGGCTCGCTGTGCGTGTGCTCGCCGCGGGCCTGTGCCGGGGCGCGTGCGGCAGGTATCCGCCCGTACGCGGCCTCGCGCGGTCTGGCCTGCTCCATGTGGATCCCTCCGGTGCGTGTCCCGTATGCACGATAAGCGGCCGGGGTGACAGTTCAAATACAGAGAAGATCGGGTAAGGTAAGGCTTACCTGCAAACGATCGCGATTCGGTGGTCCCCTGCATGACCGTCACCACGCTTGTCCCCGGCGTCGCCGCTTCCCCCGTCGCGGTTTCCTACGCCCGTCTCACCGAGGTCTTCTCCGGTCTGCGCGTCACCGAACTGCGCGACGGCGAGCGGGCGCCCCGCGGGGACGGCTGGGTGGGCGCGGCGGAGCTGGCGGCCGGCGGCGACGCCCTCGACACCTTCCTCGCCTGGGACAACGCGCAGGTCCTGCGCGACTACGGTCAGCAGGCCCGCCCCGACGTCATCGCGAGTTTCGGTCTGCACCGGTACGCCTGGCCCGCCTGCCTGCTGGTCACCGTGCCGTGGTTCCTGGACCGCCGGGTGCCCCGCGTGCCCGTCGAGGACGTCGCCTTCCAGCGGTCCCTGGGCCGCATGACCGTACGTGTGCGGGAGTTCGCCTGCCTGCCGGACGATCCGGCCGCCGCCCTGCCCGGCGCCCGCGTCGTACCGGACGAGGAGGCCCTGCGCGGCGAGGTGCGGGAGGCCGTCGCCGAGCACCTCGGCCCGGTGCTCGACGGTTTCGGACCCCGGATGCGGCGCGGGAAGCGCGCGCTGTGGGGCATGGCGACGGACGAGATCGTGGAAGGGCTCTGGTACATCGCGCACCTGCTCGGGGAGGAGCGGCGCGCCATGCGGGAGCTGGAGGAGCTGCTGCCGGGCACGGCCAAGCCGTACGCGGGTACGGCCGGCTTCCGCGAACTGACCGGGCCGGACGACGAACCGCTGCCGACCCGCGACCGGGCGAGCTGCTGCCTCTTCTACACGCTGCGCCCCGAGGACACCTGCGTGACGTGCCCCCGTACGTGCGACGCCGAACGCGTACGGAAGCTGAGCGAGGAAGCCGCGGCGACAGCGGCGTCCGCGGTCGCCACGGCCTGACGGCACGCCACCCGGACGGGTGGCGTAAATCGAACCCAACTGCCCTCACCAGCACGGTGGTTCGACTGAATCGCACCTATTCGCATGCCCTGGCACTCCCATGGCGTTCTCTTGCACCGAAAGCCTCTTCGGGCCACTTCGATTCCGCCAATATGGCGCCCGAGACGCCCTACCGCGATGCAAGGGACACCGCATGAGACTGACCGACATATCGCTGGACTGGCTGCTTCCGGGTGGCGTGATGCTCGTGGGGGTCCTGGCGGCGGTCGCGGTGCTCGCGCGCGGCAAGCGCGCAGGCGGCAAGGCCGCGGCCGACGACTCCTGGGAACGCACCGAGGAACGGCGCAGGCGCAAGGAGGCGGTCTACGGGATCGCTTCGTACCTGTTGCTCTTCTGCTGCGCGGCGGTCGCCGCCGCACTCTCCTTCCACGGCCTGGTCGGCTTCGGCCGGCAGAACCTCAACCTCTCCGGCGGCTGGGAGTACCTCGTCCCCTTCGGCCTCGACGGCGCCGCCATGTTCTGCTCGGTGCTCGCGGTGCGCGAGGCCAGCCACGGTGACGCGGCCCTCGGTTCGCGCCTGCTGGTGTGGACGTTCGCCGGTGCGGCCGCCTGGTTCAACTGGGTCCACGCGCCCCGGGGCCTGGGCCACGCGGGCGCCCCGCAGTTCTTCGCCGGGATGTCGCTGTCGGCCGCGGTGCTGTTCGACCGCGCGCTGAAGCAGACCCGCAGGGCCGCGCTGCGCGAACAGGGCCTGGTGCCGCGCCCGCTGCCGCAGATCCGGATCGTACGGTGGCTGAGGGCGCCCCGGGAGACCTTCGGGGCCTGGTCGCTGATGCTCCTGGAAGGCGTACGCACGCTGGACGAAGCGGTCGAGGAGGTGCGCGAGGACGTACGCGAGAAGGAGCAGAACCGCATCCGCCGGCGCGATCACCAGAAGCTGGAACGCGCCCAGTTGAAGGCCATCAACCGGCAGCACAGGGCCTGGCGCGGCCGTGGTGGCGGCCGGCAGGTCGAGATCCCGGCCCTTGCCCCCACTCCGGGCTCCGCACCGCCGCAGGCCGTCGCGGAGCCTGCCATAGCAGAACCCGGGCAGCTGCCGCTTCGGCCAAGGCCCTCCCTACAGGCCGTGAAGGGCGCTGAGGAGGTGACGACCGTCGACCTCACCGCCGAGGACGACACCCAGGCTCTGCCACGGCTCGACTCCCTTGAACGCAAGCTCAAGGACCTCGAGCAGCAATTCGGCTGAGCCGCGGCGGCGGGCCGGGGCGGTTACACCGGCCCGCCGCCCAGGTCGAGTTCGAACCAGACCACTTTTCCTACGCCGTGCGCCTTCACGCCCCACGCGTCCGCGAGCGCCTGCACCAGGACGAGGCCCCTGCCGTGCGTACCGTCGTCGGCGATCGGTACGTGCAGCTGCGGGTGGCGGGTGGCCAGGTCCCGCACCTCGACCCGGAGCCGGGAGGCGGCGACGGTGACCGTGACCTCCGCGTCCTGTTCCGTGTGGACCAGGGCGTTGGTCACCAGCTCGGTGGTCAGAAGCTCGGCGACGCCCGTACAGTCCCGGCCGTTCCGGTCGCCCCCCTCACCCCGGTCTTCCTGGTCCTCCCGGTGCCGCAGCAGGTCGCGCAGAGCGCGCCGTACCTCCGGCACCGCTGTGAGATCCGCATGCCGCAATCTGCGCCGCAGATGAATGAGTGCCCCCTTTCCCTCCGCCCGTGCTTGCGACGGCCCTCGCGCGGCGGCACCGCGGCCGCCCGCCTGTTGCCCTGTCATAGCCCCCACCCGCACGTCGGATCGGCCCTTTCTCTCGAACAGGTTCACGGGATGCATGCCCCGCTCCCGCGATAGCACTCATGCCCGTTCCATTTGCCGGCCGGGCGGTGGCAGGCATGTGCCGGGGGCCGGATGACGCCGTCACGCCTCCCAGACCGCGACCGCCGTCCGGTCGTCGGCGTACCCCTTCACCCTCAGGCAGGTGTCCATGAGGTACTCGGCGAGGCCGGGGGGTTCGGCGGAGGCCCAGCGCCCGGCGAGTTCCCCGGCGAGGGCGGGCTCGCCGCGCAGGGGACCGGCGAGGCCGTCGGTGCACAGGAGGAGGGTGTCGCCCGGGCGGGCCACCGAGGCCCGGAAGCGGAAGGGCTCGGCGGGCGGGAGTGTGCTCTCGACGTACGGGGACGGGGGTGTCGGAATGCCGAGGTCCAGGGTGAGGCNGGCGGCGGGCTCGGGGGCGGGGGGTTCGATGTCCTGCCAGGCGCCGCCGCGCAGCCGGAACAGACCTCCGCCGCCGATCCCGAAGAAGACCCTGGTGCGGCACCGGGGGTCGGTGGGGAGGAGGAGGCAGCGCAGGCTCGCCGTGTACTCCTCGGGTTCCAGGCCGAGTTCGGACGCGCGGGCGCGCAGCTTGCCGTAGCTGTGGTCGGTGAGGCGGTGCAGGCCGGACTTGAGGTCGCCCCTGCGGGCCGCCCTTATGTCGTCGGCGAGGCGGGTGTGGCTGCGGCCGACTGCCTCGCCGATCCGGCGGCAGGCGTCGGCGGCGGCCAGGTGCGCGCTCTCGGTGGCGCGGGTCCCGCAGGCCACCGCGACCAGGACGAGCCCGTCCTCGCCTCGGCCGAAGCGGGCGGTGAGCAGCGCGTCACGGCGGGGTTCGCCGCGGTAGCGGGCGGAGTCGCCGCGGACGGAGGCGGCGCGCAGGGTGTATGTGCCGTACCGGGCGCCGTCGAGCACGGTGTCCGCGACGAGGGTGTCGAGCGCGTGCGGGTCCGCGGCGGGCAGGGCGGCGGGCGCGGCGTCGTAGGTGGGCGGCCGGTCCCCGACGAAGCCGGCACGGGGGCGGTCCCGGTCCTCCCCGCTGCCGGTCCCGGCGGTCTCGGGCGGCCCTCCGGCGTACGGGGGCGCAGACCGCGGCCCGGTCTCCGGGGAGGTGGGGGGCGTGGGCCGCCGGCCGTCCGGCGGCGCGGCGTTCGCGGACTGCGGCCGGTCCGGCTCCCGTCGGGCCCGCGGTGTCCGGGGTACGTCGGGCGGCTCCCAGGGGGCACGCTGCCGGGATGGGGCGGAAGGCCCGGGCGGGCGGGCGGGAGCGGGCGGCGCCGGTGGTTCCGGCGGCTGCGGTGCGGCTGCGGGGGGAGCGGGTGACGGCGCCGGTGGTGACTCCGGCTGCGGCTGTGATTCCGGTTGCGGCCGGCGTGCCTCGGGCGGGCTCGGGGCCGGTCCCGACGCCGGCGGAAGCGGTGGCTCCGCCGGTGGAGACTGCGAAGGCTGCGGAGGCCGGGGCGGCCCCGGGGGCGGTGCCGGCGGAAGCGGCTGTTCTGCCGCCGGGGCCCGGTGCTGCTCCTCCGCCGCCGCGGTGGCCTGCCCCACCGCCCGCCAGGGCGGCGGCTCCGGGGCCGGTTCGGGTTCCCGTGCCCCCGGCGGGCTCGGAACCGGGTCCCGGGTCGGTGGGGGCGGTGGGAGCGGAGGGCGGTCGTCCGCCGCGGGAGCGGGCTCCGGCCGCCACGAAGGCGGCAGTTCCGGAGGGCGCGGGGCCGGGAGCGACCGCGGCGGTGGGGGCGCGGGCGATGGCGCCACCGTGTCCGCCGCGGAGTCGAAACGGTCGTCCAGGGTGTCGCCCGTGGGCGCGGGGCCCGTGTCCGGGATGGTCTCGTCGCCGTACAGCCGGCTCCACCACTGGTCCTCGTCGGTGGTGCGCCTCTCCCCCTGCTGGCTCATGCCCCTTATTGTCCACCGCTCGGGCCGTACGAAAACGGGGCATCGGGAAAAGAAGTCCGCCGGACGATCCCCCCTCCCCCACGGGAAGGACGCCCGGCGGACAGCTTTCGGCGGACGCGCGTCCACGGCCGCCGTCCGACCGCTCGGCGATCTCGGCCTCGGCCTCGGCCCCGCCGTCTTCGTACGCGTACGACAGCTTCCCTGTGCGATAAGTGCGGCCCGAGGTGGGCGGGCCGTCCTCGGGGAGGGCCAGGCCAGGCCAGGCCAGGTCGGGTCAGGTCAGGTCAGGTCAGGTCAGGTGGCAGACGTACGGGCTGCCGGCGGTGGCCTTCCAGCACAGCGTGACCGGTCCGGCGGCCGGCGCGTCGAGCGGTCCCCGGGCCGCGGACGGCGCGACCACGGTGACAGGGAGGACGGCGGTGGTCGCTGTCCCCAGTGCCGTGTGCGATACCGGGCGCATCGCTTTTCCCTGTCGAATCACTCACAAAAGCACTGTTTCCGGAGGCTGTTGATGCTGCGGTGGCGCCACATTGGCAGAGTGACGGGAGGTGGAGGGATGATGCGTGCGGCGGGTTTACGCCGTGGCCGCTTCCCGCCACGAGCCGTTGGGCAAGAGCGGGGAGACGGTACGGGATCGAAGCGTCCGGGGAGGGGTGCGGAGGAGTGCTGGGAGCCATTGGTCTGGACGAGGCACAGGAGTCGACGTACCGCGCGCTCGTCGCACTCGGCGCCGCGGAGGTCCCCGACCTCGCGCACCGGCTGACGCGTTCCGAGGCGGACACGGAGCGCGCGCTGCGCCGCCTGGAGCGCCGGGGGCTCGCCGCCCAGTCGTCGGCCCGTACGGGGCGCTGGGTGGCGGCGCCGCCCGGGGTCGCGCTGGGCGCGCTGCTCACCCGGCAGCGGCACGAGCTGGAGCAGGCGGAGCTGACGGCGGCGCTGCTCGCGGAGGAGTACCGGGCGGAGGCCGCCGAGCCCGCGGTGCACGATCTGGTCGAGGTGGTGACGGGGGCGAGCGCCGTGGCGCACCGCTGCGTACAGCTCCGGCTCGGCGCGGCCGAGGAGGTGTGCGCGCTGGTGACCGGGGATCCGATCGCGGTCACCGGTACGGACGGCGAGGCGGAGGAGCGGGCGCCGGCGCGCGGCGTGACGTACCGGGTGGTGATCGAGCGCGCGGTACTCACGCTGCCCACCGGGATCGCCGGGCTGTCGGCGGCGCTGGGGCGCGGGGAGCAGGTCCGGGTGGTGGAGGAGGTGCCGACCAAGCTGGTCGTCGCGGACCGCACCACCGCGATGGTGCCGCTGACGGGGCGCGGCGCGGAGCCCGCGGCTCTGGTCGTGCACGCGAGCGGGCTGCTGGAGTCGCTGACCGGGCTCTTCGAAGCGGTGTGGCGGGAGGCGCTGCCGCTGCGGCTCGGGGCGGACGGGGCGGTGTCGGAGCAGGGGCTGCCGGGACCCGATGCCACGGATCTCCAGGTGCTGTCGCTGCTGCTCGCCGGGATGACGGACGCGAGCGTCGCCAAACAGCTGGAACTGGGCCTGCGGACGGTGCAGCGCCGGGTGAAGGGGCTGATGGAACTGGCGGGCGTGACGACCCGGCTGCAGCTGGGCTGGCATGCGTACGAACGGGGCTGGGTGGCCAGGCACCGACCGGTTCGCGGGGGCGTTCTCCCGGGGTGAGCAGGAGCAGCGCGGGCCCTCCGGCCTGCACAGACGGCCCGGGTCCCGCACCCTGGACAGATGGGCGTGTGGCAGCTCCTTCTGGTCGGCCTCGTCATGCTGCTCGGCCTGCTCGGTGTCCTGGCGCCGGGCGTGCCGGGGCAGGCGATCGTCTGGGCGGCCGTGCTGTGGTGGGCGCTGGACGAGAAGACCACGCTCGCCTGGGGCGTACTGATCGGCGCGACCGCGCTGCTCCTGATCGACCAGGCGCTCAAGCCCCTGCTCCCCGCCCGCCGCCCCCGCGAGTCGGGCGCTCCGCCGCGGACGCTCGTGGTGGGCGGGATCGCCGGGATCGCCGGATTCTTCCTGCTGCCGGTGGTGGGCGGGATCGCGGGGTTCGTCGGGGGGATCTACGGGGTGGAGCGGGCGCGGCTCGGCAGCCACGGCGGCGGCTGGGCTTCGACCCGTACGGTCATGCGCGCCGTCGGGTACCCGGTGCTGGTGGAACTGTTCGCGTGCCTGCTGGTGGTCGGCGCCTGGGCGGGCGCGGTGTTCTGGGGGTGAAGGTCTGCCCGGGGTTCTCGCCCTGGGTTCCGTCCCGAGGTCCGTCCGTCCGAAGCCCTGGGCCGGTGTGCCGGTGTGCGGGACGAGGCGCGCGGGGAAGGCCGGCGCCATGACCGCGTTCGGCGAGGCCGAGTCGTCGGGCCGGGCCGCACAAGAGAGTACGGGGGGCGTTACGCCGTCCAGAGATGGCGCATCGCGTACGACCGCCAGGGCCGCCACGCGTCGGACCCCGTTCCGGCCGGGAAGCCCTCGTCCTCCGGCGCCACGTCGGGATCGCCGAGCGCCCTCATCCGGATCAGCGCGGCCGTCCGCGCGCCGACGCCGGGCAGGGCGCGCAGGGCCCGCTCCGCCTCGTCGCGGTCCGCTCCCGGGCCGAGGCGTACGACGCCGTCGGCGAGCGCGGCGGCGAGTCCCCGCAGCGCCGGGTCCCCGGCCCCGGTGAGGGCGCCCGGCTCGGGGAAGACGTGGGTCAGCGCGCCGCACGGCTGGTCCAGGACCTTCCCGTACGCCTCGACGAGCCCGGCGGCGGCCTCCCGGCCCACCAGCGCCCGCACCGCGAACTCGTCGGGATCCGCCGCGCCCGGCGAGCGCAGTCCGGGGCGGGCCGCGACCAGCGGCGCCAGCGCCGGGTCGGCGGCGAGCCGCTCGTCGACGGCGTACGGGTCGGCGTCCAGGTCGAAGAGCCTGCGCAGCCGCTGGACGGCGGTGGTGAGGTCGCGAAGGTCGGTGAGGTGGATCCGGGCCTCCAGCCAGCCGCTGTGCGGCGCCTCGTCGACGGCGGCGATGCCCGTTCCGTACGGCAGGCGCAGGGTGCGCCGGTAGGTGCGGGCGCCGGGCCCGCCGAGCATCTCCTCGACGCGGGGCACGGCCTCTCCGGCGAGCAGGTCGAAGACCTCCCTGGCGGCGTACGCCCCGCGGTGGGCCAGGCGCAGCGGAATCCCGACGGCGAGGACGGGGCCCGCGCCGGAGGAGCCCGCGGCCCTGGCGCCGGACTCCGCGCGCAGGAGGCTGGGGGTGCGGGCGTAGATCTGACGGATCGTGTCGTTGAACTGCCGCACGCTCGCGAAGCCGGAGGCGAAGGCGATCTCCGTGACGGGCAGCCGGGTGGTCTGGAGGAGCACCCGGGCGGTGTGCGCGCGCTGCGCGCGGGCGAGCGCGACGGGCCCGGCGCCCAGCTCGCCGGTCAGCTGCCGCTGGACCTGGCGGGTGCTGTAGCCGAGCCGGCCCGCGAGGCCGGGCACGCCTTCGCGGTCCACGATCCCGTCGCCGATCATCCGCATGGCGCGGCCGACGACGTCGGCGCGCGCGTTCCACTCGGCGGAGCCCGGTACGGCGTCGGGGCGGCAGCGACGGCAGGCCCGGAAGCCGTTGCCCTGGGCGGCGGCCGCGGTCGGGTAGAAGCGCACGTTCTCGCGCTTGGGGGTGACGGCGGGGCAGCTCGGCCGGCAGTAGATGCCGGTGGTCACGACGGCGAAGAAGAACTCCCCGTCGAAACGCGCGTCGCGGCTGGTCACCGCCTCGTACTTGCTGTCCTCGTCCATCATGTCCTCCAGTGTGCGCCGGCCGCGCAGGGCCGGCTGGCGGAATTCGGACGCGGCCCCGAACGGCGGGAAGTGGCCGCGAGCGGCACGGCCGCACCCGTCCGGGGGCCGGGGGCCGGGGTGCGGGGCAGCGCTCCGCGCGGCGGAGCCGCATGCCCCGGCGCCGCCCCGACCACCTGCCGCCTACCGCCTGCCGCCGCCCCGCTTGGCTTCGGAGTTGGCCCGCCCCTGCGCGGACTTCAGCCGCCACTCGCGTCCGAGTTCCGCGCGCAGCCTCGCGTCGGTCTTGGCGACGATGCGCCGGTTCTCCCGCAGCAGTTTGCGGTAGCTCTCCAGCCTGCGCCCGGGCAGTGAACCCTCCTCCAGCGCGGCCCGCACCGCGCAACCCGGCTCCGTCTCGTGCGCGCAGTCGTGGAACCGGCACCGGGCCGCCAGCTCCTCGATCTCGGCGAAGACCTGCCCGACGCCGGTCTCGGCGTCCCACAGCCCCACGCCGCGCAGTCCGGGCGTATCGATGAGCACTCCCCCGCCGGGCAGGGCGAGGAGGTTGCGGGTGGTGGTGGTGTGCCGGCCCTTGCCGTCGATCTCACGGATGGCCCGCACCTCCATCACGTCCTCCCCCAGCAGGGCGTTGGCCAGCGTCGACTTCCCCGCGCCGGACACCCCGAGCAGCACGCTCGTACCGCCCGACACGACGGCGGTGAGCACGTCGATGCCGTCGCCCGTCGCGGAGCTGACGGGCAGCACCTGCACGCCGGGCGCGGTGGTCTCCACGTCCTCGACGAGGTACGAGAGCCCGGTGGCGTCCGGCACCAGGTCGGACTTGGTGAGGACCACCAGCGGCTGGGCGCCCGATTCCCAGGCCAGGGCCAGGAACCGCTCGATCCGCCCGAGGTCGAGTTCGGCGGCGAGCGAGACCGCGATGATCGCGTGGTCGACGTTGGCCGCGAGGATCTGCCCCTCGGACCGGGTGGAGGAGGTGGAGCGTACGAACGCGGTGCGGCGCGGCAGGTACGCCCGTACGAACCGGGGGTCGCCGACGGGGTCGACTGCGGCCCAGTCACCGGTGCAGACGACCCGCAGCGGATCGTGCGGAGTCACATAGGCGGTGTCGGCGCGGACGATGCCGTCGGCGGTGAGGACGTCGCACTGGCCGCGGTCGACCCGTACGACACGGCCGGGCAGCAGGCCCTGCGCGGCGTACGGGGCGAACTCCGCCTCCCACCCCTCGTCCCAGCCGTGGGAGGCAAGGGGGTGACGAGTGTCGGAAGCGGAAGCGGAAGACGTGTGGAACGAAACGTCGGACAAGGGAAACCCTTCACAGGGTGGCCCCGGCAGCGCGCTCGGCGCGTGAGAAGAAGAGTGGGTGTCAGCCGGAGGCCACGGGGGTGGCAACGATGATGAACTCCTGAATGCGGGCCGTGCCCGTCACCGTGACAGTCATCAATGTCCTCACCTCCTGCTTCCTCTTCCTCAACGAACAGCACTGTCCCCTCGGGGAGGGCACACGGCCGCACCCCGGAACGAGCAGAACCATAACCTCGCCCGAGAACGGGGTGCCAGTGATTAACGGCCGGTGAGTTCCCGCGGCTCGGGGCTCGGGGCTCGTCAGGGAGTGACCACGATGTTGCCCACGAAGTTCTTCGCCATGAACTCCTTCTGCGCGCTCACCAGATCGGCCAGGGGGTAGGTGCGTGCCAGCAGCGCTCTGAGCGCGCCGCCCTGGATGAGCGCGACAAGTTCGGTGAAGTCCTCGTGGGAGCCGAAGGAGGAGCCGATGAGCTCGACCTGCTTCAGGTAGAGCCGGCGCAGATCGACCTCGACGACCGGGCCGGCTATGGCGCCCGCGGTGACGTACCGTCCGAGCGGGCGGACGACCTCGCCGAGCAGTTCGCCGAAGAGGCGTCCGCCGACCACGTCGGCCACGACGTCGATCTCCTCGGCGACACCGGCCGGGTCGAAGTGCTCGCGGGTGAGGACGCGGTGCGCGCCGACGCGCGCGACGGCATCGGCCTTCTCCGCCGTGGTGACGGCGACGACCCTGGCGCCGCGCGTGGCACAGAGCTGGACCAGCGCGGAGCCCACTCCCCCGGAGGCTCCGGTGACGAGCACGGTTTCCCCCTCGGTGACGCGGGCCCGGCGCAGCATCCGCAGTGCGGTGAGGTAGGCGGTGGGAAACGTCGCGAGTTCCGCGTCGCCGAGGGGGCTCCCGACCGGGTGCGCGTTGGCCGCCGGGACGGCGACGAACTCGGCGTACCCGCCGTCGGCTTCGCTGCCGAGGTAACGCGGGGTCACCAGTTCGCGTTCGCCGCCCGTGTAGAGCATGGGGTCCACGAGGACGCGCTCCCCCACCCGTGTCTCGGGCACGCCGAAGCCGGTCTCCTCGATGTACCCGGCGACATCGGCCCCCTGGATCCTGGGGAAGTCGAGCGGCTCTCCGCTCCATCCCGCGAGCGCGTCGGCGTCCCCGTCATTGCCGTACGCGCCCTCACGGGTCCAGATGTCGGTGTTGTTGAGGCCCGCGGCTGCCACCCGCACCACCACTTCGCCGGGGCCGGGACGGGGATCGGGAAGGTCGGCGCGGAATTCGAGCTTGTCGAACCCGCCGAACCCTGTCACGACAACGCCTCGCATGGCTCGGTCTCTCCCGGGGGTCGTTCACGGCGCGGGGGTTCCCGCCTGGTGGGGGTCGCGCGCGCCGTCGCCGGGGTCCGGCGTGGACCTGTTCTCGTTGACGGCCCGCCCGGGGCGTAGGAAGGCGCCGAGCACACCGATCCCGGCGCAGGCGTAGAACGCGGCCCGGCCCCCGGCGGCGTCGGTGAGCGCACCGGCCAGCGGCGCCCCCACGGCTTGACCGGCGGCGATCATCAGGAAGGAGACCCCGACACCGAAGGAGGCACGCGCCGAATAGATCCGGGTGCTCCACAGCAGCACCAGCCCGCACAGACAGACGTAGCCCGCCCCGAACAGTCCTCCGGCGGCGTAGACGGCGATCACGGACTCCGGCGCGAGCGCCAGCAGGACCGTCGAGGCCGCCATGACGAGCATGACCACGGTCCAGGACCGTGCCAGTCCGGCGCGCGCCACGAGGTCTCCGCTGAGCGCCCCGACGAAACCGGCGGCGCCCAGCACGGTCCACATCGTGGTCGACACCAGACCTCCGGCTCCGCCCTCGGTGGTGACGAGAGCACGTCCGAAGGTCCATACGGCGACACTGCTCAGGCCCATGAAGAACGCGCCGAGCACCAGCAGCGCGGTGCCCCGGACGAGGCCGCGCTCCTGGGAGTCGGCGCCGCGCTCGGAGGTGGTGAACGGGACGGTCAGCCGGATCCAGAGGGTGACCGCGGCCGCCAGTACCGAGAACACCGCCCAGGCCCAGCGCCACTGGTCCAGCAGCAGGAAGGCGATCGGCCCGGAGATCAGGACCCCGATGCCGGTGCCGGCGTTGACCACGCTCTGCGCGCGGTCCTGTGCGCCGGAGCGGACCCAGCGGCTGACGGCCGCCGCCATCGGTGGCGAGGCCAGTCCGGTGCTGGAGCCGGCGATGAGCACACCGGCCGCCAGAACGGGTGTGGAGGGCGCCAGCGCGACCATCGCGGTCCCCCCGGTCGCCACGAGTCCGGCGGCCGTCGCGATCCGGCGGGCACCGACGCGCTCGGTGAGGAACAGGCTGAGCACGATCGCGAGGCAGTAGCCGATGTAGCTTCCGGAGCCAATGATTCCGGACACGGTGGGGGTGATGGTGAAGGCGTCCTGGAACTCCGGCGCGAACAGCCCGTAGGCGAACCGCGCGAATCCGTAGCAGGTGCCGATGAGTGCGGTGCCCGCACACACCAGGCCCCAGCGGGCACCGGTGGCCTCCCGGTCCGGGGTGAGCATGGCCATCACCGCACTCCCGCCTGGAGAAGAACTGTTCCGAACGCTCCTACCGGTCCTTGCTCAGCACCCAATATTTCGCGGCCTCCTCATCGATGTAGGGCCCGTTCTCCTCGGTCCTGAGCAGGCTGATTTTTCCGGTTTCGGCCAGTTCTCCGAGGTGTTCGGAAAATCCCGACCGGTGCAGATAGCTGAGCCGGGTGCTGATGATCAGCACACCGCCGGGACGGACGACTTCCACGAGGTGGTCGAGCGCACGGGCTTCGACGTGTCCGACAGTGAACACACCGCAGCACACCAGCAGATCATAGGTTTCAGGTTCCACGCATTCCACGGGATGATTCAAGTCAATCCCGCCGGTCAAGTGACGGTAGGTTCCGGTGTCGCGCGCCCGGTCCACCATGGGGTGGCTGAGGTCTATTCCGTCGATGCTGCCGAAACCCGCCCTGGCGAGTTCCACGCCGACCAGGCCCGTACCGCAGCCCGCGTCGAGAACGGTGGTCCGGGAGCGCTCCGCTTCTTCCGGGGTCACGTCGACGGCGAGTGCCGTGGTCATGGCGGGGCCCAGATATCCCTGGTCGGTGACGTCCGCGTCGTAGGATGCGGCCCAGTCGCGGTAGAAGTCGTCGAGATGGCCGGTATCGCCCGACAGGGAGTGCGAGCGCTTGATGACGTCGAAGCTGGTGTCGTCCTTCGCCCTGGAGAGACGGGGCCCGGCGTGAGTGGACATGACGAAATCCCTTTCGGCGGTCGGCACACGAGGTGGGCGGTTCAGGACACGAGCGTGGTGGCAGCGGGCCCCGGCAGGCCGACATGCGTCCTGATCAAGGTCTGGAAAGCATTGATGTTGCGTTCCATGTGGCGCGAGAGCAGAGGGTGCGGGAAGGCCGGGGACTGCATTCCCGCCTGCATCCGCTGGATGATTTCCCAGTCTTCGTCGTTGACCTGTTTCCAGTTCTCCAGTGTCTGGGCGCGGTGCGGTGCGAATTTCTCCGCGTGTGCGCCCTCCTCGCCGACGAAGTAGAAGTGCAGGTGTTCGACGGTCTTGCCGGCGCTCACCGGTTCCAGCACCCAGGCGAAGAGGTGATCGGGCATGACGCCGATCAGGAAGGTGGGGTAGACGCTGAAGTACTCCGCCTTGATGTTCTCCTTGCCGTCCCGCATCGGCCAGCTCGGCAGGCGCTTCCCGTGGAGGGGTTCGGGCTGGTAGCGGCCCTGCCCTATGCCCAGCAGACGGTCGCTCAGCTGGATCTGGTACCGCTCGGAGAAGGGCGAGTAGGTGTTGAGCGTCTGGTGGATGAAAGGAACGTGATAGCTCTCGAGGAAATTCTCGACGATCAGCTTCCAGTTCGCGTCGAAGTCGTACCGCATGGAGCTGCCGTACGTCATCGAGCTCAGATCGTAGTCCGCCCACCGCTGTTCGAGTTCGCTGATCTGTTGCGCGAACGACTCGGGCATGGCCGAGAAGTTAACGAACACGAAGTCGAGCCATTGCGCGACAGCCACTTCCTTGAGGCCCAGCTTGTTCTGCTGCCGGTCCGGGAGATCGGTGGCGTTGACTCCGGCGAAGTGCTTCGTCCAGGACAACTCGCCCTTGAGGTTGTACGTCCAGGCGTGATAGGGACACACGATCGTCTTGCGTTCTTTCTGCATCTCGCACACCAGTTGACTGCCCCGGTGGCTGCAGACGTTGTGGAACGCCTTGAGTGTCCCCTCTTCGTCGCGCACCACGAACAGGGGAACGCCCTGCACCGTGACCGGGACGACGTCCCCGGGCTCGGAGACATGGCGGGCGAACGTGGCGAACATCCAGGACACGCTGAACAAACGCCTGTTCTCGACCTGCAGGTATTCCTCGGTCGTGTACGCGGCCTTGGGCAGCACCGCGAACTCGGTCATCTCACTCGGGTCCGCCTCCGCGGTGACAACGGACCTGGCCAGATTTTCGGTCTCGGTGGGTATCGCATTTCCACCCGCCGAGGTTTCGGACACGTCGGACACGAAGGTCCCTCCAGAATTCAGGACGAAGCCTCCGCCGACTTCCGTCGACGGCCGCTTCGGTCATGGAGTGGTCATCAACCGTGCTGCTCGGCGACGGAGGGTGTCAATGGCGGGACGGCTCCCCGATTCCTCCCCCAAGCCCTTCTCCGGGCCCCGCACACGCCGTAAAGCGCAGGCCACCGAGCATGTACGGCCGGCCGTCAGGCGTGCGGAAATGTCCCGCCGGCGGGACGTCCCGCCGCGTCCGTCTTCACGGCGGTGGCGAGCCGTGTCCCCGTCCGGGCACCCCATTCCCCGGACGCGCCTTCCGGCGCAGTGAAAAACGTTCAACCACTCCGTTTGATCTTCGGGACCGGGGGCAGCCGGTACTTCTGTCATGAGTCCGTCGGGGTGAGGAGTTGCTCATGCGCACTGCCAGGACGACCCGGGACCGCACGGCCGCTCCCCCGGCGCGGTTACCCCCGGCCGGTGTTCCGCACAGAGGCACCGGCCATGCGACCTCGGGCGGCCGGATAGTGACCACACGGGTCGGCCTGCTCATGTCTTCCGATCTCAGCCTCGACGACTGGGCCACGGCCGGGCGCAAACTGGCCCGGATAGCGGATTCGACGTCATGGTGTCTGGGCGACTGGCTCGCCCACGGCCAGCTGCGCTTCAGCGGCCGGTACCAACGCGCGGCCGCGGAGATCGGGCTCGACACCCAGACCCTGCGCAACTACGCCTGGCTGGCCCGCAAATTCGCGCACGAACGACGCCGCCCCGGCCTGAGCCTCCAGCACCACGCCGAGGTGGCCTCGCTGCCCGTACCGGAACAGGACCACTGGCTCGACCTCGCGGAGAGAGAGCGCTGGTCGCGCAACGAGCTGCGACGCCGTATCCGCGAGGCGCGGCGGGCGACCGCGGCCGAGAAGCCGGCCGTCGACACCGCCGATGCCGCCGGACCCTCCTACCTGCCACGACTGCCGGTCGCGCTGGAGGAGCTGGCCCGGTGGCGGGAAGCGGCGGAACAGACGGCCACCGACTTCCACACCTGGGTCGTACGGACCCTGAACGCCGCGGCCCACGGCGAAGCGCACGACGGCGGTGGGCAGCCCCCCGAACAGATCCGACTCGCTCCGACGGAGGAGAACCCGTGAAGATCGTCGTCAATTGGGACCGGTGTCAGGGCATAGGCGTGTGCGAATCGGTCTCTCCCGACAGGTTCGAGGTCGACCAGGACGGCCAGTTGGTCGTCAAGTCCGAGACCGTTTCGGAAGGGCAGGAGAAGGAGGCGCGCGAGGCCGTCGCCTCGTGCCCCAACGAAGCGCTCTCCCTGGAGAGTTGAGGGATCGGCGATGACCGGGACACTGGTCGTGGTCGGAGGTTCACTGGCCGGGCTGCGGGCGGTCGAGGCCGTACGCGGCGACGGATGGCAGGGCTCGGTCGTCCTGGTGGGTGCGGAGGAGCATCTGCCGTACGACCGCCCACCGCTGTCCAAGGGGTATCTCTCGGCTGCCGGGTGCGCCGATCCGACGTACCGCGACGAGCACAGGCTCACCCATGAGCTCGGGGTCGAGCTGATGCTCGGCACTCCGGCCTCCGGGCTCGACGTCGAGGCGCGGACCGTGGCCGTCGGTGAGCGGGAGGTCGGCTACGACGCGCTGGTCCTCGCGACCGGCTCGTACGCCCGTGAGCTGCCCGGGACGGAAGGGCTCGGCGGCGTCTTCACCCTGCGCACCCTGGACGACGCGCGGGCGCTGCGGGCGGCGCTGCGCGAGGGCAGCCCGAGACTGACGGTGGTGGGCGGTGGGTTCATCGGCTCCGAACTGGCCTCCGCCGGACGCGCGCTCGGCCTCGACGTCACCCTCGTCGAGAGGTCCCCGACGCTGCTGGTGCGCGCGATCGGCGTCTCCATGGGCGAGGCCCTCACCCGGCTGCACGAACGCCGTGGCACCCGGGTGCTCACGGGGGTCCACGTCGAGGAGGTGCTGGGCGAGGGCCGCGTGCGGGCCGTGCGCCTGTCCGACGGCAGCGAGATCGGGACCGACGTGCTCGTGGCCGGGGTCGGCGCGGCGCCGTGCACCGGGTGGCTCGAAGGGTCGGGGCTGACCGTCGACGACGGGGTGGTCGCCGACGCGAAGCTCGCCGCCGCGCCGCGCGTCCATGTCGCGGGCGACATCGCCCGGTGGCCCAACGCGCTCTTCGACGACGTGCTCGACGGTCCGATGCGGTTGCAGCACTGGACCACCGCGGCGGAGCAGGGCGCGCGCGCCGCCCGCAACGCGATCGCCCCGGAGCGGGCACAGCCGTACGAGACCGTCCCCTACTTCTGGTCGGACTGGTACTCCAGCCGGATCCAGTTCGTCGGGGTGTGCGGGGCCGGTACGCACGAGGTGCACGTCGAGGTGGTCGCGGGCGATCCCGCCGACGGCGGCCCGTTCACCGCGCTCTACCGCGCGAACGACCGGATCATCGGCGCCCTCGCCGTGGACATGCGGGCCGAGGTGATGAAGTACCGGCGGCTGATCGGGCAGCGCGCCCGCTGGGCCACGGCCGTCGAGTTCGCCGAAACGCGGCGGCGGAAGGCCGGGTAAATGCCTGCCTCGAAACCCCGTCGCCGCTCTACGGGCGGTCCGAGCCCGGCCATACGTACGGCAGGTCGCCCGGCACGCCCGGGAAGCGGGCTTCGTAGAAGTCCGGGTCCTTGCGCACCAGGGCCGACCGGTGGCTGCGGTGGAAGTCCGGGTCGCCCAGCCAGGGCGGCAGGTCGCCGTCCTCGGCGAGCCGGTCCTGGAGGCGCACCGCCGCGCCGGGGCGGTGCGCGGTGAAGTCCGCCACCATGGTGGCCGCGCAGGTGTCGCGGTGTCCCCGCGCCGTCCACAGGCGGCAGATTTCCAGGCCGTACCGCATCAGGGCCTCGTCGTAGCCGGCCCACATCCGTACCGCCGGATGCCGTGCCCAGCCGTACCCGGGGACGGTCAGGCCGCGCAGGACCTGGAGCGCCTCGACCCGTTGCTTGCCGAGCCGTCGCGGGTCGAGCACCGCGGCGGACGCCGAGAAATCGGAGAACGGCAGGAAGGTCTGCACGGGCCTCCTGTTCCGGTCTGTTCTCTGTGCTCCGGACCCGTTCCGGTCCCGTTCCGGTCCACGGCCGGGCGTGGCGTGTCCGCCGTTCCCCAGGATCTCAGAGCGGCCCCCGGAGGGCACACCGGAACGCGGCCGTGCGGGCGGCCCCGCACCGGGCCCGCGGTCCGGGGGCGCACTCAGCCGGCGCGGCCCGCGCTCAGCCACCGCGCGGGCAGGTTCCGCGCGCCGCGCGTGTGCGATCGCCGCGTGGGGGACCTCGATGCCCGCCGCCATCCGGACGTGCGCGGATCACGTACGGTCCGCTTCCTCCCGGAGCGGGGCGAAGAAGCGGGCCACGTCTTCGGCCGTGACCTCCGCGAGGGCGGGCGGTGACCAGCGCGGGGCGCGGTCCTTGTCGATCACCTGGGCCCGGATGCCCTCGACCAGGTCGGGCGAGGACAGCGCCGCGCACGAGACGCGGTACTCCTGCTCCAGGACCTGTTCCAGCGTGGCGAGTTCCCCGGCCCCGCGCAGCGCTGCCAGGGTGACCTTGAGCGCGACGGGCGACCTGGCGAGGATCGTCCCGGCGGTCTCCCTGGCCGCCGGTTCACCGCGGGCGAGGAGCCGGTCCACGATCTCCTCGACCGTCTCTGCCGCGTAGCAGTGGTCGATCCAGTCGCGGTGCGCGGCCAGTCCGGCCTCCGGCGCGTGGCGGGCGTACTCCGACAGCACCTCCCGCGCCGGGTGCGTCGCGAGGTCCGCGAGGAGGGCGGGCAGGTGCTCCGCCGGTACGAAGTGGTCGGCGAGCCCGCACAGCAGCGCGTCCCCCGCACCCACCGCCGCCCCGGTGAGCGCCAGGTGCGTGCCGAGCAGGCCGGGGGCGCGCGACAGCAGCCAGGTGCCGCCGACGTCCGGCACGAAGCCGATGCCGGTCTCGGGCATGGCCACCCGGGAGCGTTCCGTGACGACGCGGACGCTGCCGTGGGCGGAGACTCCGACACCACCGCCCATCACGATGCCGTCCATGATCGCGACGTACGGCTTGGGGAAGCGGGCGATGTACGCGTTGAGCCGGTACTCGTCGCGCCAGAACGCCGCCGAGGCGCCGCCGCCGGTCCGGGCGTCCTCGTAGATCGACCGGATGTCCCCGCCCGCGCACAGGCCGCGCTCCCCCGCCCCGGTGATCACCACGGTCGCGACCTCCGGGTCCCGCTCCCAGGCCGTGAGGGCCCCGGCGATCCGGTTCACCATGGCGTGGTCGAGGGCGTTGATGGCCCTGGGGCGGTTGAGCGTGAGGTACGCGGCGTGCCCTTCCGTGCGCAGGAGCACGGGGTCGTCGGTCACGGTCATCGGGGTTCCTTCCGGGAGGGCGGGACCCGGGACCGGCGGGATCCAAGGGTCACGGACGGTCTTTTCTATACCGGCGCGGTTCCGGTCCGCCGGGCGGGCGGGTGTGCAGGGGGGCGGTCGCGTACCCGCGTGAAGCTGCGCTGTTGGCCCGGTTAAGAAATCCTCGATGGACCGCGGGGCCCCGGGGCGTCAGATTGGTACGCGTCCGCGATCACCCGTACCCGTACCCCGTACCCCGTCCCGCCTGGAGCCGCAGCCATGAAGGCACTTGTCAAGCAGTACGCCGAGCCCGGGCTGTGGCTCATGGACGTGCCGGAGCCGGAGACGGGTCCCGGTGATGTGCTGATCAAGGTGCTCCGTACCGGCATCTGCGGCACGGACCTGCACATCAGGTCCTGGGACGGCTGGGCCCGGCAGGCCGTCTCCACCCCGCTCGTCCTCGGCCACGAGTTCGTGGGCGAGGTCGCGGCCGTCGGCTCCGACGTCGCGGACATCGCGGTCGGCGACCTGGTGAGCGGCGAGGGGCACCTGGTCTGCGGGAAGTGCCGCAACTGCCTCGCGGGCCGCCGGCACCTGTGCCGCTCCACCGTCGGGCTCGGTGTCGGCCGCGACGGCGCCTTCGCCGAGTACGTCGCCCTGCCCGCGTCCAACGTGTGGGTGCACCGCACGAAGGTGGACCTGGACGTGGCCGCGATCTTCGACCCGTTCGGCAACGCCGTGCACACCGCGCTCTCGTTCCCGCTGGTGGGCGAGGACGTACTGATCACCGGTGCGGGCCCGATCGGCATCATGGCGGCGGCCGTCGCCCGGCACGCCGGTGCGCGCAACGTCGTGATCACCGATGTCAGCGAGTCCCGTCTGGAGATCGCCCGCAAGGCCGGCGCGACCCTCGCCCTCAATGTCGCGCGGGCGGACATCGCCGACGCGCAGCGGCAGCTGGGCCTCAAGGAGGGCTTCGACATCGGCCTGGAGATGTCGGGCCGGCCCGAGGCGATGCGCGACATGGTCGCCAACATGACGCACGGCGGGCGGATCGCGATGCTCGGCCTGCCGGCCGAGGAGTTCGCCGTCGACTGGTCGAAGATCGTCACGTCGATGATCACCGTCAAGGGGATCTACGGCCGTGAGATGTACGAGACGTGGTACGCCATGACGGTGCTGCTGGAGGGCGGCCTGGACCTCAGCCCGGTCATCACCGGCAGCTACGGCCACCAGGACTTCGACGCGGCCTTCGACGAGGCGGCGACCGCCCGCAGCGGCAAGATCATCCTCGACTGGACCGGCTGAACCCACCGCGCGGGGCCGCTTCCCCGGCCCGCCCTTCCCGCTGTGACACTTCGCGGCTCCGCCGCGTGAGGGGCTCCGCCCCGCACCCCTCCCCCGGATCCCCCAGGGGCCGGAAGGTCCACCCCACCACCGCACCACCGCCAGGAGAGGCCCACCGCATGTACACCTCCGTCCGCGACGACCTCCGCACCACCCTCGACGAGATCCGCGCCGCCGGCCTCCACAAGCCCGAGCGCGTCATCGGCACCCCCCAGAACGCCTCCGTCTCCGTCCCCTCCGGCGAGGTGCTCAACTTCTGCGCCAACAACTACCTCGGTCTCGCCGACCACCCCGAGGTCGTCGCCGCCGCCAAGGACGCCCTGGACCGCTGGGGTTACGGCATGGCGTCCGTACGCTTCATCTGCGGCACCCAGGAGATCCACAAGGAGCTGGAGCAGCGCCTCTCCGCCTTCCTCGGTCAGGAGGACACGATCCTCTACTCCTCCTGCTTCGACGCCAACGGCGGCGTCTTCGAGACTCTCCTCGGCCCCGAGGACGCCGTCATCTCCGACGCCCTCAACCACGCCTCGATCATCGACGGCATCCGCCTCTCCAAGGCCCGCCGCCACCGCTACGCCAACCGCGACCTCGCCGACCTGGAGCAGCAGCTCAAGGAAGCCGTCGAAGGCGGCGCCCGCCGCCGCCTCGTCGTCACCGACGGCGTCTTCTCGATGGACGGTTACGTCGCCCCGCTCGCCGAGATCTGCGACCTGGCCGACCGTTACGACGCCATGGTCATGGTCGACGACTCGCACGCCGTCGGCTTCGTCGGCCCCGAGGGCCGCGGCACCCCCGAGCTGCACGGCGTGATGGACCGCGTCGACATCGTCACCGGCACCCTCGGCAAGGCGCTCGGCGGCGCATCCGGCGGTTATGTCGCGGCCCGCGCCGAGATCGTGGAGCTGCTGCGCCAGCGTTCGCGCCCGTACCTCTTCTCCAACTCCCTCGCCCCGGTGATCGCCGCCGCGTCGGTCAAGGTCCTCGACCTGCTGGAGTCGGCGGGCGAGCTCCGCGAGCGTCTGACCGCCAACACGAAGCTGTTCCGTACGAAGATGACCGAGGCCGGCTTCGAGATCCTCCCCGGCGACCACGCCATCGCGCCCGTCATGATCGGCGACGCGGCGGAGGCGGGTCGGATGGCCGAACTGCTGCTGGAGCGCGGGGTGTACGTGATCGGCTTCTCGTACCCCGTCGTCCCGATGGGCGCGGCCCGCATCCGGGTCCAGCTCTCCGCCGCGCACTCCACCGCCGACGTCGAGCGGGCGGTGGCCGCCTTCGTCGACGCGCGGGCGACAATGGCGGGGTGATCGACCCCAGGCGACTGCGCATCCTGCGGGCCGTGGCGGACCACCGGACGGTGACCGCCGCGGCCGCCGCGCTGTATCTGACCCCCTCCGCCGTGTCCCAGCAGCTCGCCGCGCTGGAGCAGGAGACCGGCCACACGCTGCTGACCCGCAGCGGCAGGGGCGTACGGCTGACGGCGGCCGGCGACATCCTGCTGGCCCACACCCATGCCGTACTGGCGCAGCTGGAGCGGGCCGAGGCCGAGCTCGCGGCGTACGCGGGCGGGGCGGCCGGCGAGGTGCGGGTGGTGGGCTTCGCGACGGGGATCGCGGAGGTGCTCGCCCCGGCGATCGGCCGTCTCGCGGACCGCCACCCGGGTGTCCGCATACGGGTGCGGGACGCCGAGGGCGACGAGAGCCTGGCGCTGGTGCTGGACGGGGAGGTGGACGTCGCGCTGGCCGTCGAGTACCGGGGCGCGCCGCACGAGGACGACCGGCGCCTCGCGCGCGTGCCGCTCTACGCGGAACCGTTCGACGCCGTGCTGCACGCGTCGCATCCGCTGGGCCAGGCCCCCACGGTCTCGCTCGCGGAGCTGGCCGACAGCGACTGGATCGGCCCGTACCCCGGCAACCCCTGCCACGACGTGATGCTGCTGGCCTGCGAACTCGCCGGTTTCCAGCCGCGCCTCACGCACTCCTCGGACGACTTCCGCGCGGTGGTGGCGCTGGCGGGCGCGGGGGCGGGGGTGGCGCTGGTACCGCGTTCGGCGCTGCGCGGGATGGAGCTGAAGGACACGGTGGTGCGCCCGGTCGCGGGACCGGCGGCGACCCGCCGCGTGTTCGCCGCGGTGCGGCGGGGGGCGGAGCACCACCCTCTGATCAGGCCGGTCCTGGACGCCCTCGCCGCGTCGGCGGCCGGCCTCTCCACCACCGGCTGACGCCCCGATCGGATCGGTCGCCCACCGCCGGCCGCCTAGCCGGCCACCGCGGGCGGCCGCTCGGTCGTCAGGCCCGGCATCTCGTCCGCGAGCGGCAGCCGGGGCTCACGCTGCGTCCGGGGTTCGCCCTGCGCCTCGGACCCGCTCCGCACCCCGGGTTCGGACCGGGCCCGGGGCTGCGTCTCGTCACGCGGCCGCTCCCGCGACGACGGCTCCTGCTGCTGCGCCGCCCGCTCCAGGAACCGGAGCAGCTCCACCGGGAACGGCAGCACCAGCGTCGAGTTCTTCTCGGCCGCGACCGCCACCACGGTCTGCAGCAGCCGCAGTTGCAGCGCCGCCGGCTGCTCGGACATGACCCCCGCCGCCTCCGACAGCTTCTTCGACGCCTGGAGCTCCGCGTCCGCGTTGATGACCCGCGCCCGCCGCTCCCGGTCCGCCTCCGCCTGCCGGGCCATCGACCGCTTCATCGTCTCCGGCAGCGAGACGTCCTTGATCTCCACCCGGTCGATCGACACGCCCCATCCGACCGCCGGGCTGTCGAGCATCAGCTCCAGCCCCTGGTTGAGCTTCTCCCGGTTGGACAGGAGATCGTCCAGTTCGCTCTTGCCGATGATCGACCGCAGCGAGGTCTGCGCCATCTGCGAGACCGCGAACCGGTAGTCCTCCACCCTCACCACGGCCTCGGCGGGGTCCACCACCTTGAAGTAGATCACCGCGTCCACCCGGACCGTGACGTTGTCCCGGGTGATGCCGTCCTGCGCGGGCACCGGCAGGGTCACGATCTGCAGGTTCACTTTCCGCATCCGGTCCACACCAGGAACGATCATGGTGAAGCCGGGGCCGCGGACGTCCTTCCGGAGCCGCCCCAGGCGGAAGACCACACCCCGCTCGTACTGCCGCACCACCCTGGCCGCGGCCATCGTGTACAGCGCACCGGCGGACAGCGCCGCCGCCCCCGCCATCACCAGCTCATCGAGCATCACGACCCCCAAGGGTCCGACCCACGCCGCATCTTGTTGTCACGATACGCCCGCGTTTGCACACCGGTCGAGCCTCCACGGCCAGAACTCCAATTGAACATGGAATCCATTTGCATGTAGCGTTCGGTGACCGCGACCCGCGACCCCGTCCACACCAGGAGGCACCCCATGGCCGTACCCAAGCGGAAGATGTCCCGCAGCAACACCCGTCACCGGCGCGCCCAGTGGAAGGCCACCACCCCGCAGCTCGTCCCCGTCACCGTCGACGGCTCGGTGTACCGCGTGCCGCAGCGGCTGGCCAAGGCGTACGAGCGCGGGCTCCTGCGCCCCGAGGGCTGACCGGCATGACCCTCCCGCCCCTCCCGGACCACCGCCGCCCCGGCCGGCGGTTCGGCGACCGCGACCGTGCCGTCGGCGGGGGTACGGCGGATCGCGTCGACCAGGAGGCCGGCGAGGACCCGGGCCGTCCCGCCTGCGTCCACTTCCAGCGGGAGGGCCTTCGTCGGGTCACCGACGAGGCGCACACCCTGTTCGCGGGCGAACGGGCCGGCGCCCGCAAGGGCCTCGCCGGTCAGGTGGTGGGCCGAGGTGCGCACCGGCGTCAGGGCGAGCGTGCCCGCCTGGATGCGGGAGGGTTCGAAGAGGCCGCCGACCATGGGGGCGAGCCGGGCGGCCCCGGTACGCATCCGGTCCGCCGGTGTCCGATTCCTTCAAGAACGGGGCCCGGCCGTCCGCCTACGTTGGGTCCATGACTCCACGACTCGATGCCGTCGCCATCGTGACCGCCGACATGGCCGCCTCGCTCGCCTTCTACCGTCTCCTCGGTCTGGACGTCCCCACCGGGGCCGACACCGCCCCGCACGCCGAGGCGACGCTGCCCGGCGGCCCGCGCGTGCTGTGGGACACCGAGGAGACCGTCCGCTCCTTCGATCCGGGCTGGACCAGGCCCGAGGAGGGCGGCGAGCGGGTCGGCCTCGCCTTCCTGTGCGACAGCCCGGCCGAGGTCGACGCGGTGTACGGGGCTCTGACCGCCGCCGGACACCGTGGGCACCTCAAGCCCTGGGACGCCGTCTGGGGACAGCGTTACGCGGTGGTGCTGGACCCCGACGGCTGCGGTGTCTCCCTGTTCGCCAACGCCGCGTAGGCGCCCAGCGTCGTCCCGGCCAGGTCGCGCATCTCGCGGGAGAGGTGCGCCTGGTCGGCGCAGCCCGCGGCGACGGCGGCGTCGGCGTACGGCACGCCGCCGCGCACGAGGGTCAGGGCGCGCTGGAGCCGGAGGATCCTGGCCAGCGTCTTGGGGCCGTACCCGAAGGCCGCCAGTGAGCGGCGGTGCAGTTGCCGGGCGCCGATCCCGGCGGCGTCGGCGGCCGCGGCGACGGTGCTGCCCGCGCCCAGCCGGCGGGCGACGGCACGCAGCACCGGATCGGGTGGCTCCGTGTCCGCCGCGTGCCGCAGGACCAGGTCCTCCAGCGCGGACGCCGGGTCGGCCGCACCCGTGGCCCGGCCGGTCAGGGCGCGTACCCGGGCCGCGGGCCACAGGTCGGCCAGGGCCACGCGCCGGTCGCGCAGCTCGTGCGCGGGTACGCCGAGGAACGCGGGTCCGGCGCCGGGTGCGAACCGCACCCCGTCGTAGCGGGCGCCCGCGCCGCCGGGGCCCTCGCCGGGCGCGTGGGCGCGGGTGTCGGGCCCCGCGACGTACAGCTTGCCCCCGGTCCACAGCAGGTCCATGCAGCCGTCCGGCAGGACGGGATACGCGGCGGTGGGACCGGGAGCGGCGGGCATGGTGCGGGTCCAGACGACGGCGCCGTCGAGCCGGGATGCGCGTTCCGCGTACATGCTCCCCAGGTTAGGGAGCCCTCTTCCGCCCTGCCGCCCCCTTCCTGCGAACGGGACGGGCAGAACACCGCCTACGGGCGCGGCTGCCGGCTCTCCTTGGTTTCCCGGGAGTCACAGGAGTCACGAGAGTTACGACAGTCACGGGAGTCACTGGAGTCCCGCTTCTCCTGCGGCGGTTCCTTCGCGTCCTTGTCGCGGCCCGTGTGCAGGCGGGACTTCACGTCGTCCGGCGGCAGGAACCTCGACCAGCGCTCCGGGAATTCCGACGGCATGTCCGGGTCGGGTTCGTCCGTCTCGCCCGCCTCGTCCGCCTCCGCCCGCGCCGCCTCCGCCCGCGCGACGACCGCCGCCGCCTGGGCCGCGCGTACACGGTCGTTGGCCTCGCGGGCCGCGGCCGTGGCGACCGAGGGCCAGACCCGGTCCAGGGCGGCGTTGACCGCCGCGCCCACCAGGACCGCGAAGGCGGAGATGCAGATCCACAGGAGGACGGCGATGGGGGCGGCGAGGGAGCCGTAGATGGTCGGACCCTCGACGGTGCTGGTCAGGTAGATCCGGAGCAGGAAGCTGCCGAGCACGCACATCGCGAGGGCCATCAGCGCGCCGGGGATGTCCTCGACCCACGGCGAACGGACGGGCACGGACACGTGGTAGAGCGTCGTGAGGAAGACGACGGACAGCACGATGACCACGGGCCAGTACAGGACGCTGACGACCTCCGTGCCGAACGGCACCAGGTCCACCACCCGGTCGGGGCCGACCACCATCAGCGGCAGCACCACCGCGCCGATCACCAGCGCGATGACGTACAGCAGGAAGGCGAGCAGCCGGGTCTTCACGATGCCGCGGTGGCCGTCGAGGCCGTACATCACCGTGATCGTGTCGATGAAGACGTTGACCGCGCGCGATCCCGACCAGAGCGCGAGGGCGAAACCGATGGAGATGATGTCGGGCCTGGCGCCCTGGGTGACGTCGTCGATGAGCGGTTTGGCGAAATCGTTGACGCCCCGGTCGGACAGGACCGTTTCGGCGGCGGTCAGGATGTTGCGCTCGATGGACGCGACCGTGTCGGTGTTGGTCCAGTCGTCGACGTAACCGAGCAGGCCGATCATGCCGAGCAGCAGGGGCGGCAGGGACAGCAGGGTGAAGAACGCCGCCTCGGCCGCGAGACCGAGGATGCGGTACTCGATGCACGAGTTGACGGTGTCCTTCAGCAACAGCCAGGCCAGCTTGCGCATGGAGACGTTGCGGTAGAGGACCCTGGCCCGGTGAATCCGGCCGTGGGGCCGTTCCGGTGTTTCTTTTGCTGCCTGCACCTCCTTACCGTAGCGGCATGGCAGCGACCACACACACAGTGACCAACCAGGCTCCGCCGCTGGTGGAGTACGACGTCTTCACCGCCGACCGGGCCCTGTCCGAGAGTGTGGAGCGGCACGTCGCCCCCGGACTCGCGGGGGAGGTACGGGAGGAGCTCTCGTGGCTCGGACGCACCGCCGGTTCCGCCCGGGTCCAGGAATGGGGGGTGCAGGCCAACGAGAATCCGCCGAAGCTGCGGACGCACGACCGCTACGGCCACCGGATCGACGAGGTCGAGTACCACCCGGCCTGGCACCGGCTGCTGGACGAGGCCGTCGCGGCAGGGCTCACGGACGCCTGGGGGCGGCCCGGCGGGCATGTGCGGCGCGCAGCCGGCTTCCTGGTGTGGACGCAGGCGGAGGCGGGCCACGGCTGCCCCCTCTCCATGACGCACGCGGCCGTGCCGGCGCTGCGCACCGACCCGGAACTGGCCGCCGAGTGGGAGCCGCGGCTCACCTCCCATGTGTACGAGGAGGGGTTGCGGGAGCCGTCGCTCAAGGCCGGGGCGCTCTTCGGGATGGGCATGACGGAGAAGCAGGGCGGCAGCGACGTCCGGGCCGGCACGACGAGCGCGCAGCCGCTGGCCGGGGAGGGCGAGTACCTGCTCACCGGGCACAAGTGGTTCTGCTCGGCACCGATGAGTGACGGCTTCCTGGTCCTGGCGCAGGCGCCCGGCGGACTGAGCTGCTTCCTGGTGCCGCGCGTCCTGGCGGACGGGACGCGCAACGTGTTCCGCATCCAGCGCCTGAAGGACAAGCTCGGCAACCGGTCGAACGCGTCGGGCGAGGTCGAGTTCGACGGCACCTGGGCGCGACTGGTGGGGGAGGAGGGGCGCGGGGTGCGCACCATCATCGAGATGGTGGCCGCCACCCGGCTCGACTGCGTGGTCGGCTCGGCGGCGCTGATGCGCCAGTCCGTGGCCCAGGCGACGCACCACGCGGCGTACCGCGGCGCGTTCGGCTCCAAGCTGATCGACAAGCCGCTGATGCGGAACGTACTGGCCGACCTGGCGCTGGAGTCGGAGGCGGCGACGACGCTCGCGATGCGGCTGGCGGCGGCGTACGACAGCGACACCGAGCAGGACCGGGCCTTCCTGCGGCTCGCGGTGCCCGCCGCCAAGTACTGGGTGACGAAGCGGTGCACGCCGGTGGCGGCGGAGGCGCTGGAGTGCCTGGGCGGCAATGGGTACGTCGAGGAGTCCGGCATGCCGCGGCTGCTCCGCGAGGCGCCGCTCAACTCGATCTGGGAGGGCTCGGGGAACGTACAGGCCCTGGACGTCCTGCGGGCGCTCCAGCGCGAGCCGCAGGCGCTCGACGCCTTCCTCACCGAGATCGGGCGGGCGCGCGGCGCCGACCACCGCCTCGACGGGGCGATCAAGGACCTGCTGACCGAATTGGCCGACCTGGAGGGACTGGAGGCGCGGGCGCGCCGCGTCGCGGAGCGGATGGCGCTCGTGCTCCAGGGGTCGCTGCTGGTGCGGTGGGCTCCGCCGGAGGTCGCGGACGCCTTCTGCGCGTCGCGGCTCGGCGGGGACTGGGGCGCGGCGTTCGGCACGCTGCCGCACAGTCTCGGCCTCGCGTCGGTCGTGGAACGGGCGAGGGCGGTGGCATGACCCGGCGAGCCGCCGGGGGAACGACCCGCCGGGAGTTGAGGAGCCGCCGGAGTGGTGCTGCGCCGACACGGCACCACCCCGGCTGAACCCCTCCAGCTTCGTACAGGCAAAGTCCGCGTACGAGAGTTGCAGATCGTTGCAATGTTTGTCCGGACTCGCGGACGCGCCCGCCGGCGGCGCGGCACGATGAGGGGTGTCCGCCTCCACCACCTCACACCCAGTGACCCTCACGTGAGCTACGGGGTACGTCCAGTGAAGACCGAACCTCTCGACCCTCCCGGCCCGTCGCGGCCGAGCGCCCCGCCCACCACCGGTCCGGCGCGGCTGCTGCGCCGGGTACGGGCCGCGGCTCCCGTCGGCGGGGCGCCGCGCGTCGCGCCGCGTCCCGTCATCGACGCGTCCTGGCAGCGCGTGAGGCGCATCGGGATCGATCCCGACCGGGGCACCAGCAGCGCGCTCCTGCCGGCCGGCGAGCTGGAGCACCGGCGCCGGACCACCGCACTCGGCGATCTGCTGCCCTCGCTCAGCCAGGGGCTGGTCTCGGCGGTCCGGGCGTCGCAGCAGATGATGGTGGTGACCGACGAGGAAGGTCTGGTGCTGTGGCGCGACGGCGACCGTGCGGTGATGCGCTCGGCCGCCTCCGTCTGCCTCGAGGAGGGCGCGGCCTGGAGCGAGGACACGGCGGGCACGAACGGCATCGGCACGGCGCTGGAGCTGCGCAGGCCCGTCCAGGTGCACTCCGCCGAGCATTTCGTCCGTACGCTCCACAGCTGGACGTGCGCGGCGGCGCCCGTCCACGATCCGCGGAACGGGCGGCTGCTCGGTGTCGTCGATGTGAGCGGGGCCGATTCCACGTTCCACCCGGCCACGCTCGCCCTCGTGGAGTCCGTGGCCCGGCTCGCCGAGGCGGAGCTGCGCGAGCGGCACCTCAGGTCGGTCGAGCGCCTGCGGTCGGTGGCGGCGCCGGTCCTGTGCCGGGTGGGCGGCCGGGCGCTGGCGGTGGACTCGCACGGCTGGCTCGCGGCGGTGACCGGGATGCCGCCGGTCGACCGGCTTCCCCTGCCCAAGACGTTCCGGGCCGGACGCATGTGGCTGCCCTCGCTGGGGATGTGCGGGGTGGAGCCGTTGCCCGGCGGCTGGCTGGTACGGGTGGAGGAGGCGGCGTCGGGGCCCCAGGAGGGCGCGGTCAGCCGGGTCGTGCTGGACCTGAGCAGCCGGCGGCGCTCCTCGGTGACCGTCTCGGGGGCGGCCGGACGCTGGACGCATGAGCTCAGCCCCCGCCACGCGGAGCTGCTGTACGTGCTGAGTGTGCACCGGCAGGGGCGCAGCGCCGCCGAACTGGCGGCGGACCTGTTCGGCGACCGGACCCGGACGGTGACGGTACGGGCAGAAATGTCGCGATTGCGGCGCCACTTGGCCCAGGTCCTCGCGCACCGCCCGTACCGCTTCGTGGACGAGGTGGAGGTGGAGGTGGTCCACCCGGACCACCCGACGGACCTGCTGACGCACTCCACGGCGCCGGCGATCACGGCGGCGCGGGTGCGGGCCCCGGGGTAGGCACCCTCCGCGGGTGCGTCCCCCGTCGCCGGACGGGCTCGGATGCGGCAGCGCCCGATGTTCCCGGTGCGGCGCGCTCCGGCCCGTCCGGCGTTCGAGGGGCGGGGTCCGGGGCCGGAGCCCCGGCCGCCCGCCCCCCCGGCCGCTAGACCCCCGGGATCTCGCGCGCCCGGAACGCGTCCCGCACCGTGGCCGCCGCCCGCTCGCCGTACATCTTCCGCGCCGTCGCGACCGTCGTCAGCGCCGCGTCCGTGAAGCTCGTGTCCGGCGCGAAGCCGAACTGCGCGTTCACGATGACGCGGTCGGCGGTGCGCGCGCCCAGCTCCGACCTGATGTCGAAGAGCGCGCGGGACCAGATCCGGCCGTCCGCGTGCACCTGGCCGACCCGGTCGCCGTACACCGTGTCGCCGTCGATCCGGCGCAGGCAGTGCGGAGCGGCCGCCGTGTAGGAGACCGCGTCCCAGTCCGCCACGCACGCCAGGTCCGCCTTCAGCGGCCAGCCGTACTTCGCGGCCGCGTGCGCGCCGACCGTGACGGCGAGGTAGTCGCCGAATGCCTCGCCGATCGATCCGGCCTCCACCGACGTCCCGAAGCCGGGCATCTGGGCGTGGTGGACCGCGTGACCGTACTCGTGGACGATCACCTCGGCGTCCTCGGCGTCGTCGACACCGCCCTTGCCGAACCGGATCTCCGCCTTCTTGTCGGTGAAGAAGGAGTTGTCGGAGCCCCACTGGTTGATACGGACCGGCTGGGCGCGGTCGTTGGCGCCGGGCAGCTCGCTGCCGAAGCCGAGGCCCTGGAGGTACTCCTGCGCCTCGTTGACCCAGAAGTAGGCCATGACCTGCTCGAACTGGTCGTCGTGACGGTCGTACGCACCGGCCTGCGCGGTCCTCGCGGAGGCCCCGGTGTCCGATCTCACGTAGGCCCACCTGCCGGACAGGCCGCCGCTCGCGTCGAGGTTGCGCAGCGCGGCCGCGGCGTAGGCGGAGGCGGGGACGGCGTCCGCGGAGTCCTTGTCGTCGGTCAGCCTCTGGTCGTTCGACGACTGCACGGGGTTGACCATGAAGAGGCGGGCCTGCGGACCGGCGGAGGCCCCGGCGGGAGTGGTCAGGGCGGCCAGGGAGGCGAGAGCCGCGGTGAGGGTGGCCGCGGCGAGCAGGCCGCGGTGTGTGCGACGGGGCATGGGACATCCTTCTGCCGAGGGATGCGGGGGGTGGCGCGGCGCGATCATCCCGTAACGGCCCGGCTTTGGCCAGGGCGCGGGTGCGTGGTTCTCTGGGCCGCATGAGCACCGTCACCGTGACCACCTGGTCCCTGGAACAGACCTCGCCCGACGATCTGCGGCCGGCCGCGGCGCCCCCGGGGGACATCCGGATCGTCCGGGCGGAGATCCCCTCCCCCGAGTTCAGCCGCTTCCTCTACACCGCGGTGGGCGGCGACATCAGCTGGTCCGACCGGCTCGGGATGACGTACGAGCAGTGGCGGGCGCTCCTGGACCGGCCCGGGGCCGAGACCTGGGTCGCGTACGAGAAGGGCACGCCGGCCGGGTACGTGGAACTGGACCCGCAGGACGAGGGTGTCGTCGAGATCATGTACTTCGGCCTGGTCCCGGCCTTCCGGGGCCGGCGGATCGGCGGGCACCTGCTGTCGTACGGGGTGGCGCGCGCCTGGGATCTCGCGCAGCGGTGGCCCGACCGGCCGGAGACGAAGCGCGTGTGGCTGCACACGTGCAGCCTGGACGGACCGCACGCCATGGACAACTACCTGCGCCGCGGGTTCCGGCTCTTCGCGACGAAGACCGCGGAGGAGGAGGCGGCGGACATGACCGGCGCATGGGGACGAGGCCGCCCCTGAGCCCTCCAGCCCCCTCCCCCGGAGCCCTCCCGAGGAACCGGGCAGAGTGACCGACGACACACCGTCTCGCATTTCGGGACAGTGTTGTCCACATTGTGGTCAGTGGTGGACTGGCCCGAGATCCGCGTGACACGCTTCCGTCATGTCTACAGCTGGAGTTGCCTTGGTGAGTCGGCGGCACGTCGACCTCGGCCGCATGTCCAGCGCCATCTGTCCGGTGGGCTGACAGCACAGCACCACCGCGTTTTTCAGCCGTCCCCGCCGTCGCGGACGAACCGGCCACCCCGATACGCACGTGAGCTCCGCCCACCCGGCGGCGCGCTCCGCCCTGCCGTGTCCGATCGCGTTTTCGCAGGTCAAAGGGGTACGGTCGGCGCGATCCGCCACTCCTTGAGCCGCCAGAGAAGGACGAACAACCATGGCCGCCACGCCGGAAAAGCCCGCTGCCGTCACGCCCCGCCGCAAGGCCGGACGCCACCGTGGCGAGGGTCAGTGGGCCGTAGGTCACTTCACCCCCCTCAATGGCAATGAGCAGTTCAAGAAGGACGACGACGGTCTCAATGTGCGGACACGCATTGAGACGATCTACTCCAAGCGGGGATTCGACTCCATCGACCCCAACGACCTGCGCGGACGCATGCGTTGGTGGGGCCTCTACACCCAGCGCAAGCCCGGGATCGACGGCGGCAAGACCGCGGTCCTGGAGCCGGAGGAGCTGGACGACGAGTACTTCATGCTGCGCGTGCGCATCGACGGCGGGCGGCTGACCACCGAGCAGCTGCGCGTCATCGGTGAGATCTCGCAGGAGTTCGCGCGCGGGACGGCCGACCTCACCGACCGGCAGAACGTCCAGTACCACTGGATCCGGATCGAGGACGTGCCGGAGATCTGGCGCCGGCTCGAAGAGGTCGGACTGTCGACCACCGAGGCCTGCGGCGACACGCCCCGTGTCATCCTCGGCTCCCCGGTGGCGGGCATCGCCGAGAACGAGATCATCGACGGCTCCCCCGCCATCGACGAGATACAGCGCCGCTTCATCGGCAACCCGGACTTCTCGAACCTGCCCCGCAAGTTCAAGTCCGCGGTGTCCGGCTCCCCGCAGCTCGACGTGGCGCACGAGATCAACGACATCGCCTTCGTCGGGGTCGACCACCCCGAGCACGGCCCCGGCTTCGACCTCTGGGTCGGCGGCGGCCTCTCCACCAACCCCAAGCTCGGTGTCCGGCTCGGCGCCTGGGTGCCGCTCGACGAGGTGCCCGACGTCTACGGCGGCGTCATCGGCATCTTCCGCGACTACGGCTACCGCCGCCTGCGCACCCGCGCCCGCCTGAAGTTCCTCGTCGCCGACTGGGGCCCGGAGAAGTTCCGCCGGATCCTGGAGGACGAGTACCTCGAGCACAAGCTCCTCGACGGCCCCGCGCCCGAGCAGCCCACCGGGACCTGGCGCGACCACCTCGGCGTGCACAGGCAGAAGGACGGCCGCTTCTACGTCGGCTTCGCCCCGCGCGTCGGCCGCGTGGACGGCGCCACGCTGACGAAGATCGCGGACCTGGCCGGCGCGCACGGCTCGGGCCGGCTGCGCACCACCGCCGAGCAGAAGATGATCGTGCTCGACGTCGAAGAGGCGCAGGTCGAGTCGCTGGTCGCCGGGCTGGAGGCGCTGGACCTGCGGGTCACGCCGTCGCCCTTCCGGCGCGGCACGATGGCCTGCACCGGTATCGAGTTCTGCAAGCTGGCGATCGTCGAGACGAAGGCGCGCGGCGCCTCGCTCATCGACGAGCTGGAGCGGCGCATCCCGGGGTTCGACGAGCCCATCACCATCAACATCAACGGCTGCCCGAACGCCTGCGCCCGTATCCAGGTGGCGGACATCGGTCTCAAGGGCCAGCTGGTCCTGGACGACGCCGGCAACCAGGTCGAGGGCTTCCAGGTCCACCTGGGCGGCGCGCTGGGCCTCGAAGCCGGTTTCGGCCGCAAGGTCCGCGGCCTGAAGGTCACCTCGGCCGAGCTGCCCGACTACGTCGAGCGCGTCCTGCTCCGCTTCCAGGAGCAGCGCGAAGACGGCGAGCGCTTCGCGACCTGGGCCGCGCGGGCGAGCGACGGAGACCTGTCGTGAGCGAGCGAGCGGCGCCCTTCTACTGCCCGTACTGCGGCGACGAGGACCTGCGACCGAACGAAACCGGTCACGGCGCGTGGGAATGCGCGGCATGCAACCGCGCATTCCAGTTGAAGTTCCTCGGGCTCCTCGCCCGGGGAGTTCAGCGCGAAGACGTTGGAGGGGACGAGATATGACGACGGCTCAGACGGTTCAGGAAGATCTCAGAGCACTGGCGGAAAAGGCCGGGCGGGACCTCGAAGAGGCCTCCGCCCTGGACATCCTCACCTGGGCCGCCGACACCTTCGGCGACCGCTTCTGCGTCACCTCCTCCATGGAGGACGCCGTCGTCGCCCACCTCGCCTCCCGCGCCAGGCCCGGCGTGGACGTCGTCTTCCTCGACACCGGCTACCACTTCCCGGAGACCATCGGGACGCGGGACGCCGTCGAGGCCGTCATGGACGTCAACGTCATCACCCTCCTGCCCCGGCAGTCCGTCGAGGAGCAGGACGCGGAGTACGGGCCGAAGCTGCACGACCGCGACCCCGACCTGTGCTGCGCCCTGCGCAAGGTCAAGCCCCTCGAAGACGGGCTGAAGGGCTACAGCGCCTGGGCGACCGGCCTGCGCCGCGACGAGTCCCCGACCCGGGCGAACACCCCGGTCGTCGGCTGGGACGAGAAGCGCCGGAAGGTCAAGATCTCGCCGATCGCCCGCTGGACGCAGGAGGACGTCGAGGCGTACGTCGCCGAGCACGGCGTCCTCACCAACCCCCTGCTGACGGACGGTTACGCGTCCGTGGGCTGTGCGCCCTGCACCCGCAGGACCGAGGCGGGCGAGGACGCCCGCGCCGGCCGCTGGGCCGGGCGCAACAAGACCGAGTGCGGGCTGCACGGCTGATGACGAGCAACGATCAGGAGAAAGACGTGACTGGGGCCACCATCTGGCTCACGGGTCTGCCGAGTGCCGGCAAGACCACCATCGCCTACGAGCTGGCCGGACGGCTGAAGGCCGAGGGCCGCCGCGTCCAGGTGCTGGACGGTGACGAGATCCGTGAGTTCCTCTCGGCGGGCCTCGGCTTCAGCCGCGAGGACCGGCACACCAACGTCCAGCGGATCGGTTACGTCGCCGAACTGCTCGCCCGCAACGGCGTGCTGGCCCTGGCACCCGTCATCGCGCCGTACGCGGACAGCCGCGAGGCCGTCCGCAAGCGCCACCGGAGCGAGGGCACCGCGTACCTGGAGGTGCACGTCGCCACGCCGGTGGACGTGTGCTCCGTACGCGATGTGAAGGGTTTGTACGCCAAGCAGGCGGCCGGCGAGATCTCCGGGCTGACCGGGGTCGACGACCCCTACGAGGCGCCCGAGTCGCCCGACCTGCGGATCGAGTCGCACCAGCAGACCGTGCAGGAGTCCGCAGCCGCGCTGCACGCGCTGCTCACCGAAAGGGGTCTGGCATGACGACCGCCGCAACTGCCGCAGAGGGCATCGACAGCCCGTACGCGCTCAGCCACCTGGACGCCCTGGAGTCCGAGGCCGTCCACATCTTCCGCGAGGTGGCGGGCGAGTTCGAGCGGCCGGTGATCCTCTTCTCCGGCGGCAAGGACTCGATCGTCATGCTGCACCTGGCGCTCAAGGCGTTCGCGCCCGCGCCGGTGCCCTTCACGCTGCTGCACGTCGACACCGGGCACAACTTCCCGGAGGTGCTGGAGTACCGCGACCGCACGGTCGCCGAGCACGGGCTGCGGCTGCACGTCGCGTCCGTACAGGAGTACATCGACGCCGGGAAGCTGCGCGAGCGCCCCGACGGCACGCGCAACCCGCTCCAGACCGTGCCGCTGACCGAGGCCATCCAGCAGCACCGCTTCGACGCGGTGTTCGGCGGCGGGCGGCGCGACGAGGAGAAGGCGCGCGCCAAGGAGCGGGTGTTCTCGCTGCGCGACGAGTTCTCCGCGTGGGACCCGCGCCGCCAGCGCCCCGAGCTGTGGCAGCTCTACAACGGCCGCCACGCGCCGGGCGAGCACGTGCGCGTGTTCCCGCTGTCGAACTGGACCGAGCTGGACGTGTGGCAGTACATCGCCCGCGAGAAGATCGAGCTCCCGGCCATCTACTACGCCCACGAGCGCGAGGTCTTCGCCCGCAACGGCATGTGGCTGACGGCGGGCGAGTGGGGCGGCCCCAAGGAGTCGGAGAAGGTCGAGACGCGGCTGATCCGCTACCGCACGGTCGGCGACATGTCCTGCACGGGCGCCGTCGACTCCGACGCCACGACGCTCGAAGCCGTGATCGCCGAGATCGCCGCCTCCCGTCTCACCGAGCGGGGCGCGACCCGCGCCGACGACAAGATGTCCGAGGCCGCGATGGAAGACCGCAAGCGCGAGGGGTACTTCTAAACATGACCGCCATTCCCGGGCTGACCGAGCAGTTGTCGGCCACCACCCTGCTGCGCTTCGCGACGGCCGGCTCCGTCGACGACGGCAAGTCCACCCTCGTCGGGCGCCTGCTGCACGACTCCAAGTCGATCCTCACCGACCAGCTGGAGGCCGTCGAGGCGGCGTCCCTCAAGCGGGGTCAGGAGGCGCCGGACCTGGCGCTGCTGACGGACGGCCTGCGCGCCGAGCGCGAGCAGGGCATCACCATCGACGTCGCGTACCGCTACTTCGCCACCACGCGCCGCCGGTTCATCCTGGCCGACACCCCCGGGCACGTGCAGTACACCCGGAACATGGTGACGGGCGCGTCGACCGCCGAGCTGGCCGTCGTCCTGGTCGACGCCCGCAACGGTGTCGTCGAGCAGACCCGCCGCCACGCGGCCGTCGCCGCCCTGCTGCGCGTCCCGCACGTCGTCCTCGCCGTCAACAAGATGGACCTCGTCGACTACGCCGAGCCCGTCTTCGCCGCCATCGCCGAGGAGTTCACGGCGTACGCCGCCTCGCTGGGCGTCCCGGAGATCACCGCGATCCCGATCTCGGCGCTGGCCGGCGACAACGTGGTGGAACCCTCCGCGAACATGGACTGGTACGGCGGCCCGACCGTGCTGGAGCACCTGGAGACGGTCCCGGTCAGCCACGACCTGGCGAGCTGCAAGGCCCGCTTCCCGGTCCAGTACGTCATCCGCCCGCAGACCGCCGAGCACCCCGACTACCGGGGTTACGCCGGTCAGATCGCGTCCGGCGCGCTGCGCGTGGGCGAGGCCGTGACGGTCCTCCCGTCGGGCCGTACGTCGACGATCACGGGCATCGACGCGCTGGGCGAGCCGGTCGACATCGCGTGGGCCCCGCAGTCGGTGACGGTCACGCTCGCCGACGACCTGGACATCTCGCGCGGCGACCTGATCGCGCCGAGCGGTTCGGCGCCGCGCACCACCCAGGACGTCGAGGCGACGGTCTGCCACGTGGCCGACCAGCCGCTGACCGTCGGCCAGCGGGTACTGATCAAGCACACCACCCGTACGGTCAAGGCGATCGTCAAGGAGATCCCGTCCCGGCTGACGCTGGACGACCTGTCCCAGCATCCGGACCCGGGTCAGCTCGTCGCCAACGACATCGGCCGGGTCAAGGTCCGTACCGCCGAGCCGCTCGCGCTCGACGCGTACCGCGACTCGCGCCGCACCGGATCGTTCCTGCTGATCGATCCGGCGGACGGCACGACGCTGGCGGCCGGCATGGCGGGCGACTCGTTCGCCGCCGTCGAGACCCCGGAGGCCGTGGCCGACGACGAGGGCTGGGACTTCTGACCATGGCCTCCTTCGACATCTACGCGACGTTCGCGAAAGAGGGCGGCCGCATCGGCAGCGGCACCCTCGGCGCGGGAACGGGCGGCGTGGCGCGATGTGCCCGATGACGTACGCGCACCGCTTGCGCGCCCTGCCGCCGTACCGACGAAGACCTGCCGACTTCCCGGACACACCCCGCTCCGCGCGCGAGGTGTGACGCCGGGCCTCCGAGAGGAAAGCCTCCCGTGCATGCCCCCCGTACCCCCCTTCGCCGCAGCCTCGCCGCTGCTGCCGCCCTACCGCTGCTGATCGGCGTGCTGGGCGCCTGCGGTTACGGTTCGAAGGCCGAGAACGACGACAAGGTCGCTCCCGTGGCCAAGGGCGAGAAGATCGGCGGCGTGGGCGAAGTACGCATCGGTTACTTCGCGAACGTCACACACGCGACCGCCCTCGTCGGCCTTCAGAAGGGCCTGTTCCAGAAGGAGCTCGCCGGTACGCAGGTCAAGCCGCAGGTCTTCAACGCCGGCCCCTCCGAGATCGAGGCCCTGAACGCCGGCGCCATCGACATCGGCTGGATCGGCCCCTCCCCCGCGATCAACGGCTTCACCAAGTCCAAGGGCCAGAACCTGAGGATCATTTCGGGCTCGGCCTCCGGCGGTGTCTCCCTCGTCGTCAACCCGGAGAAGATCACGTCCCTGGACGACCTCGGGGGCAAGCGCATCGCGACGCCGCAGCTCGGCAACACCCAGGACGTGGCGCTGCTGAACTACCTGTCGGAGAAGGGGCTGAAGGTCGACCCCGACACCGGCAAGGGCGATGTCTCCGTCGTCCGCCAGGACAACAAGGAGATCCCGGCCTCCTTCGAGTCCGGTGCGCTGGACGGCGCCTGGGTCCCGGAGCCCACCGCGTCGAAGCTGGTCGCGGGCGGCGGCAAGGTGCTGCTCGACGAGAAGGAGCTGTGGAAGGACGGCAAGTTCGTCATCACGAACGTGATCGTCTCCCAGAAGTTCCTCAAGGAGCACCCGGACGTCGTCGAGGCCGTGCTGCGCGGCTCCGTGAAGAGCAACGAGTGGATCAAGGCCAACCCGGACGAGGCGAAGGCCGCGGTCAACGCGAAGCTCAAGGCGGACTCCGGCAAGGAGCTGCCCGCCGAGGTGCTCGACCCCGCGTTCAAGAACGTCGAGACGACCGACGACCCGCTCGCGACGACGCTGCGGGACGAGGCCGACCACGCGGTGAAGGCCGGTCTCCTCAAGGACCCGGTGCTCGACGGCATCTACGACCTGACGCTCCTCAACAAGGTGCTGAAGGCCGAGAAGCAACCCGCCGTCGGGGACGCCGGACTCGGCATCAGGTAACCGGCACCAAGCAACCGCCCTTCCCGCAACCGGAACGCCCTCAGGAGGTGAGGCTCATGGCCACCACACTCGACGTCAAGCAGGCCGCCGCGCCCGTAGACACGGTGCCGTACGCCGCACGGATCGACCACGTGTCGAAGTCGTTCGGCCGGCCCGGCGCGCAGCAGCTCGTACTGGACGACATCAGCATCGATGTGGCGCCGGGTGAGTTCGTGACCCTGCTGGGGGCTTCCGGCTGCGGCAAGTCGACGCTGCTCAACCTGGTCGCCGGGCTCGACCGGCCGTCCGCGGGCACGATCGACGTGCCCGGCGGCCGGCCCGCCCTGATGTTCCAGGAGCACGCGCTCTTCCCCTGGCTGACGGCCGGCAAGAACATCGAACTCGCCCTGAAGATGCGGGGCATGCCCAAGGCCGACCGTCGCGGCGAGGCCGAGCGGCTGCTCCAGCTCGTACGGCTGAACGGGGCGTACGGGAAGCGGGTGCACGAGCTGTCGGGCGGTATGCGCCAGCGCGTCGCCCTGGCGCGTGCGCTCGCCCAGGACAGCAAGCTCCTGCTGATGGACGAGCCGTTCGCGGCACTGGACGCCATCACCCGCGACGTACTGCACGAGGAACTGACCCGGATCTGGTCCGAGACCAGCGTGTCGGTCCTCTTCGTCACCCATAACGTCCGCGAGGCCGTCCGCCTCGCCGAGCGCGTGGTGCTGCTGTCGTCCCGTCCGGGACGCATCGCGCGCGAGTGGAGGGTCGGCATCCCGCAGCCGCGCCGGATCGAGGATTCCGCGGTCGCCGACCTGTCCGTAGAGATCACCGAACAGCTGCGGGGGGAGATCCGCCGACATGGCCAGCACTGACACCAGCCCGAAGAACGACCTCGCCGGTCTCGAAGCCGGCCTGGACGCACTGGAGACCACGCACTCCGCCGAACGGGTCGGCCTCGGCCGGATCCTGCTGTCCAAGGTGGTGCCGCCGCTGGTGGCCATCGCCCTCGTCCTCACGCTGTGGCAGCTCGCCGCGGCCTCGGACCTCAAGCCGGACTACGTCCTGCCCGGCCCGGTCGACGTGTGGAACTCCATCGAGCAGATGTGGCTCGAAGGCACACTGCTCGGCTACATCTGGACGAGCATCTCGCGCGGCGCCCTCGGCTTCGCCGTATCGGTGGCCATCGGCACGCCGCTCGGCCTGCTCGTGGCCCGGGTGAAGGTGGTGCGGGCGGCGATCGGTCCGATCCTGTCCGGACTCCAGTCGCTGCCGTCCGTGGCCTGGGTGCCCGCCGCCATCATCTGGTTCGGGCTGACCGACGCGACGATCTACGCGGTGGTGCTGCTCGGCGCCGTACCGTCGATCGCGAACGGGCTCGTCGCCGGCGTCGACCAGATCCCGCCGCTGTACCTGCGGGCCGGCCGTACCATCGGGGCCACCGGGATCAACGGCATCCGGCACGTCCTGCTGCCGGCCGCGCTGCCGGGCTACCTGGCGGGGCTCAAGCAGGGGTGGGCGTTCTCGTGGCGCTCGCTGATGGCCGCCGAGCTGATCGCCAACTCGCCGGACCTCGGCACGGGTCTGGGACAGCTGATGGAGAACTTCCGCACCTACAGCGACATGTCGGGTGTGCTGGCCACCATCATCCTGATCCTGGTCGTCGGCATCGGCATCGACCTGCTGTTCTTCTCCCCGCTGGAGCGCCGCGTGCTGCGCAGCCGCGGCCTGCTGACCAAGAGCTGATCACCATGTTCCGTCGTCCGGTCCTCCTCGTCACAGCCCACGGCAGCCGCGACCCGCGGCACGCCGCGACCGTGCGGGCGCTGGTGGCGCGCGTGCGGGCGCGGCGGCCCGGGCTGCGCGTGGAGACGGGCTTCCTGGACTTCGACGCCCCGGCGGTGCCGCGGGTGCTGGAGCGCCTGGCCGGGGAGGGCGTACAGGACGTGGTGGTCCTCCCGCTGCTGCTGACCCGCGCGTTCCACGCGAAGGCCGACATCCCCGCCGTACTCCACGAGGCGTCGGCGCGGCTGCCGCGGCTGCGGATCCACCAGGCGGAGGTCCTCGGCCCCTCGCCGCTCCTGCTCACGGCGCTGGAGCGGCGGCTGTACGAAGCCGGGCTCGCCCCCGGCGACAGAGGCTCGACCGGGGTCGTCCTGGCCTCGGCGGGCTCCACAGACCCGGAGGCGATCGCAGTGATCGCTGAAATCGCGCGGGAGCTGCGGCACACCGGTTGGTGCGCCGTGCGGCCTGCGTTCGCCTCCGCATCCCTTCCTCGTACGGAGGACGCGGTCCGGCTGCTGCGGACCGCACCGGGGGTACGCCGTGTCGCCGTCGCCCCGTACGTCGTCGCTCCCGGCTTCCTGCCGGACCGGATCGCGCGGGGGGCGCGGGAAGCCGGCGCGGAGGTGCTGGGCGGGGTGCTGGGCGCGTCCCCGGAACTGGCCCGGCTGCTGCTGACGCGCTACGACGAGGCGCGGGCGCCGGTGCGGCGGCCGGCGGCGGTCGGCGCGTAGGAGGTTGTGTGCCCTGCGGGGCTTTCCCCCTCCTCCCCTTCCCGCACCCGGGGCCCGCTCCCCCGCACGGCGGAGCCGCGAAGTGTCACAGCGGGAAGGGGCGGGGCGGGGTGCGGCGCGCCGGCGACGTCCTGACGACGGGCCGGGTCAGCGCGTGCTTCGGCCACCCCGTGCGGATCGCCCGTACGGACGGCCGGTGGACCGTACGGGCGGAGCGGGTCACGGGGACGGTGGTGTGACGCCGGGGTCGTCCTCCTCTTCGTAGGGCGTGCCCTGGTGGAAGTAGAGGAGCCAGCCGCGGTCCGTCAGACGCCACAGTGAACTCCGGTGGGCGCGGCGCCCGTTGCTCTCGGTGTCGAAGGTCAGCTGGACCACGTCGGGGGCGAGCCGCACGCCCCGCATCCGGGTGGTGGTGATCGGGCGGGCCGTCGTCGCGGCGGACTCGTCGGTGAGGGCCGCGACGATCGAGTCGCGGTCCCAGCGGCGGCCCGACACCCCGAACTCGTGGAAGTCGGGGTGGAACAGCTCGACGAGGAGTTCGGGGGTGTTGCGGACGGCCGGGTCGAGCAGGCGCAGCTCGCCCTCGACGGCGGCCTGGATCGCGTCGTCAGTCACGGGTCATCTCCACGAGTTCGGCGACCGTGTTCCAGTTGCGGGTGGTGGCGGTGACGCCCTTGAGGAGGGCCGGCCTCGCCAGCGCCCCGGCGAGCCCGGAGCGGCCCAGCCCGTCCGGTGCGTAGAGGTAGAGGGCGCGGTCGCCGAGGCGGAACTCCTCGGGGAGGTACGCCGCCGGGTCGACGGGCGCGAACCGCTCGGGGCCGACCTGGTGCGAGAGGTAGGTGACGTGGAGCTGTCCGCCCGCCGGCTCGGCGGCCGGGAAGGGGCAGGCGTCGGCGACGGCCTTCAGGTAGGCGCCGCTGCGGACCAGGCAGTCGACGGTGAACCCGAAGTGCGTCTCCATGGCCTTCTCCAGCTCCGCGGCGAGCGACGCCTCCGCTTCTTCGGCGTCGCAGGCGTCGGTGGCGTCGTAGGCGTCGGTGGTGAAGACCGCGTTGCCGCTCCGGAGGTACGTACGGACCTCCCGGTGGCCCAGTTCGGCCAGCAGTGCCCGGAGCTGGGCCATGGGCACCTTCTTGTGCCCGCTCACATTGATTCCGCGCAGCAGGGCGGCGTACGTCGTGGTCATGCGCCAAACGATAGGCGGCCGCCGTGCCCCGTGGGGGAGGGCACGCCGCCCGCCCGTTCGGTGCCGCGGACGCGTCTCTACTCGACGATCTTCAGCAGTTTGTTCGGCGTGCCGGCGCTCGGGTTGCTGATCTTGTCCAGGGTGGCGCCCCCGGTCAGCGCCGTCGCGACGGCCGCGGGCGTGGCGTCCTGGTGGCCCGCCAGGTAGAGCGCGGCGGCGCCCACGACGTGCGGGGTCGCCATGGAGGTACCGGAGATGGTCTTCGTGCCCTCGTCGCTGTCGTTCCAGGAGGAGGTGATGTCCGAGCCCGGCGCGTAGATGTCCACGACCTGGCCGAAGTTGGAGAAGCCGGACTGCGCGTCGCCCTGGGTGCTGGAGGCTACGGTGACGGCCTCCTTCACGCGGGCCGGGGAGCCCTGTCCGGCGTCACTGGACTCGTTGCCCGCCGCGACACCGTAGGTGACGCCGGAGGCGATGGACTTGCGTACGGCCTCGTCGAGGGCCTCGTCGGCGCCGCCGCCGAGGCTCATGTTGGCGACGGAGGGGCCCCGGTGGTTCTTGGTGACCCAGTCGATGCCGGCGACGACGCCCTCGGTGGTGCCCGAGCCGTTGTCGTCGAGGACGCGGACCGCGACGATCTTCGCCTTCTTGGCGACGCCGTGCGCGGCGCCGGCGATGGTTCCGGCGACGTGCGTGCCGTGGCCGTTGCCGTCGTCGGCGGAGTCGTCGTTGTCCACGGCGTCGAAGCCGTGGGCGGCGCGGCCCTCGAAGTCCTTGTGCGTGATCCGGACGCCGGTGTCGATGACGTACGCCGTGACGCCCTCGCCCGCGCCGTCCGGGTAGGTGTACTTGCCGTCACCGGCGGTGCCGGGCTGGTCGATGCGGTCGATGCCCCAGGACGGCGGGTCGTCCTGCGTCGCGTTGATCGTGAACTTCTTGTTCTGGACGACCTTGGCGACGGACGGGTCGGCGGCCAGGCGCTTGGCCTCGGTCTCCGAAAGGCCGTTGGCGGAGAAGCCGTTGATTGCGGAGCTGTAGGTGCGCCGGAGCTTGCCGCCGTACTCCTCGGCCAGGTCCTGCTTGTCGGTCTTCTCGTCCAGCATCACGATGTAGCTGCCGGCGACGGCGCCCTCGGCGCCGGCTCCGTACACATGCCCCTGGGCGGCGGGAACCGCTCCCGCGAAGGGGGAGTCGAGTACGGTCACGCCGGCCGCGGCCGCCACGGCGGTTATCGCCGCGGTGAACTTCAGCCGGCTGGAACGCTTGTGAAGTGCCATGAAGAGGGGTCTCCTCGTCAAAATGTGGGGGGATTCGCCTCCGGACCGGAAGATCTCCGGGGGTTGGCTCGAAACCCTGACCGATTGACGCGCGCAGATCAAGGGCTTCATGATCCCGTCACTTACTCAACAAGGTTTCACAACAAAAAAACGGGCAGCGGGCTCCAAGTCGGACAGAGTCACGAACTCCCTTCACGAACAAGGGGCTTACGCCCCACCGCCGCCACCGCCCCCCTTCTCCGTACGACCACTGTCAGAGCCCGGCGCTCCTCCCGGGCTCGTGGAAACCGATCACGCCGGCCCCGAGGTCATCGCCGCCCCGCGTGCCGCCTTCGACGTGGACGACGGTGGTGCATCGGCGTCGGGCTGGGACGCCGTGCGCGCCTTCGGGGCCGGGCACGGCATCGCCCTGCCCGAGCCGTACCGGACGTTCGTCGCGGAGACAACCGACGGGTCCTTCTCCGGGCCGCCGGATTACGGCCTCGTGTCACTGGCCGAACTGCCCGGCCGCTGGGGGGCGACGGATCGGATCGGGACGTGGGCCGGCCCTTCCCGCCGACCGCGGCGTGGCCGTGGGAGGACGACCCCAGGCGGTCCGAGGAGACCGGTGCGGTCCGCGGCCAGGTCTTCGACCGCGGACCGGTCGTGCCGGGCACCGACAGGGGCGGCATGTATGAGCGCCTCACACACTGCTCCCCGCCGTGACCGGACCTCATCGAGGACACATCTGGAACATCAGCGGTGAAGGGGCCGCTCCGTTCGGGGCTGACCTCGGATTCACCACGGCCGAAACACGGTTCGCCGGACGGGTCGGGCTCTGGGCGGCCCGCAAGCCGTGGTTCGACACCGGATAAGGCGTCGGGGGTGTCGGGGGCCACGCCGGAGATGACGTCGGGTGGGGTCTCGAGGGTGGCACAGGGGGTGCGGGCCGTGACGTCCCGCTTCCGCCAGGCCGTCCCGACCGGCTTCACCGTGCGGGCAGTTCGGCCTCGATGAGGTCCGCCGCCCGCCCGGTGCCGCCCTCGGACGCCATGCCGGCGCGGATGTCCTCGGCCCTGCGGGCCACCTCCGGGTCGGCCAGCAGGCCGAGGACCGCGGCACGCAGGGCCTCGGCGGTGGCGTCCTCGGTGTCGATCCTGCGGGCGACGCCGAGCGAGACGAGCATGTCGGCGTTGCCGAACTGGTCGACGGCCTGCGGGACCGCGACCATCGGCGTACCGGTGGCGAGGCCCTCCTGGCTGCCGCCGGCGCCCGCGTGGGTGATGAAGGCGTCGGCCTGCCTGAGGACGGCCAGCTGCGGCACCCAGCGGTGCACCTCGATGTTGGCCGGCACCTCACCGAGCTCGGACTCCTCGACGAACTTGCCGATCTGGAGCACCACGTGCCAGCCGGGCAGATCACCGAAGGCCTTGACGCACTCCCGGTAGAACGCCGGCAGCTTGGTGAACGCCGAACCGAGCGACACCAGCAGCACCTTGTCCGCGCCGGCCGGACGCCGCCAGTCGCCCTGGTCCGTGCGGTCGCCCTGGCAGGCGCCGACGAAGGAGTGGACGGATTCGTCGACCCGGTCCGCGTTCGGCTGGAGGACCTTGGGGATCAGGACGATGCTGCGGGACGGGCGGCCCACGAAATGGTCGGGGTCGGCGCCGTTCAGGCCGTTCTCGTCGAGCCAGGCCCGGAAGCGCGCGTAGTACGCCCGGCCGCGCTCGGTCTGCTTGAGCGGGCCGAACAACGGCTCGGCGACCTCCTCCTCGTACCCCTCCCAGGCGACGAGGTTCGGGGAGAGCGACACGGCGGGCACGCCCCAGCGGTGGGCGAGGACGCGCGCCGGGTAGGAGGTGATGTCGTGGAGGACGAGGTCCGGCTCGTCCCCCTCGAACGCCGCGGCCAGCTGGGGCAGGGCCTGGACGGCGTCGCCCAGGAAGGGCTCGATGTTGTCGATCAGCTCGGTGCCCCAGTCCTCCGGGTGGTCCTCGGTGGGGAGCGTCGAGGTGTAGATCACCGGGTCGGCGCCGGTGACGGCGACCTTGCCGGCGAAGGAGGCGGGGATCGCGTACGAGACGCGGTGTCCCCGGGCGACGAGCTCCCGGATCACTTCGATGCTCGGGTTCACGTGCCCGGGGGCGGCGATGGAGAACATGGCGATGTGAGCAGGCTTGGGTGAGGTCATGCCCCGACCCTAGGCGAGACGATACGTCTCGTGCAATGTGAATTCCCTCTTCCCTCGGAGCCCGCGCCGCCGCCACGCTTCAGCGCTGGTAGCGGGCGAGCACCAGGTTTCCGTCCTCGACAAGGCGTTTCTCCAGCTCCTCGGCGTCGATCGCCCCGCTGTAGAACTCCTGGTAGGCCGGTGTCGCCACCTTGTCCTTCCACTCGGGGTAGCCGCGTACGGACTGCGCCGGGGCCGGAACCAGGTGCTCGGCGAGTGCGGTGCCGGTGGCCCAGCCGTCCTTCTCGGCGCGCAGGTCCGGGTCCTTCAGCGCCGCGGCGCCGGTCGGCAGCATCCAGTCGCCCTTGGCGAGACGCGCCATGTTGTCCGGCTGGAGGAAGAAGTCGATGAACTCCATCGCTTCCTTCTTGTACGGACTGTCCTCGGCCACCGACAGCGTCTGGGGACTCACGCCCTGGGCCGGGTTCCCGGCTCCCGCCGGCGGCGGCAGCACCTTCCACTCGAAGCCCTCGGGTGCCTGCTGGACGATCTGCTGGCGGTAGGAGAACCCGAGCGGCACCATGGCGTACTTGCCGCCGAAGAAGCCGGGCAGGGTGTCCGAGCCGCCCATGCCGAGGGTGGCCGCCGATGCGCTCCTGTCGGTGTTGACCTGCTCGCGGATGGTGCGGGGGACCACGGCGTCGCCCTCGGTGAAGCGCACCCGCACCTTGCCGTCGGCGTCGCGGTGGAAGAGCTTTCCGCCCGCCGAAAGCCCCAGGTTGAGGGTGGCGGAGACCGGGTCCTTGAGGGGCCAGGCGACACCGGACTTCTTGCCGTCACCGGCGCTCAGTTCTTTGGTGATCTGCCGGAACTCCGGCCAGCTCCACGGCTTCTCGGGGGTGGGGACGCGCACGCCCGACGCCTTGAGGATCTTCTCGTTGGCGATCAGGACCCTCGGCTCCTGGAGGAACGGCACGCCGTAGACGCCCTTGCCGAAGGTCGTCGCCTGCCAGCTGCGCCGCGGGATGTCGTTCTTGAGCCGGGCGGGCAGCAGCTCGCTCAGGTCGGCGAGGTAGCCGCCGTACGCGAAGTCGGCGAGGTCGTCGGAGGCGTCGTGGATGATGTCCGGGGCCTCGCCGCCCTCGAAGGAGGTCAGCAGCTGGTCGTGGACGCTGTCCCAGCTGCCCTGGACGTACTCGACCCGGACGTCGGGGTGCACGGCGTTCCACTCGTCGACGAGCTCCTTGTTGGCGTCGACGGACTCCTTCTGCCAGGCCAGCGACTGGAAACGGAGCGTGACTTTCCCATCGGCGTCCCGGTCGTCGCCGCCGTCCGAGCAGCCGGTGAGGAGCAGCGACGCGAGCGCGGTGGCGGCGGCTGCGAGCTTCGTGAGCCGGGCGATGCGCATCAGGCCTTCACCGCCCCGGCCGTCATGCCGCCCGTGATCCGCTTCTGGATGAGGGCGAAGACGACGAGGGAGGGGAGGGTCGCGAGGAACGCGGCGGCGGCGAGCGGACCGAGGTCGGCCACGCCCTCCGCACCCAGGAAGTGGGTGAGCACGACCGGCAACGTCTGCTTCTCCGGAGTCTTGAGCAGGACGAGCGCGAAGAAGAACTCGTTCCATGCGGTGATGAACGCGAACAGCGCGGTGGCGACGATGCCGGGGGCCAGCAGTGGGGCGGTGACCGAGACGAGCGTACGGAGCCGGCTCGCTCCGTCGACCGCGGCGGCCTCCTCCAGTTCGTGCGGTACTGCCCTGACGTAACCGACCAGCATCCAGAGCGCGAAGGGCAGCGACCACACGACGTACACCATGATCAGGCCCGCCAGCGAGTTGACCAGGTGGAGGTTCTTGAGGATCAGGAAGAGCGGGATGATCACCAGGACGAAGGGGAACGCCTGGCTGACCACGACCCAGCCGGTGGCGGCGGCGGAGAGCTTGTTGCGGTGGCGGGCCATGACGTAGGCCATCGGGGTCGCGATGACGACCGCGATCAGGGCGGCCGAGAGCGCGGCGATCAGGCTGTTGAGCGCGGCTTCCAGCAGGGGCTGCTCGTCGAAGGCCTGGCGGAAGTTGTCGAGGGTCGGGTTCTCGGGGATCCAGGTGGGGTGCAGGGAACCGAGCTCGCGCGGCGGCTTGAACGCCGTCGAGATCAGCCAGAGGAAGGGGAAGGCGAGAAAGACCAGGTAGACGAGGAGCGCGAGGTACTGGCCGGTGCGCGCGGACCTGCTGGTGCGGAGCGTCACCGGTCGCCGCCTCCCTTCAGGCGGCCCGCGAGGTAGAAGGCGAGCATCACCGAGATCACCGCGACCATGACGCAGCCCATGGCGGCGGCGTAACCGAACTGGCCGTAACGGAAAGCCTGTTCGTAGGCGAAGAGCATGGGGAGGCGGGTGCGGCCCCCGGGTCCGCCGTTCGTCAGGACGTACACCAGGGCGAAGGAGTTGAAGTTCCAAATAAAATTGAGCGCGGTGATGGCGAGGGCGACCGGCTTGATGGCCGGCCAGGTGACGGTACGGAAGCGCCGCCAGGCGCCGGCGCCGTCGAGGGCGGCGGCCTCGTGCAGCTCGTGCGGAGTGTTCTGGAGGCCGGCGAGCAGGGCGACCGTGGTCTGGGGCATGCCCGCCCAGATGCCGACGAGGATCACGGCGGGGAGGGCGGTGGCGAGGCCCGTGAGCCAGTCGCGGCCGTCGCCCAGACCCAGATCGCGGACGGTCTCGTTCAGGATCCCGGCGTCCGGGTTGTAGACGAGGCGCCACATGATGCCGACGACCACTTCGGGCATCGCCCAGGGGATGATCGCGAGCGCCCTGGCCAGCCAGCGGAAGCGGAGGTTCTGGTTGAGCAGCAGGGCGAGACCGAGCGCCAGCAGGAACTGCGGCACGGTCACCCCGACCGCCCAGAGCAGGCCGATCCGGAACGACTCCCAGAACAGCGTGTCGTGCAACAGGTCCTGGAAGTTCAGCAGTCCGATCCACTGGGTGGGCGTGGTGCGACCCGACTGGGAATCGGTGAAGGCGAGCGCGATGCCGTAGAGCAGCGGGCCGACGCTGAGGATCAGGATCGGGACGAGCGCGGGCAGTACCAGGAACCAGGCGCCGGCGCCGGGCTTCCTGCCGCTGCCGGAATCCCGGCCGCTGCCGGGCCCTCTGCCGCTGCCGGGCCTTCTGCCGGACCGCGCCTTCGCGGTCTCCAGTGTCACGGATTCGACTCCTTCGGGCGGCTCGTACGGGACCGGCCGCCCCGGCGGCCCCCGTCATCGTGCTGACGGGCAGTTGGTTCGTCAACCCGGCCTGCACGGATGCGAGAATCGGGCCCATGGACGAGAAACGGGCACGCGAGGTGCTGGCCACCGCCGGACTTCCCGCCGGAGCGGAGCTGCTGGCACTGGGCGAGAACGCGGTGTTCGCGGCCGGGAGTCTCGTGGTCAAGGTCGGCCGCCGCGACGCGGAACTGGTGGCGCGGGCCGAGCGCGAACTGGCCGTCGCGGCCTGGCTCGCCTCGTCGGGCGTCCCCGCCGTACGGGCCGCCGAACCGAAGCCCCGCGTGGTGGACGGCCACCCGGTGACGGTGTGGCACCGGCTGCCCGAGGCCGTACGCCCGGCGGGTCCGCAGGACCTCGCGGAGCTGCTGCGCCTGGTCCACGCCCTGCCCGCCCCCTCGTTCCCACTGCCCCGGCGGGAACTGCTCGGCGGGGTCGAGCGGTGGCTGCGGCTCGCGGGCGACGCGATCGATCCGGCCGACGCGGCGTACCTGCGCGAGCGGCGCGACGGTTTCGCGGCCGCGTCGGCCGCGCTCGTCCCGCATCTGCCGCAGGGGCCGATCCACGGCGACGCGCTCCCCCGCAACGTCCATGCCGGTCCCGACGGTCCGGTCCTGGTCGACCTGGAGACCTTCGCCGCCGACTTCCGCGAGCACGACCTGGTGGTCATGGCCCTCTCGCGCGACCGCTACGGCCTGGCGCCCGAGGCGTACGACGCCTTCACCGCGGCATACGGCTGGGACGTACGCGAATGGGCCGGCTGCGCGGTGCTGCGCGGGGCCCGCGAGACGGCCAGCTGCGCCTGGGTGGCACAGCACGCTCCGTCCAGCCCGGCGGCACTGGCCGAGTTCCGCCGACGGGTGGCGTCCCTGCGTGACGACGACCCCGAGGTCCGCTGGTACCCGTTCTGAACCGTCCCCGCACTCGTCCGCGTGCCCGGGCTCAGCGCCCCGTCGGCACCACCTCGCGCAGGGGCCACCGCGGATCGATGACCGCGTCCGGCGTGCCCTTCCTGCGGAGGAACTCCTGGAAGGAGGTCGCCCAGTCGGCGTACCACTGGATCTGCCTGTCGTGCAGGTCGGCGGGGGTGAGCGCCGCGATCGAGGGGTGCCGCTCGGCTATCGCGCGGGCGACTCCGACCGCGGCGAGGGCGTCCGCCGAGGCTTCGTGGGCGCCGTCCAGGACCACGCCGTACTCGGCGCAGACGGCTTCCAGCGTCCGCTTGCCCCTGCGGTAACGGTCGACGGCGCGGTCGATCGTGTACGGATCGATGACGGGGCCGATACCGGCGCCGCCGAGCCGCTCGTCCAGCGACGGCAGCCCGTGCCGGTGCAGCTCGGCCGCGAGCAGGGTGAGGTCGAACGCCGCGTTGTAGGCGACGACGGGCACGCCCTGCGCCCAGTAGCCGGTGAGCGTCGCGGCGATCTCGTCGGCCACCTCGCGGGCCGGTCTGCCCTCGGCCCCGGCCCGCTCGCTGCTGATGCCGTGGATCGCCGACGCCTGCTCCGGGATGGGCACACCCGGGTCGGCCAGCCAGTCGCGCCGGCGGACCACGGCGCCGCCCTCCACGCCGACGACCGAAGCCGTGACGATCCGGGACTCCAGCGGCTCCGTGCCGGTCGTCTCCAGGTCGAACCCGACCAGTGGTTCCCCGTGCCATCCCATCCTGGGACCTCCTTCGTGATGCTCCCGGATGCTCCCCGGTGGGAACCACCCTCGCACGCACCACTGACAACGCCCTCGGGAGACCGCGGGAGACCGCGGGAGAGCTCGGGAGACGCGGGATGCCTCAGGAAACCGGCCGGGAGTCCGCCCACACCGCTTCGAATTCTTCCCGGTACGTCTCGAAAAGACCGTGCTCGGTGTCGTGGCCGTCCTGCCCGTGCCTGACCACACCGCGCCCGCCGCCCCGCAGCACCAGGACCGGCGCCTCCATGCCGCGCGCCCTGCGCAGGTACGTCTGGACGACGGCGAGCCCGTCCGAGCCGTCCCCGTCCACCAGGTACGCCGTGAAACGGGGCGTCTCGTCGAAGACGTGGATCTCGAACGCCCCCGGGTCGCGCAGCTTCGAGCGCACCCGCCGCGTGTGGAGGATGTTCATCTCCACCGAACGGCTCAGCTCGCCCTTCTTCAGACCGAGTTCGCGCTCGCGCCGCTTGACCGCGCTGCTCGCCGGGTTGATGAAGAGCAGCCGTACGCGGCAACCCGATTCGGCCAGCCGCACCAGCCGCCGGCCGGAGAAGTTCTGGACGAGGAGGTTCAGACCTATGCCGATGGCGTCGAGGCGCCGCGCCCCGCCGAAGAGGTCCTCGGCGGGCAGCTGGCGCTGGAGGCGCACCCGGTCCGGGTGGACGCTGACCACATCGGCGTACCGGTCCCCCACCAGGTCCTCGACCGCGTCGACCCTGAGCCGGCCCGACGACGGCACGCCGGTCCCACTGCCCAGGATCTCCAGGAGCCGCGCGGACGCCCGCTCCGCCTGGGCGAGGACCGCCTCGGACAACGCCCGGTTGCGCGAGACGACGTTGCGGGTGACCTCCAGCTCGTCCAGGGCCAGCTCGACGTCGCGCCGGTCGTCGAAGTACGGCTCGAAGCACGGCCAGTGCTGGACCATGAGCTCGCGCAGCTGCGGCAGCGTGAGGAAGCTGACGACGTTGTCGTCGGCCGGGTCGAGCAGGTACCCCTTCCTGCGGGACACCTCCCGTACCGCGACGGCGCGCTGCACCCACTCCTGGCCCGCCGGCCCCGCGGCCGCGACCACCCAGTCGTCCTCGCCGTGCACCGGCTCGTAGATGGGCCGGAGCACGGCGGCGACGACGGCGCGCAGTCGCTGCTCCACCAGGTTGAGCCAGATGTAGGCCCGCCCCGCCCGCTGGGCGCGCGTGCGCACCTCGCTCCAGGCGTCCGCGCCCCAGTCCAGCTCCGCCCCGATCTCCATCGGCCGCGCAAGCGAGACCGCTCCGGGCGGGACGCCTGTGGAACCCCCCTCGTGACCTGCGTCACCGGGGGGCAGTTCCAGCCCTCCCGAGCTCACCCACGCACCGCCTTCAGCTCCTGCAAGCCCCGTCTCCAACGATCAAGGAAGGGTACTCCGGAGCGGAAGGCGGTGCAGCCGGATCCCCGGGCTCCTTTCTCAACTCCGTTGTTCGTACCGTCCGTTCTGCCCGGCGAGATCGGCCGGAGTGAGCGGATTCATAGCGGTTACGTCCCTGGGGGCCAGCTGGAAACCCTGCCAGTGGACCGGCATGGGCTGCTGGTCCTCGTCCCGGGCGATGTGGTGGAACCCGATGTTGACCCAGGCGATCGGGTTCTTGAGGGTTTCGCCGTTCACCCACTCGTCGACGCTGTCCGGCGCGTTCGCGCTGCCGCAGTCGCGGATGTTGTTGCTCGCGAACTGTTCACACTTGCGGTAGTTGGTGAAGTACAGGTCGTGCTTGGTGAAGCTGCGTCCCGGATGCTTGTTCGAGGCGCCGGGCACGATCTCGTACGAACGCGGGTGCCCGTCCTTGTTCTTGCCGGTCGCGCTGACGACCCGCCACCACCGCATGCTCCTGGCGTCGCCCGCGAGCTCCTTGGCTATGGGGGTACGGGTGGTCCTGGTCGTCGGCTTGCCGTTGCCCTGCGGCGGGGTGACCTTCGAGTCGTACTGCTCGATCCGGTTCTTGGAGCTGCCGTCGAGACCGAAGTTCAGCCGCCAGAAGACGTTGTGGCTGTGGCTGGTGGCGTAGTCGCGCGCGCCCTTGCCGATCGGCCAGCCCCGGCCGTCGGTGGCGTCGTAGTCGCCCGGCGAAAGGCTGCCGGTGGCGCCGACGTTGGCGGAGACGGTGCCGTCGGAGGAGAAGCGCCACTCGGTGATGTACTCGTACCAGGACACCTTGTTGACGGTGTAGACGAGCAGGTCCTTGCCCTGGGCCTGCCAGACCTTGGTCCCCTCGTCGCTGGCGAGGCGGTACGCGTGCCCGCGCGCACGCGTGGTCGTGCACAGGCCCTTGACGTCGCCCGCGTCGCGGACCCGGACCGTCCTGATGGTGCCGCCGGGGCACTCGGTCGGCTTCAGGTCCTGGAGCCCCCAGCCGAAGCCGTAGCCGGTGAGGTCGTCGTACTCCTCCCGGCCGTTGTCGTACGGCACGTGCACCTGTGCGAGCTTGCCGCTCGTCAGGACGCGGATCGGCTCGGGCTCCCCCTTGGGCTGGTACGAGACCTTCTCCAGGACCAGGCCGGCGTCGCTGTCGTAGTTCCAGCACATGCGCCAGGTGGTGCCGCCGTCGAGCTTCTGCTCGATGCGGTACGCCGCGCTGCAGTCGGCCGGGACCGGGGCCGGCGCCCCGGGCGCGCCGGCGGGGGCCGCGGTGGCGGCCGGCCCGCCCGCGGCCGCGAGGCTGCCCATCAGGGCGGTGGCGGCGATGATTGCAGCGGCCCGCTTGCGGGCACCAGAAGTTCTGTTGATGTGCATGAGGATGGACTCCCTCGTACGGAAGTGCGGGAAGGGGCTGAAGAGGATGAGACGGGCGAGAGCGTCAGCCGATGCGGCCGACGGTCCTCGCGCTGAGGTCGACGACGAGATCGCGGGTGTCTATCCACGGTCCGTTCCTGACCTTGGACGTGACGCGGACGCACCGGTGTGTTCCGCACTTCGCGAGCGCCCCGGGCACCCGCTCCTCGCGGTCGACCCGGTAGATCCCGCCGTTCACCCACAGCTGGTCCGCCGAGGTGAGCGGCTTGCCCATGGCGTCCTGATAGTCCTTCTTCAGCCCCTCGCCGAGCGGGCTCGCCAGGATCAGCTCCGTGGCCTCGCGGTTCTCCCGGGGGGTGGGCGACGGCTGTACGCCCTTGAGGACGCCGGTCCGCTCGACCTTGCCGGTGGCGAGGTCGACGGTCTTCGTCACCAGCTCGTCGCTCTTGTAGTCGTAGTACGAGACCTCCGCGCGGCGCGGCGGCGCGGCGTCGTCGACCTCGGACGGCTGTATCTCGCTCAGGTTCGTGGCGAGGTGCTGGAGCCCCCGGTCCCCCTCGACGTCCCGGCCGGCGGCGAACCGCGACGGGGACAGCGCGAGCTTCTCCACCCGCTCCAGCTCGCCGTCCGTCAGCGGGTCCCTGCCGATGCCCTGCTCGCCCTCGGCCGGGGCGCCCTCGACGACTCCGGGCTCCGGAGCCTGCCCCGCGGCGCTCCCGCCGTTCCGGGCGCTCCCGTCGCCCTGGGCGCTTTCGCCGTCCTGGGCGCCGCGGTCTCCCCGCTCGCCCGGGGCCGGCCCCGTGGCTGCCGCGGCCCCCGCCGGTCCGCGCCGCGTGTCGTCGGCGCCCGCCGGATCCGGCAGGGTCACCCCGATCATCACCGCGGTCCCGGTCACCGCGATCGCGGCCCCCGCCAGCACCTTTCCCAGATGACGGCGCACTGTCCTGTTCACATTGCCCCCCTGCTTCTGCCCAGATCCCCTGTCGCCCGCGCGTCACACGCGACAGCAACTGGCATACCGGGTATGCGTGGTCACCCGGTAGGACGGTCCGAAGTCCTAGGTGGTTGCCCCGCTTTCGGGGAAGATCTTGTGCGAAGCACCCCGCAGCACCCGGATCAGAAGTGGAAGAGTCGATCGCATGCAGGTCTGGCCGGGAGAGGCTTACCCACTCGGCGCCACGTACGACGGCGCCGGGACCAATTTCGCTGTCTATTCGGAGGCCGCCGACCGGATCGAGTTGTGCTTGCTGCACGACGACGGTTCGGAGACGGCGGTGGAACTGCGCGAGTCCGACGCGTTCGTACGCCATGCCTTCCTGCCCGGCATCATGCCGGGCCAGCGCTACGGCTACCGGGTCCACGGTCCGTACGCCCCGCAGGAGGGCAAGCGGTGCAACTCCGCCAAGCTGCTGCTGGACCCGTACGCGCGGGCCATCAGCGGGGAGGTCGACTGGGGCGAGGCGGTGTACGGCTACCACTTCGGGAAGCCGGACTCGCGCAACGACCTGGACTCGGCGCCGCACACGATGGCCTCGGTGGTGGTCAACCCGTACTTCGACTGGGGTGACGACCGCCCGCCGCGCACGGACTACCACCGCACGATCCTCTACGAGGCCCATGTGAAGGGCCTCACGATGATGCACCCCGACCTCCCCGAGGAGCTCCGGGGCACGTACGCGGCGCTGGCGCATCCCGCGATCATCTCGCACCTGACGGAACTGGGCGTGACCGCTCTCGAGTTGATGCCGGTGCACCAGTTCGTCAACGACCACCGGCTGGCCGACGCGAACCTGAGCAACTACTGGGGCTACAACACCATCGGTTTCTTCGCCCCGCACAACGCGTACGCCTCGTGGGGCGACCGGGGCCAGCAGGTCCTGGAGTTCAAGACCGCCGTACGGGCGCTGCACCGGGCGGGCATCGAGGTCATCCTCGACGTCGTCTACAACCACACGGCGGAGGGCAACCACCTGGGCCCCACGCTCTCCTTCCGCGGTCTGGACAACGCCTCGTACTACCGTCTCGCCGACGATCCCCGGTACTACATGGACACCACGGGGACCGGGAACTCCCTCCTCATGCGCTCGCCGCACGTACTCCAGCTGATCATGGACTCGCTGCGGTACTGGGTGACGGAGATGCACGTCGACGGCTTCCGCTTCGACCTGGCGGCGACGCTGGCCAGGCAGTTCCACGAGGTGGACCGGCTGTCGTCCTTCTTCGACCTGGTGCAGCAGGACCCGGTGGTCAGTCAGGTGAAGCTGATCGCCGAGCCGTGGGACGTGGGCGAGGGCGGCTACCAGGTGGGGAACTTCCCGCCGCTGTGGACCGAGTGGAACGGGAAGTACCGGGACACCGTGCGGGACCTGTGGCGCGGTGAGCCCCGGACGATCGCGGAGTTCGCGGGGCGGCTGACGGGCTCGTCGGACCTGTACCAGGACGACGGCCGCCGGCCGCTCGCGTCGATCAACTTCACCACCTGCCACGACGGTTTCACGCTGGCCGACCTGGTCTCGTACAACGACAAGCACAACGAGGCCAACGGCGAGGGCAACCGGGACGGCGAGAGCCACAACCGGTCCTGGAACTGCGGGGTGGAGGGTGAGACGGACGATCCCGCGATCCTGGAGCTGCGCGCCCGCCAGATGCGCAACTTCATCGCGACGCTGATGCTGTCGCAGGGCGTGCCGATGCTGTCGCACGGCGACGAGTTCGCGCGGTCGCAGGACGGCAACAACAACGCCTACTGCCAGGACAACGAGCTGTCGTGGGTCCACTGGCCGGAGAAGGGCGACGAGGAGGGCTCGCTCCACGCCTTCACGCGCGCGATGGTGTGGCTGCGGCGGGACCACCCGGTCTTCCGGCGCAGGCGCTTCTTCCACGGACGGCCGGTGGAGGGCACGCACGACGACCTGTCGGACATCGCGTGGTTCACGCCGGACGGCAAGGAGATGGCCCAGCGGGACTGGCAGGCGGCCCACGCCAAGGCGCTGACGGTCTTCCTGAACGGTCACGCCATCTCGGAGCCGGGGCCGCGCGGTGAGCGGATCTCGGACGACTCCTTCCTGCTGATGTTCAACGCGAGCGCCGAGGAGCTGGAGTTCGCCGTTCCGGTCAACCACGGGAAGCAGTGGCAGGTGGTGGTCGACACGGCCCAGCCGGACGGAGTCCCTCCGGGGAGCGGTGCCAAGGTGGGGGCGGGTGAACGGGTCACGTTGATCGGGCGCAGTCTGGTGGTGCTGCAGCGCCCGGCTTAGCGTCTCGGCCCTCCTCCCGGCCGTTGCGGGAGTGATGGGGGCGGTCCACGCCAGTACGGCGCAGAGCGTGGCCGCCACCACCGCGACGGCGAAGACCGCGGGCGCCCGGCCGTCCTCCGCGAGGCGCCCCGAGAGGGCCGGCGCCAGGGCCTGGCCTCCGACTGTGCCGCTCGTCAGGAAGGCCATGGCCTCCGCCGGCCTGTTCCCGGGAACGATCCGTTCGGTCAGCCCGCAGATCGTGATCAGGTGCGGGGCGTACGCGACGCCGAGGACCACGACGACGGCGTACAGCGCCCCAGGGACTCCACGGACAGCAGCGGGACGGAGAGCACGACCAGGGCGGCCGTCGCGGCGCGCCGGCGCGCCGGCGGGCCGTCAGGGTGATCCTGGCCGGTACCGCTGCCACGGCGAGCCCCGCGGCCGCGCTCATGACGCCCATGGCCGCGTAGACGAGCCCGGCCTGCTCCGGCCGGCCGAGCCGCTCGGTGAGCGCGGTGATGCCGGCCTGGGACGCGCCGAACATGGCGCCCTGGAGCACCGTCGCGGTGCGCGGCGCGTACACCGCGCCGGGCAGGCTCGTGCGTACGGTGGATGCCGTGCGGGACGCGGAGCGTACCCGGGACGCCGTCGGATGCCCAGGTACCGCAGACGGCGAGGAGCGCGGCGGCCACGAGCAGCGCGGCGGCGGGGTGCGCGAGGGCCGCCGCGAGACCGACCAGGGCGGGGCCGAGGACGAACGACGCCTCGTCGAGCGTTCCCTCGAACGACAGGACGGCGCCGACGAGCCGTTCGTCGGCACCGCTCCTGCGGGCGAGCGCGACCGATCGCGTACGCGCCATCGGGCCGACCTGGGAAACGCTCGCTCCGGCGAGCGCGCCGACGAGCGCGAGCGGGAGCGTACCGACGCGGCCGAGGGCGGCGATCACGAGAGCGGTGACGGCGACCGCGTCGACGAGGGCGGCGGTCAGGACGACGGTGCGCTGTCCGTGACGGTCCGCCACCCGGCCCAGCAGCGGCCCGCCGGCCGTCCGGCCCGCCGCGAGCGCGCCGCCGACCAGGCTTGCCGTGGTGAGGCTGCCGCTGGTCTCGGCGACCAGCAGGCTGCCGGGCTGACACATGGCGGTCGGCAGCCTGCCGAGGAACGACACGCGGGCAGCACGGGCCCGGTGAGGGAGACGACCTCGCGGTACGTGTGCAGGGTTCCCGGCATCGGACGAACGTAATACCGGGTCATCACACGGACGCATGGGCCGATGACACAGAAGCCCTCAATGCGGGTACGTACGTTCGCATGACGCCCACCGCCACCTATCGTCTGCAGCTCCATTCCGACTTCCCCTTCTCGGCCGCCGAGGAGGCGGTGCCCCATCTGGCCGCACTCGGGGTCTCGCATCTGCACCTGTCCCCCGTGCTCGAAGCCGTGCCGGGCTCCCGGCACGGGTACGACGTCGTCGACCACGCGCGCGTGCGGGCCGAACTCGGCGGCGAACAGGGCCTGCGCGCGCTGTCCCGCACGGCCCGCGCGCACGGCCTGGGGCTGATCCTGGACATCGTGCCGAACCACATGGCCGTACCGGCTCCGGAGAGCCTGAACAGGCCCCTGTGGGAGGTGCTCAAAGAGGGGCCCGCCTCGCCGTACGCCCGGTGGTTCGACATCGACTGGGGAGCGGGCGGGGGCAAGGTCCTCCTGCCCGTGCTGGCGCACCGGATCGGCGACGAGCTGGAGGGGCTGACGGTCGACGGGGACACCCTGCGCTACTACGAGCACGTGCTGCCGCTGCGCGAGGGCACCGCGGGGCTGCCGCTGCCCGAGCTGCTGGACGCCCAGTGGTACCGCCTCTCCTGGTGGCGGCTGGCGCGGACCGAGCTGAACTACCGGCGCTTCTTCACCATCTCGGAGCTGATCGGCGTCCGGGTGGAGGATCCCGAGGTGTTCGCCGCCTCGCACGCGAAGATCCTGGAGCTGGTGCGGGACGGGGTGGTGGAGGGACTGCGGATCGACCATCCGGACGGGCTCGCCGATCCCGAGGCGTACCTGCGGCGTCTGGGTGAGGCGGTCGAGGGCCGCTGGACGGTCGTGGAGAAGATCCTGACCGGTCCCGAGCGGCTGCCGGCCACGTGGCCGGTCGCGGGAACGACGGGTTACGACGCGCTGTACCGGATCGACGGGCTGTTCACCGATCCGGCCGGCGCCGACGAGCTGACCGGTCGCTACCGTGATTTCGCGAACCCCCCCGGGGACCGCGGCGGCTCCTGGGAAGCGACCGTACGACGGTCGGCGTACAAGGTGCTCACCCATGAACTGGCCGCCGAGACCGGTTTCCTCGTCCGTACGGCCGAGCGGATCTGCGCCGCCGATCCCGCCCTGCGCGACTACGCTCCCTGGGCGCTGCGCACAGCCGTACGGGAACTGCTGGTGCGCGTTCCCGTGTACCGCCCTTACGTGACGGCGGGCGGGCCCTGTCCCGAGAGCGCCGAGGCCGCTGTTCCGGTGGAGGCGGTACGGCAGGCGAAAGCGGCGTTCGCGGTGCCGGAGGAGGCGGCGGCCGTCGATCTGGTGCGCGATCTGGCGCTGGGGAAGCTGGGCGGGGGGCCGGACCGCGCCGCGTTCTGCGCGCGGTTCGCCCAGACGGCCTCGGCGCTGCGCGCCAAGTCGGTGGAGGACACGGCCTTCTACCGGTACACGCCGCTGATCTCGGCGAACGAGGTGGGCGGCGATCCGGGGGCGCCCGGAGTGAGCCCGGCGGACTTCCACGCCTTCTGCACGCGTCTGGCGCGCGACTGGCCGGCGACCGGCACCGTGCTGTCCACGCACGACACGAAGCGCAGCGCGGACGTGCGGGCCCGGATCGCGGTGCTCTCCGAGTGTCCGCAGCGGTGGTCCCTGCTGCTGGACCGACTGGCCGGGGCCGGGGTGCTCGCCCCCGACCCGCATCTGGCGTGGACGGCGTGGCAGACGGCCCTCGGCTTCGGGGAGCCCGACGGGGAGCGGCTGGCGGCCGCGCTGCTGAAGTCCGTACGGGAGGCGGGGCTGCACACCAGCTGGACCGAGCAGGACGCGGCGTACGAGCAGGCGGTGGCCGACTTCGTGGCGGCGGGCCCCGCGGGGCCGCCGTTCGAGGCGGTGGCGGAGTTCGCGCGGGAGCTCGGACCGTACGTACGGGCCAATGTGCTCGGGGCCGCGCTGCTGCATCTGACGATGCCGGGGGTGCCGGACCTCTACCAGGGCACGGAGCGGGAGTTCCGCGCCCTGGTGGACCCGGACAACCGGCGTCCTGTCGACTTCACGCCCTCCGCCGCGGACGGCGACGGCCTGTCCGGGCTGTCCGGGCTGTCCGGGCTGTCCGGGCTGTCCGCGGAGAAGTACGCCGTCACGGTGGCCGCGCTGGGGCTGCGCAGCGGGCGCCCCGAGGTCTTCGGCGAGTCGGGTACGTACGCACCGCTCACGGCCGTGGGCCCGGCGGCCGACCACTGTGTGGCGTTCTGCCGTTCGAGTGAGACCGTCACGGCCGTCACCCGGCTGTCGTTGCGGCTCGCGGAGGCGGGCGGCTGGCGGGACACGGAACTGGTACTGCCGGAGGGCCGGTGGACGGATGTGCTGGAGCCGCAGGGGCGGGGGTTCTCGGGAACGGTGCGGATGGCGGAGCTGTTCGCGACGCGTCCCGTGTCGCTGCTGACCCGCACGGGGCGGGAGGAACCGTAGGAGCGGGCGTGTCCGGCGGGGCTTTCCCCCGCCCGACCCTTCCCGGACGGCCCGGGGCGCTGCCCCGGGCCGGCGGATTTCTCGGCGTACGGGACGGGGAGGGCCGGCATCGCCGTACGCCCGTCCTGCGAGGCGCGCGGCTGCGGCGCAGTGGCACCGTCCTGTTCGATCCGCAGGTCCCGGTGCTCGCGCTGGGCGGCCCCGGTCTGTTCCGGCAGCGCGCCGGCGTCCTCCCCGGCGGTCTCCTCGGCGCCGCGCAGGGTGACGGCGACCATGAGCGCGGGGCCGTCCGCCGCGGCCTTCGGCGCGGCGACGGGGACGACCGCGGGGAGGGCCTCCGTCTGCCGCTGTACGGCGCGCGCGGCGTCCTCGGCGGCAGCTGCCGTCCTCGGCACCGAACTTGCCGTTCCCGTGCTCCGCCGTGATCAGCACCCGCTCGACGGGCGCGGGTGTGAGGCCGGTGCCGGCGGCGACGGACTCGGCCCGGCCGGCCTCGGTTCAGCGCGCGGCGAGCCGGAAGAGCATCTGTCCGAAGCTCACCTGGTCCCCCTCCCGCACCAGGACCGTCCCCGTCACCCGGCGCCCGTTGACGGACGTCCCGTTGGTCGAGCCGAGGTCGCGCAGGACCCACATGCCGTCCTGGACGTACAGTTCGGCGTGCACGCGCGAGACCGTGTCGTGGCTGAGCCGCAGTCCGTTCGCGGGATCGCGTCCGATCCTCAGGGGGTACGGTCCCGGCTCGGGGAACAGCAGCTTCGGCAGCCGCTCCGACTGCCACGCCCTGCGCAGCCGCACCGTGAACGCCGACGCCCACTCCACCGCGCGGAACAGCCCCTGCGACCACCGGCCCTCGGTCTCCAGATCGGCGGTGAGCACGGCCAGTTCGTCGGACCTGCGGGCGACGAGGGCGAGTTCCATCCGGCGCATGAAGGTGTCGTGCGACAGCTTGCCCTGCGCCGCGCCCTCCCTGAGCCTCCCGAGAACACTGTCGCGCTCGGCGTCGGAAGGCCGGGCGGGATACGCGGGGAACTCGAAGGAGGACGTCACAGAGGTGATTGTCGGGCCGACCGAGCGCAGGTGTCCAGGAGAACGGTCGTCCCGTACGACCTGACCTGCGCGGACCTGCTCCACAGGGACGCTGCCGAGTCGTCACCGGGCTGCTGCCGGGCGGGCGCCGGGTCATCGCCGGGCCCGGTCCGATGATCATTGTTACTGTCTGCGGACTCACCCACCACATACCGGGGGACGGCTTGACCGCCATACCGCAGGACCAGGGCCAGGGCCAGGGCCAGGAACTGACCGTACGACCGCTCGCGGGACCGGAGGAGCTCGGTCTCTTCCGCGAACTCGCGTACGTCCTCGACCACGAACTCGACGACGACCTCGCCACCGGCCGCCGCCGTCCCGAGTGGATGTGGGTGGCGCTGCGCGGCGGCCGGGTGCTGGCTCGCGCTTCCTGGTGGACCTCCAGGCCCGGCGAACCGCCGTGCGCCCTGGACTTCTTCGACCTGGACGACACGCTGCCCGAGCCCGAGCGCGGCGAGATCGGCCTGCGCCTCCTGGAGACGGCGTCGGCCGCCGTTCTCCCGGCCGGCGCGCCGCGTCCCGAGTACGGCAGGTTCGTTCCGCCCGACTGGCACGACGACGCGGTGGCCCGCGATGTGGTCGAGGCACGGATGAACGTCCTGGAGAGGACCGGCGCGCGGCTGCTCGTCGAGCGCCTGCGTCTCGAATGGCGCCCCGGCACCCCGGTGCCCGAGCCCACCGGCCGGCTGACGTTCCGGCCCGCGGACGACCAGGAGGAGCTCATCGCGCTGATGACGCTGGTCCTGGAGGGCACCCTCGACGCGCACAGCCGGGCCGACCTGGCGTCGGGTCTCGGCGCGCGGGAGGCCGCCGAGCTGCAGTTCGAGGAGGAGTTCGCGGGGTGCGCGTCGCCGCGCGCGTGGTGGCGGATCGCCGGACTCCCCGGCGGCGGCCCCGTCGGATTCGTCATTCCGGCCCGCAACAACTACCACCACACCATCGCGTACATCGGTGTCGTGCCGGCCCACCGCGGCCACGGCCACATCGACGACCTCCTGGCCGAGGGCACGCGCGTTCTCGCCGCCCAGGACGTGCCCCGCATCCGTGCGGCGACGGACCTCGCCAATGTTCCGATGGCCAAGGCGTTCGAGCGCGCCGGGTACGTCAATTTCGAGCGCGCGGTCAACATGACGTGGAGCTGACGACGCGGAGCTGACGATTTACCGGCGGATCATGCCCGTCTGGCGCACCATGGGTGGCGGCATCGTCGACGAGAGGGGCCGCCAGTGCTGTTCGAGGTGTGGGCGCCGAAGGCCGAGCGGGCAGAGCTCCGGCTGGCGGGCGGAACGTACGCCATGGAGCGCGATCCGGCACGCGAAGGATGGTGGACGGCCGAGGCCGACGCGGGCGCGGGCGCGCGCTACGGCTTCTGCCTGGACGGCGGTCCCGTACTGCCCGACCCGCGCTCGCGCCGCCAGCCGGACGGTCCCGACGGCCTCAGCGCCGTCGTGGACCACAACGCCCACGAGTGGCGGACGCCCTGGCCGGGCGGCACTCCGCTGGCGCATGCGGTCCTCTACGAGCTGCACGTCGGTACGTACACCCCCGAGGGCACCTTCGACGCCGCCGCGCGGCGGCTCGGTCATCTGGCGGAGCTGGGCGTCACCCATGTCGAGCTGATGCCCGTCTGCCCGTTCCCCGGAACGCACGGCTGGGGGTACGAGGGGGTGTCGCTGTGGGCCGTGCACGAGCCGTACGGCGGTCCCGAAGGGCTCAAGCGCTTCGTCGACACGGCGCACGGCCTCGGTCTCGGCGTCGTGCTCGACGTCGTCCACAACCACCTCGGCCCCTCCGGCAACTACCTGCCCCACTTCGGCCCGTACTTCACGGACACCCACCACACGCCCTGGGGTTCGGCGGTCAACCTCGACGCGCCCGGGTCCGACGAGGTACGCGCGTACCTGCTCGGCAGCGCGCTCGCCTGGCTGCGCGACTACCGTCTCGACGGGCTGCGGCTCGACGCGGTCCACGCCCTCGCCGACACGCGCGCGCTGACCTTCCTCGAAGAACTGTCCGCGGCCGTCGACACGCTCTCCGCCGAGGTGGGCAGGGCGCTCTTCCTGATCGCCGAGTCCGACCAGGGGGACCCGCGCACGACCGCTCCGCGCGAGTCGTGGGGGCTGGGTCTGCACGCTCAGTGGAACGACGATTTCCACCACGCCCTGCACACCGCTCTGACCGGTGAGTCCCAGGGGTACTACGCCGACTTCGCCCGCGCCCCCCTCGGCGCGCTCGCCAAGACACTGACCCAGGTGTTCTTCCACGACGGTACGTACTCGACGTTCCGGGGACGCGTTCACGGGCGTTCCGTGGACCGCGCGAGAACCGCCGCGCACCGCTTCCTCGGTTACGCCCAGACCCACGACCAGATCGGCAACAGGGCCCTGGGGGACCGGCTTTCCGCCACCCTCTCCCCCGGGCTGCTCGCCTGCGCCGCCACACTGGTCCTCACCGGTCCGTACGTCCCGATGCTCTTCATGGGCGAGGAGTGGGCGGCCCGCACCCCCTGGCAGTTCTTCACCGACCACACCGACCCGCAGCTCGCGCAGGCCGTACGGGAGGGCAGGAGGCGCGAGTTCGCCGCGCACGGGTGGGCGGCGGAGGACATCCCGGACCCGCAGGACCCCCGTACCAGGGAGCGCTCCTGTCTGGACTGGTCCGAGCAGGAGAACGAGCCGCACGCGCGCGTGCTGGCCTGGTACCGCGAGCTGATCGCGCTGCGCCGGGAGCGGCCCGACCTCTGCGACCCCGACCTGGTGGCGGTCAAGGTCGCGTACGACGAGAGCGCGCGCTGGCTGGCGTACCGGCGCGGCGACATCCGCGTCGCGGTGAACCTGTCGAAGGAGCCCGTCACGATCGGCCTCGGCCGCAACGGGCGCAGCGCCGTACTGGCGGCCTGGGAGCCGGCCGACGCGCCGGGCCCCGACGGGCTGCTGCGCCTGCCGCCCGAGTCCTGTGTCGTACTGGGCCCGGACGCCACCTGACCTCCCGCCCGCCGCGGCGCACACGGCCACGCCAGCGGCTGGACACCGACTGGCGCCGGCCGAGCATCTGCCGGAGCCGGCCGGCGGCGGTCTCAGTCGACGACGGCCATCTCGCGCGCGGTGGTGTTGAAACGGCGCCCGCCGTCCTCCGTGACGGTCACGATGTCCTCGATCCGCACGCCGAAGCGTCCGGGGAGGTAGATGCCGGGTTCGACGGAGAAGCACATGCCGGGTACGAGCGGCTGCCGCTCGCCCTCGATCATGTACGGCGGTTCGTGCGTGGTCACGCCGATGCCGTGTCCGGTGCGGTGGATGAACCGCTCGCCGTACCCGGCCCCGGTGATGACCGCGCGCGCCACCCGGTCCACCTCCTGGCAGGCGATCCCGGGCCGCACCGCCTCGAACGCCGCCTGCTGCGCCTGGCGTACGACGTCGTGGACGCGCTGCTCCTCGGCGCTCGGGGCACCGACGTGGACCGTACGGGAGGTGTCGGAGCCGTAACCGTCCTTGAGGCCGCCGAAGTCGAGGACCACCATGTCGCCCTGCTCGATGACGCGCTCGCCCGCCTCGTGGTGCGGACTGGCGCCGTTCGGCCCGCTGCCGACGACCGTGAAGTCCACCTGCTCGTGCCCGGACTCCGTGAGGAGACGAGCCAGTTCCGCGGCCACCTCCGTCTCGCGCCGCCCGGAGAAGCGGACCTTGACGATCTCCTCGTACGCCGCGTCCGCGGCCGCGCCCGCCGCTTCGAGACGGGCCAGCTCGGCCGCGTCCTTGACGGCCCGCAGCATGGGCAGGGCGGCGGTCAGCGACACGTACGAGGTGCCCGGCAGCGTCTGCTGGAGGCCGAGCAGGTGCATCGCCCAGGTGCTGTCGCTGACCGCGAAGCAACCGCCGGCGTCGAGGAACGGGGCGGCGACCGCGTATGGGTCCTTGCCGTCCGTCCAGTCGCACAGGGTGAGCGCGGCGGCTCCCGCGGCCCGTTCGGCGTCCGGCGCCTCCAGGGTGGGCACGACGAGTACCGGGTCCTGTTCCGCGGACAGGACGAGCAGTGTCAGCCGTTCGGTGGCGGCGGTGGGGCGGTAGCCGGTGAGGTGGACCAAGTCGGGCCCGGGGGCGACGAGTACGCCGTCCAGACCGGCGTCGGCGGCCGACCGGGCCGCGCGGGCCATGCGGGCGCGGTAGTCGTCGGCGGTGAAGGGCGCGGGCACGAACGCGGAGGCGGACGAGGCGGCGGAGACGGAGGCGGACGAGGCGGCGGAGGACATGGCCTCATCCTGCCCGGCGCCCGGTGGCCTCGCTACCCGGTTGCGGGGCGGCGCCCGGGGCGAAGGCGACGACCAGGTCGGCGCGGTCTCGGCCGGGAGCGACCAGGCGGGCGTTCGCCTCGTCCGAGGCGTGGACGAAGTGCTCGGCGGCCGGGCGGGGCTTGCCGAACCGTTCGTGCCGGTCGACGAGACGGCGTACCCGCTCGTCTCGGTCGAGTTCCAGGAACCACGCCTCGTCGAGCAGCTCCCGCACGCGCGCCCAGGGCCCCTCGTCGAGCAGCAGGTAGTTGCCCTCGGTGACGACCAGCGGTACGTCCCGCGGGCCCGGCACCGCGATGCTGCCCGCCACGGGCTCCTCGGCCGTCCGGTCGAACGCGGGTGCGTAGACGACGGTGTCCGGCGCCTCGGGAGAGCGCAGCCTGGCCAGCAGGGCGGCGTAACCGGTGGCGTCGAAGGTGTCGGGGGCGCCCTTCCTGTCCGTACGCCCGAGACGTTCCAGCTCGGCTCCGGCGAGGTGGAACCCGTCCATGGGGACGAGTACGGCCAGTCCGCCGAGGCGGTCGACGAGGTGCGCGGCGAGCGTGGACTTGCCGGCCCCCGGCGCCCCGGCGATACCGAGGACGCGGCGGCGGCCGGGGACGGCGAGACGGCGGGCGCGGTCGACGAGGCGGTGCGGTTCCATGCGGGCCATTGTCCCGGTGGAGCCCTCCCGTCCGTCCCGAAACCCGTGTACAGGACCGTCTGCCGCCCGTAGCATCCGGCCACGTGTCCTGCCGCGAACTGCACCACCGCGCCGTAGTCGCCGATGCCCGCAACGACCTGCTCCTGGCGGTCACCGCCCGGCCGCCGCGACGCTGGGCGGGCTTCTTCCGCGAGCGGTGGCTGCCGCGGTTGCGCGAGGGCGGCGTGGACCTCCAGGTCGGGACTCGCCGGAAGACTCCGTGAGCCTGTTGCGGCGGATGCGGGGAGCAGAGGACAAGCAAGGGCCCCCGGCTCGCCCTCTCCCCCGCCGCCTGGGCCGGCTTCGTCCCGTACGCCGCCCGGGCCGACCGGACCTGATACGCCGACGCGCCCCGCACCACCGGATCGTCTCCGGGGCACGGGGCGCGTCGGCGTATCAGGTCCGGTCGGGCGCCGGGCGTCAGGCGTCGGGGGTCAGCCGCAGCGAGATCGAGTTGATGCAGTACCGCTGGTCCGTCGGGGTCGGGTAGCCCTCGCCCTCGAAGACGTGGCCCAGGTGCGAGCCGCACTTCGCGCAGCGGACCTCCGTGCGGACCATGCCGTGGGAGGTGTCCGAGATCAGCTCGACCGCGTCCGTGTCCTTCGGGTCGTAGAACGACGGCCAGCCGCAGTGCGACTCGAACTTCGTGTCCGAGCGGAACAGCTCGGCGCCGCACGCCCGGCAGGAGTAGACGCCGGTCGCCTTGGTGTCCGTGTACTCACCGACGAAGGCGGGCTCCGTGCCGGCCTGACGCAGGACGGCGTACTCGGCGGGGGTCAGTTCCGCTCGCCACTGCTCGTCGGTCTTCTCGACGTCGTACGACATGCTGCGCTCCCTCAGTCAGTTCGACAGGCGGTCGAGGATCTGCGGACCGAGGTCCGTCACGTCGCCCGCGCCCATGGTGAGAACGAGATCGCCCGGCCTCGTCATTCCCGCGATCACGTCCGGGACCGCCGCCTGGTCGGAGACCGGCGTCACGTCGGCGCCCGCCGCACGCGCCGCGTCGATGATGAGCGTGCTGGTGATACCGGGGATCGGGTCCTCGCGCGCCGGGTAGATGTCGAGGACGACCGAGGCGTCCGCGAGGGCCAGGGCCCGGCCCATCTCGGTGCCCAGCTCCTGGGTGCGGGAGAAGAGGTGGGGCTGGAAGACGACCAGGAGACGGGCGTCGGACGCCGCGCCGCGCATGGCTTCCAGGTCGGCGGTCATCTCGGTCGGGTGGTGGGCGTACGAGTCGATGACCTGCACGCCGTTCGCCTCGCCCTTGAGCTGGAGGCGGCGCTTGACCCCGGTGTACTTGCCGAGGGCCGAGGCGAGGTTGTGCGCCGGGATGCCGAGCGCTGCGCCCGCCGCCAGGGCGGCTACCGCGTTGTGGGCGTAGTGGCTGCCGGGGACCGAGACCGTGAAGGTGAGGTAGCGGCCGTCGAGGACGACCGTGACCTCGCTGGTCAGGCCGCGCGGGGTGACCTTGTGGACGCGTACGTCGGCCGACGGGGAGTCGCCGTACGTGACGATCTTCAGGGTGGAGAGGTCGCGGAGGCGGGAGGCCAGTTCCACGGCACCGGGCTGGTCCGCGGAGATGACGAGGGTGCCGCCGGGGACGACCTTGCCGACGAAGGTCTCGAAGGAGTCGTAGATCTCGTCCATCGAGGCGTAGTTCGCGTGGTGGTCCAGCTCGACGTTGAGGACGATCGCGACCTCGGGGTCGTACTTCTGGAAGCTGCGGTCGCTCTCGTCCGCCTCGGCGACGAAGATGTCGCCGGCGCCGTGGCGGGCGTTCGTGCCGGGGCCCTCCAGGTCGCCGCCGATGGCGTACGACGGGTCCAGGCCCAGCTCGGTCAGGGCTACGGCCAGCATCGAGGTGGTCGTCGTCTTGCCGTGCGTGCCCGCGACGGCGATGGCGCGCGCGCCGCCCATCAGCGAGGCCAGCGCGTCGGAGCGGTGCACGACGGGGACGTCCAGCTCGGCGGCGCGGACCAGCTCCGGGTTGTCGGGGCGGATGGCGCTGGAGACGACGACGCAGGTCGCGTCGGGGGCCAGGTGCTCGGCGGCGTGGCCGATGTGGACCGTGGCGCCCAGCGCGCGCAGGGATTCGGCGGTGGCGGACTCGCGTGAGTCGCTGCCCGCGACCCGGGCGCCGCGCTGGGCGAGGATCTTCGCGATCCCCGACATTCCGGCGCCGCCGATGCCGATGAAGTGCGGTCGGTCCATGGCGGTGGGAAGGCCGGGTGCCATACGTATGTCTCCCAAAGTGTGACGTGTGAGCGGTGCCCCAGCCTATTCGTTGTGGGAGAAGAGCTTGAGCACCGGTACGCCGACCTTGTGACGGGCCCGCGAGGCCCAGTCCCGGTGGAAGAACTCCTCGACGTAGTGCGGCGCGGTCAGGACGATCACCTCGTCGGCCCCCGTCTCGGCCACGACCGACTTCAGGAGGTCCAGGGGATGCTCGGCGACGACCTGGCCCACGGCCTCGTGCCCCCGGGCGCGCAGCGTCTCCAGGGTCTTCTCCAGACCGCGCTCCGCGAGGGGCTTCGCCTCCTCGCCTCTGGGCTTGTCGGGCTCGCGGACCGCTTCGTCGACCCTGCCCAGCGCCACGTCGTCGATGGCGCGCAGGAGCACGTCCGCCTGGTCGCCGCGGGGCTGCATCAGGACGACGAAGGAGACGCCTTCGTCACCGTGAAGGGTGCTGACGAATTCCACGTCGACGGACGACAGGGGCTTCTCGATCATCAATACGCTCGTGAACACGACGGGCGCCCTTCTCTTCTTCTTGGGCTCTTCTTCTTGGGACGGCGCTTTCGGGCGGCGCCGTCGGCCCCCTGCGGAAACCATCCTTCCCGGTGCCCGCAAGGGGTCTGCGTAAGCACGCGAGCAGGCACGTGAAGTAAGCATGCCCGGCCGAAACTGGACAGAATGGCACATTCCGCCAATTGTCAGATCCGACGGTACTGGGTGAAAAGGAACCCGGCCTCTTCCAGCACGGACGCCAGTGCGAACCGTTCCGGAACCGCCACCCCCGGCCCGTCCGCGATCCGCTGCGCGCGGCCGGCCGTGAGCACGGGCGAGACGGTGAGGCAGAGCTCGTCGAGCACTCCGGCCGTGATGAACTGCGCGAGCAGCCGCGGCCCGCCCTCGGTCAGCAACCGGGTCAGCCCCCGCTCCGCCAGCGCCTCCACCGCGCGCGGCGGATCCACCGCCGCGCCGTCCCCCGCGACCAGGACCTCGGCCCCGGCCTCCCTGGCCGCGCGGATCCCGTCGAGGGGCGCCGCGGCGCCGGTCAGCACCAGGGTGGGGACGAGGGGCGACGTGAAGAGCGGGAGGGAGAAGTCGAGGTTCAGGCTCGCGCTGACCACCGCGATCGCGGGCGCGGGGCCCTGTCCCGCCGCCGCCCTGCGCGCCGCGAAGGCCTCGCGCGCGCGGGCCGGCCGGTACCCCTCCAGGCGTACCGTTTCCGCGCCGACGACCACCACGTCGGCGAGCGCCCGCAGCGTGCCGAAGATCCGCATGTCGGTGTCGGAGGAGATCGGCTGCGAGCGGCCCTCGTGCTGGGCGGCCCCGTCGAGCGAGGAGACCATGTTGGCCCGCAGCCAGGCTCCCGACGGGCCGCGCTCCTTCGGGTACGCGTAGGCGTCGGCCAGCGCGTCGAGTCCCCACTCGCCTTCGGCGGAGGCGGCGGAGACTGTCTCGTCGGTCACAGGGAACAGGCGTCGCATGTCGTGCAGTGTGGCACGGAGCCTAGACTTGAGCCCCGTGTCGTCCTCCACCGCCGCTCATGGGTCCGCTCCCATAGCCGAAGCGGCCCCCCTGTCCCTGTGCGCACGCGAGCCGCACGTCCCCGCCGACCGCCTGGTCGCCGAGATGGTGCCGCCGCCGCGCTTCGACTCGGTGCGCTTCGATACGTACGTACCGGACCCGGACCAGCCGAGCCAGACCGAGGCGGTCAGGGTGCTGAGCGCCTTCGCGGCCGGTCTCGGCGGGGCCGAGGCGGCCGGCGGGGGCAAGCGGCGCTGGTTCGGTCTCGCGAAGAAGCCCGCCGCGCCCGCCGCGCCGCGCGGCGTCTACCTCGACGGCGGGTACGGCGTCGGCAAGACCCACCTCCTCGCCTCCCTCTGGCACGCCACGCCCGCGCCCCGCGAGCTCAAGGCCTTCGGCACCTTCGTGGAGCTGACGAACCTGGTCGGCGCGCTCGGCTTCCAGCAGACCGTGCGGACGCTGAGCGGGCACCGTCTGCTGTGCATCGACGAATTCGAGCTCGACGACCCGGGCGACACGGTGCTGGTCTCCTCGCTGCTGCGCAGGCTCGTCGAGGCGGGTGTAGCGCTCGCCGCCACCTCCAACACCCTGCCCGGCAAGCTCGGCGAGGGCCGCTTCGCCGCCGTCGACTTCCTGCGCGAGATCCAGGGCCTGTCGGCCCACTTCCGGCCGCTGCGCATCGACGGCGAGGACTACCGCCACCGCGGGCTGCCCGAGGCGCCTTCGCCGTACTCCGACGCGGAGGTCACCAAGGCGGCGTACGCCACCGAGGGAGCCAGCCTCGACCGCTTCCCCCTGCTGCTCGACCACCTCGCCAAGGTCCACCCGAGCCGGTACGGGGCGCTCACGGACGAGGTGCGGGCGGTCTGTCTGACCGACGTGCGTGCGGTGCCCGACCAGTCGACGGCGCTGCGGCTCGTCGTGCTCGCCGACCGGCTGTACGACCGGGAGGTGCCGGTGCTGGCCTCCGGGCTGCCGTTCGACCGGCTGTTCAGTGAAGAGATGCTGAACGGCGGCTACCGGAAGAAGTACTTCCGGGCGATCTCCCGGCTGACCGCGCTGGCGCGCGACGCGAAGGGCCTGATCTCCCAGTAGGTTTGGCCTGGATCTGGATCACCATCCACGAGAAGGGCTTTCGACATGGCTGCAACGCGTCAGGCACACACCGTCTGGGAAGGCGACCTGTTCAAGGGCACGGGCACCGTGACCTTCGATTCGTCGGGCATCGGCGAGTACCCCGTCTCCTGGCCGGCCCGTACCGAGGAGCCGAACGGCAGGACCAGCCCCGAGGAGCTGATCGCCGCCGCGCAGTCCAGCTGCTACAACATGGCGTTCTCCAACGTGCTCGCCAAGGCCGGCACCCCCCCGACCCGCCTCGACACCAAGGCCGAGGTCACCTTCGTGCCGGGCGAGGGCATCACCCGCGTCCACCTCACCGTGCAGGGCGAGGTGCCGGGCATGGACGAGGCCGACTTCGTCAAGGCGGCCGAGGAGGGCAAGGCGAACTGCCCGGTCAGCCAGGCGCTGGCGGGCACGACGATCACGCTGAGCGCGTCGCTCGTCTGATCTGGGGCCGGTGCGGCCGACGGACGCGCCGGTCGAGGTGTTGTGGCCCGCATGGTTCACGCGAGATCACTTGCGTGGTACACACGTGCGGGTCACAACGTTCCTGTCCGCCAGCAGGGAGTTACCTCATGACCTCATCGCCCGCGTCATCCGCGCCCTCCACCCCCTCCGCACCCTCCGCGTCACGCCGTCACGTGCTGGCCCGCACGGGCGCCCTGGGTGTGGGCATCGCCTTCGCCGGGTCGCTTTCGGAGATCTTCGCCGGTACCGCCGCCGCCGGGGAGCTGGGCCGCAGCGGCTACGGACCGCTCGTGCCCGACCCGGCCGGGCTGCTCGATCTGCCCGAGGGCTTCCGCTACAAGGTCCTCTCCCGCGAGGGCGGCCGGCTGCGCTCGGGCGAGGGCAGGGTCCCCTCGAACCACGACGGGATGAGCGCCTTCAGAGGCCACCGCGGCCGCGTCCATCTCGTCCGCAACCACGAGAACCGGCACACCGCCAGGATCGGCGTCCCGACGGTCGAGGGTCTGACCTACGACCCGGCCGCCAAGGGCGGCTGTACGGTCCTCGCCCTGGACGGCCGCAACAACGTCCAGGGCGAGCGTGTCGGCATCGCCGGTACGGCCGTGAACTGCGCGGGCGGGCCCACCCCCTGGAACACCTGGCTCACCTGCGAGGAGAACGAGGACAAGGCCGGCACCAACGGCTACACCAAGGACCACGGCTTCATCTTCGAGGTCGACCCGGCCGACCCGCACCGCACCGGCGCCGTCCCGCTCACCGCGATGGGCCGCTTCCAGCACGAGGCGATCGCCGTCGACCCGAAGAGCGGCATCGTGTACGAGACCGAGGACGCGTTCGACCGGCCCTTCGGCCTCTTCTACCGCTTCCTGCCCGAGAAGCCGCTGGGCGGCACCGGTTCGCTGCGCGCGGGCGGCGCGCTGGAGGCGATGCGCGTTCCGGGCGTAGCCGACCTGTCGGCGGTCCAGGAGACCGGCGCGAGCTTCGGCGGCGTCGAGTGGGTGCCCGTGCCGGATCCGCTGGCGGAGAAGACCCCGATCCGGCTCCAGGACTTCGGCCGGAAGGGCGTCACGCACGCCCAGAAGCTGGAGGGCTGCTACTGGGGCGACAAGGCGGTCTACTTCGTCTCCAGCTTCGCGCGCAGCTCGGAGGGGTCGGCGGCGGACCACTTCGGGCAGGTGTGGAAGTACGAGCCCCACAAGCGGCGCCTCACCCTGGTCGTGGTCTTCGGCCCGAGCACGGACATCCGGCTGCCCGGCGAGTCCCCCGACAACATCTGCCTCGCGCCCCGGGGCGGCCTGATGGTGTGCGAGGACGGCAACGGCGCGCAGCACGTGTACGGGCTGACGAAGCGCGGCGAGGTGTACGCGATGGCGCGCAACCGGCAGGAGATCACATCGGCCGCTGCCGCGGCGGGCGGTACGCCCGAGGAGCCGGAGTGGGGCGAGTTCGCGGGCGTCACCTTCTCGCCGGACTGCTCGACGATGTACGTGAACTGCTACACGCCGGGCACGACGTTCGCCGTGACGGGCCCGTTCGGCGGCTGAGCCGGACGGAGGCAGGGTGCGCGGCGGGCGCCCCGGGCGGCCCACCGGGTGATTCCCGGCCCCAGGACCTGCCGGGGCGGGCCCGGCCCGACGGCCCGCCCTCCGGACAGCACGAGCAGGGTTTCGGTGCGGCTCGCGACCAGGCGCAGGTCGTGGCTGATGAGGACCAGGGCGAGGCCACGGCCTCCTGGCCCGGCCGCTGGGGCTCGACACGCTCGGCATCCGGCTCGGGCTGCTCTCACGGGCCTGGCCACCAGCGCCGTGCTGCTCCTGCGCCGGTACGCCAGTTCTCCCGGCGCCCGATCCGGCACCCGTTCGGCAGTAGCGCCCGTGTAGCAGCCGGAAACCTGACTGATCATCGTATATTTTCCGTCAGTGATCATTTTTGTACGGAGACTGGCCACAGCGGTCGCACTCGGCGCGACTCTCGCCGGGTGCGGCAGCGGCATCGGCAGCAGCGGGACACGGGGCGCGCTCGCCACCCAGCCGCCGCCCTCGGCCCCGGCCTCCGCCTCCGGGCGGCCCGCCCCCGCCCCGTCACCGGAGCGGGCCGCGCCGCCCACCCTCGCGGCGGGCCCCGGCGGTCTCACCCCCGTCTTCGAACGCGCCCTCGACACCCGTACCAAAACCGTCGCGCTGACCTTCGACGCCGACATGACGGCGGGCCAGGGCCCACGGGCCGCGGGCGGCGAGCGCTTCGACAACCCCGCCCTGATCGCCTCGCTGCGCAGACTGAAGGTGCCGGCGACGGTCTTCATGACGGGGCGCTGGGCGGAGGAGTACCCGGACCAGGCACGCTCCATCGGGCGGGACCCGCTCTTCGAGATCGCCAACCACTCGTACAGCCACCACGCCTTCGCCTCCCCCTGCTACGGCCTGCCGACGGTCTCCGCGCGGCAGATGTCCACCGACGTGGAGCGCGCCTTCACCGCGTTCCGCGAGGCGGGAGCGCGCAACGTCGTCCCGTACTTCCGTTTCCCCGGCGGCTGTTACGACGACGGGGCCCTGCGCGCACTGGCCCCGGCGAAGGTGACGGCGGTCCAGTGGGACGTGGTGAGCGGCGACGCGTTCGCGCGCGACGGGGAAGCGGTGGCCGAGCAGGTCCTGGCGGGTGTGCGGCCGGGCTCGGTGGTGGTGATGCACTGCACGCGCAGCGCGGCGCCGGTGACCGAGCAGGCGGTCCTGCGGATCGTGCCGGAGCTGCGCGAGCGCGGCTACCGCTTCGTGAAGGTGTCCGAGCTCATGAAGCGCTGAGGGGGAGGGAGCCGGGAGGACGGGCCGGTGCTTCGTACAGCGTCTCCATGCCGTCCTCCTCGTCCCACAGTTCGCCGACCTCCGTGAAGCCGAAGCCGGCGATGGTGGCCAGGGACGCCACGTTGTCGGGCCGGACCGACGCCCGGACCGTGGTCACGCCCGGCTCGGCGGCGGCCCGGCGCAGCAGTTCGGTGAGGGTGGCCCTGGCGTATCCCCGGCGGCGGAAGGCGGGGTCGACGGCGTAGCCGACCTCGACCATGCCCCGGTCGTCGGGCGGTCCGTGGAATCCGCCGTGCCCGACGACGGCGCCGCCGGGCCCGCACACCGCGAGCCGCCCGCACCAGTGCGCCCGCGCGGGGTCGCCGGCCATCTGCCCGAGGCGGTAGCGCCACAGCCACAACGCGCTGTCGGTCAGGAAGAAGCCGGTCAGGGCGGCCCCGGCCTCGGCGCTCGCGCCGGCCAGGTCACCGTCCAGCAGGGCGGTCATGACCGCCCCGTTCAATTCCACGAAGCTGATCCGCTGGTGCTGCCGGTCTCGATCGGTCACCGTGCGGATGATCCCGGGCACCCGGCGGCCCGTCCACCGGTTTTCACCCCGAGCAGGCCGTGCGCTGCGCCTCCTGCCACTCGCAGACGGGGCAGTGCACGACACCCTCGACCGACTCCGGGTACTCGGTCGGCTTCCGGCACAGCACGCATTCGGCGTACGGCGGGGTCTTCTCGTCCATGCGTACGAGCCTACTCAGCCGCACGGGAACCGGGGGCCGCCGGTGCCGTACCGGCGGCCGCCCCGACAGGTCTCCCGACGGGTCCCGGAGCCGTCAGCCGGACGTCGGCTTCTCGGACTTGAGCTCGCTCGGCCGGACGATGACGAAGCCGTCGCCCTGGAGCATCAGCTGGACCGCCTCGCCCGAGCCGCCCCGGATCATGGAGCCGACCGACTGCGAGCGGTGCAGCGACGTGTTGAGCTGGGCGCTCCAGCCCACCACCGCGTCGGTGTCGACGTACACCGGCTGCTGCTGGGTCACGGGGATCACGATGGGGCTGCCCTCGCAGATCACGGCGAGCTTGCCGTATCCGGTGAAGACGCTGTTGAAGAGGCCGCCGCCGGTCATGCCGGCGCCCTTCACCGTCTTGATCTCGTACGAGAGGGACGCGTCGAAGCACAGCACGTTGCGGCCGTTGACGGTGAGCGCGTCGCCCTGCTCGATGTCGACGACGAAGCAGTTCTGCGCCTCGTGCGCGAACCACGCCTCGCCCTGGCCGCGCACGGCCATCAGCGCCAGGCCCTCGCCGGTCACCGCGCGCTTGAGCATGCCGCCGACGCCCTGGCCCTTGCGCTCGAACTGGAGGTTGCCGCGGAAGGCGATCATCGAACCCTGCCGGGCGTGCATCTCGCCGTTGACGGCGTACTTCACCGACTTGGCGTTCTGGAGGGTCATCCCGGGGACCGTGGCCTGCTGCGCCATGTTCTCTGTGGCAAAAAGATCGCTCTTCATGCCGAGCATCCTCGCCCGGAGCCGTTGGTTCCGCCAAGCTGCCCGGGGAGGAGATGTCCCCCGGCCCGACTGGCAGACTGGGCCGGGTGAGCGACAACGACCTCCCCGAGACCCCCTGCACTCCCCTGCGGCACGAGCGGACGGCGCGCGACGAGGCCCCGCAGTTCGTGCTGCCCCTCGTCGTCCACATCGAGAAGGCCGTCCCGCCGGCCCGTACGGACGCCCTGGAGACCGCGGCCCGCGCGGTACTGGTGATGCTCTCCGACGAGCGGTCGCTGGGCGGGGGCGAATGGGCCGAGGTCATGCGGCTCTGGCAGGACGCCCGGATCCGCAAGGTGGTGCGGCGGGCGCGCGGCGCGGAGTGGCGCAAGGCGTCCGCGCTGCCGGGCATCACGGTCACGGGAAGCGCGGAGGCCGCGGGGAACGCGGCGGAGGTACGGGTCTTCCCTCCCGTGCCGCTGGACGGCTGGCCCAAGGAGCTGGCGAAGCTCCAGGTCTCGGGGACGGACCTGGACGACCCCGAGCCGCCCGCCCCGGCCCCTGCCGACGGCGCGGTGCTGTGGCTGAGTCCGGATCTGGACATGTCGGCGGGCAAGGCGATGGCGCAGGCCGGCCACGGGGCCCAGCTCGCCTGGTGGGAGCTGTCCGAGGTGGAGCGGAAGGCGTGGCAGGCCGCCGGTTTCCCGCTCGCGGTACGCACGTCCGGGGCCGGGCGGTGGCGGGAGCTCACCACGAGCGGGCTGCCGGTCGTGCGGGACGCGGGGTTCACCGAGATCGCGCCCGGCTCCTGCACGGTGGTCGCGGACCATCCGGCGCTGCGCCGGGCGCCGCGTCCCTGAACCGGGTTTCTCCCGTACGGCGGTGGTCGCCGGTGGTCGCCGCTGAACGCGTCGGATGCGTCACACGTACCCACGGATACCTGCAAGCAGATTGTCCGGCCGTCCGGCAGACGGTTGGTTCGACGGTGTCACGCATCGGCCCGGGAGACATCTTGTTGCGACGCATCAACGGAACAGCGCTCGTCATCGCGGCACTTGTCGCCACCATCGGCGCGCTCGCCTTCCCCCTCTGGTCCTACGCGGACCGCTCGGGCACCGGTCAGGCCAACCTGAACGCCTCCACGGTCGCGACCCGGTGGGGCCCGCTCTCCGCCACCGACCGGGATCTGCTGGTCAAGGTGCGGCTGGCGGGCCTGTGGGAGCTGCCCGCCGGACAGCAGGCGATCGAACGTGCCCCGAGCGAGGCGATGAAGGAGGCCGGCGACCACCTGGTCGTCGGCCACACCGACCTCGACAGACGGGTCCGTACGGTGGCCGCACAGCTCGGCGTACCGCTGCCCAACCAGCCCACCGAGCAGCAGCAGGGCTGGCTCAGGGAGCTGTCGGCGGCGAGCGGGCAGGAGTACGAGCGCAAGTTCGCCAACATCCTGCGGAACGCGCACGGCAAGGTCTTCTCCCTGATAGCCCAGGTCCGGCACACCACCCGCAACAGCCTCATCCGGCAGCTGGCGTCCGACTCCAACCAGACCGTCCTCGACCACATCACCATGCTGGAGGCCACCGGCCTGGTCGACTTCGACGCCCTGGCGAACGAGGCCGCGGGCACCGCCACCGCCAGTCCCTCGGGTCCCCCGCCGCCGGACGGCTCGGTCACGGTCCCGTCGGCCCCGCCGGCGGAGCCGACCGGTGACCGGACCTTCACCTCACGGCCCTCCGCGCGGCCGGAGGGCGAGTTCGGCGGCCCGGCGGTCAACACGGACCGCCCCGCCCCGTCGCCGTAACCTCAAATCAACCTCTGAACGTCCCCTCCCGCGGGTTCGGCGCCGCCCGCCGGGGCCATCACCCCTGCACGAAGCGGTGGAGGGGGAACCATGGAACGTCTCGGTACGGGGATCGGCTGGCGGCCGGAGATAGCTGACGCGGTGGAGCGGCTGCCCGGGGTCGACTGGGTCGAGGCGGTCGCGGAGAACCTCTGCCCCGGCCACCTCCCCGACTCCCTCCTCCGGTTGCGCGCACGCGGCACGCGGGTCATTCCGCACGGCGTCTCGCTGGGTCTGGGCGGCGCCGACCGTCCGGACGAGGGCCGGCTGGCGGACCTGGCGGCGACGGCCGAGGCCCTGGGGTCCCCGCTGGTCACCGAGCACATCGCGTTCGTACGGGCGGGCGGGCCCCTCACGGCGAGCCCGCGTCTGGAGGCGGGGCACCTGCTGCCGGTGCCGCGCACCTGGGACGCGCTCGACGTGCTGTGCGAGAACGTCCGGATCGCGCAGGACCGCCTGCCGGTGCCGCTGGCGCTGGAGAACATCGCGGCGCTGGTCAACTGGCCGGACGAGGACATGACGGAGGGTCAGTTCCTGGCGGAGCTGGTGGAACGGACCGGTGTCCGCCTCCTGATCGACGTGGCCAACCTGCACACCAACCACGTGAACCGGGGCGAGGACCCGTCGGCCGCGCTGGACGAGCTCCCGGTGGAGGCGATCGCGTACGTCCACGTGGCGGGCGGCGTCGAGAAGGACGGCGTCTGGCACGACACGCACGCCCATCCGGTGCCCCGGCCGGTCCTCGACATCCTGTCCGACCTCCGTTCGCGCACCGACCCCCCGGGCGTCCTCCTGGAACGTGACGACAACTTCCCGTCCCTGGAGGACCTGGCCGGGGAACTGACCGGGATCCGCACGGCCCTGGCGGCCCCGCGCCGCCTCGTGCCCGAACACCGGGCCCCCGGCCCGCCTGGCGGAGGCCGCGCCGAAGCCCCGGCGCGGCTCCGCCCCGCACGCGCCACCGACGGCGGTCCGGACGGCGACGGACCGAGTGCCGGCGGCCCGGAGTGCACCCCCGTACCCGCCCCCGCCTCCGCTCCCGCCCGCGCCCGTACGCACGTCGCGCTCGCGCAGGCCTCACTGCTCTCCGCGCTCGTGGCCGGGGCCCCGGCCCCCGCGGGGTTCGACGCCGCGCGCCTGCGGGTGCAGAGCCGCGCGCTCGCCGGCAAGCGGGCCGACGTCGTGGCCAAGGTCGCCCCGGAACTGCCGGAGATCCTCGGGCCCGGCTACCGTGCCGCGTTCCTCGCGTACGCCGCGTCCCGCCCCATGGCGTCCGGTTACCGGCGCGACGCGCTGGACTTCGCCGAGCACCTGCTGGCCACCGGCCGGCCCGGGGACGACGCCGCCCGCGGGCACCTGACCCACTGGTGGCAGGACCGGGCGGCCCCGCGCCCGCCTCGCCGTACGACCCGATTCGTCCGTGCGGCGCGTGCCGCACTCCTCAGGAAGTGACACGCCCATGACCCTGGCCGTTCCGGCCCTGCTGATCACGCTCGCCGTGGTCGCGGCCTCCCTCACCCTGTCCCTCGGCGTCCGGTCCCTGCGCCGGTCCTCCGGCGGCGGCCCCGCCCACGTCCACGACCTCATGGAGGTCGCGTTCCTGAACGGCGGCCCCTCCAGGACCGTGGACACCGCACTCGCCACGCTGCACTCCGACGGCCGCCTCGCGATCGGCGGGCCCGGCATCGCGTCGGCGCGGAACACCCTGGCCCGCGACCCGGTGGAGCGGACCGTGTTCGCGGAGCTCGCCGCCGCGCCCAACGGCGCGCTGCACACCCTGCGCCACGCGGTGATGCGCAGCGCGGCGGTGCAGGAGATCGGCGACAGTCTCGCGTTCCGCGGCCTGATGGTGGAGCCGAGGGCGGCCCGCAAGTGGCGCTCCGGCAGCATCGCCCTGCTGGTGGTGTGCGTCCTCGGGCTGCCCGTCTCCCTCGTGGCGACGGTGACGGTGTCGGTCGTGGAGGGATCCTTCGTCCCGTTCGTCTTCATGGTGCTGCCCGCCCTGGTCCTGGGGATGGTGTGCGGCGGGATCAACGCGTCCCGGGCGCGGGCCAGGGTCACCCCGGCGGGCCGCGCGGCGGTCAGGGCGTACCGCGCCGCGCACGCGGACCGGTGCGACGTGGGCCACCTGGTCGCCCTGAACGGCCTGCGGGTGCTGCCCGACCACGCGCTGGGGGAGCAGTTGCGGACGGCGGCGCGGCTGACCCCCGGCATTCCCCGCGCCTCTGCCCGCAGGCCGTCGCCGGACCACGGCAACAACAGCACCGGCTACGCGCCGGCGGCCGTGATCTGGTGCGCCGGTTCCGCCTCCGGCGCTTCGAGCTGCGGCTCCAGCCCGGGCGGTTCGGGCTCCGGGCACGACTCGGGGTCGGGAGGCTCCGGCGGTTCGAGCTGCGGCGGCGGCTCCAGCTGCGGCAGCAGCGGTGGGTCCAGCTGCGGCGGCGGATCGAGCGGCGGCGGATCCAGCTGCGGCGGCGGGTCCTGACGGGCGAACGCCCCCGCTCTCCGCCACCGGCCGGCGGGTGTGCGCCGTCCCCACGGTGCGTCGGGGTCATTGGCCCCGACACCGCCCACCGGTGCTTTACTTCGCCAACGGCCCCGCGAAGTATCCCTTTTGTCATGTAACTGCACGAAGGGAACGCGATGAGAGCACTGGTGACGTACGGGGCCCTGGCATCCCTCGGCTCCCTGGCCCTGACCTCGCTCGTCGCCGCCCCGGCGGGCAGCGCCGAACCCCCCGCCCCCGCCGAAGTCCGCGGTACCGCGCTCGCCGCCCAGCGCGCGGCCGCCGCCGGCATCGCCTTCGGCGCGTGCCCCCGGGCCGAGGGCCTGCCCGCACCGGTCGAGTGCGGCACCTTCAAGGTCCCCCTCGACTACGCCGACCCCGGCGGCCGCCAGATCTCACTGACCGTCAGCCGCGCCCGCGCGACCGGAGAGCGCGCCGCCCGCCAGGGTGCGCTCGTCTACAACCCCGGCGGCCCCGGCGCCTCCGGCATGTCCTTCCCGATGGCGGGCGCGATGCCCGAGTGGAAGCGGACCGGCGCGGCGTACGACCTCGTCGGCTACGCCCCGCGCGGCGTCGGCCGCTCGGCCCCGCTGTCCTGCCAGAACCCCAAGGACTTCGCCGCGGCGCCCAGCCAGGCCCCGACACACCCCTCACAGGCGTACAAGCAGCAGCAGATCGCCCGCGCCACGGCGTACGCCGACGGCTGCGCCCGCAGGGCGGGCAGCGCGCTGCGCCACTACACCTCGCTCAACAACGCCCGCGACCTGGACGTGCTCCGGGCGGCGCTGGGCGAGAAGAAGCTGACCTTCATGGGTGCCTCGTACGGCACCTACTTCGGCGCGCTCTACGCGACGCTCTTCCCCTCCCACGTACGCCGCATGGTCTTCGACTCGCCGGTCAACCCCGACCCCCACCAGATCTGGTACCGCAACAACCTCGACCAGTCGCTCGCCTTCGAGGGGCGCTGGAAGGACTTCCGCACCTGGGTCGCCAAGCACGACCGGACGTACCGTCTGGGCGCCACGCCCGAAGAGGTGCGGCTCAGCTACGAGAAGGCCCGCGCCCGGCTCTCGCGCGAGCCGGCGGGCAACGTGGTGGGCCCCGGCGAGCTCCAGGCGGCGATGCTGAGCGCCGGTTACTACGACGACTACTGGGCGATGCGCGCCACAGCGCTCTCGGAGTACCTGAAGGGCAATCCGAAGCCGCTGATCGAGCAGGCGTCGCCCCGGCCCGGGTCGATGCGGGACGAGGAGAACGGCAACGCCGTCTACACCGCCGTCGAGTGCAACGACGCGCCCTGGCCCACCGACTGGTCGGTGTGGAACCGCGACAACAGCCGGCTCGCGCTGCGCGCGCCCTTCGAGACGTGGGACAACGTGTGGATGAACCTGCCCTGCGCCTACTGGAGTGCGCCGCGGCAGCAGCCCCTGGACGTCGGTACGGGGCCGGGTGAGCTGCCCCCGACGCTGATCCTGGCCGCCGAGCGGGACGCGGCGACGCCGTACCCGGGCGCGCTGGAGCTTCAGCGGCGGCTGGCCGGCTCGGTGCTGGTCACGGAGCGGGACTCCGGCACGCACGGCATCGGCGGCGGCGAGAACGCGTGCGTCAACGGTCACCTGGAGACGTATCTCCTGACCGGCCGGACGCCGGTGCGGCGCGCACAGTGCGCGCCGCACCGGGAGCCGAACCCGGTGTCGCTGGACGAGCGGGCGGTGGCGAAGGAGCCGGTGCCCGCTGTCTGATCTTCCGGGTCAGGGGTGGCGGGCCGCCGCTCAGGCGAGGCCCGCCACCAGGTCTGCGACCGACTTGCGCCGGCCGGTGTAGAAAGGCACCTCTTCGCGCACGTGCATGCGGGCCTCGGAGGCGCGCAGGTGACGCATCAGGTCGACGATGCGGTAGAGCTCGTCGGCCTCGAAGGCCAGCAGCCACTCGTAGTCGCCGAGCGAGAACGACGCGACCGTGTTGGCGCGCACGTCCGGGTAGCCGCGCGCCATCTTGCCGTGGTCGGCGAGCATGCGGCGACGGTCCTCGTCGGGCAGCAGGTACCAGTCGTACGAGCGCACGAACGGGTAGACCGAGACGTAGTCGCGCGGCTTCTCGTCGGCGAGGAACGCCGGGATGTGCGACTTGTTGAACTCGGCGGGGCGGTGCAGCGCCATGTTCGACCAGACCGGCTCCAGCGCGCGGCCCAGCTTCGTGCGGCGGAAGAGGTTGTACGCCTCCTGGAGCTGGTCCGCGGTCTCCGCGTGCCACCAGATCATGACGTCCGCGTCGGCGCGCAGCCCCGACACGTCGTACGTGCCGCGCACGGTGACGTCCTTGGCGGCGAGCTGGTCGAACAGCTCCTGGACCTCGTCGGCGAAGCCGGCCCGGTCCTCGGGGAGCACGTCGCGCAGCTTGAAGACGGACCACAGGGTGTAGCGGACGACGTCGTTGAGGTCCTTGGCCTTCTTGCCGGCGTTCGGGCCTCGGGGGGATGTCACAGTCTCCGGAGCATCAGTCATGTCCCTATTCTCCCGTGCCGTGATCCGTGCCCCGCGCCGGGTCCGGGGTGAGCATGATCTCGTCGGCCGCGCGGGTGCCGCTCGCGACGCACGCGGGGATGCCCACACCGTCGTACGCCGCCCCGCAGACCCGCAGTCCCGGCAGCTTCGCGACCTCGGCGCGCACCCGCGCGACCCGGACGGGGTGGCCGACGGGGTACTGCGGCAGTCCGCCGGTCCACCGGGTCACCCCGGTGTCCACCGGGCGGACGGCGGTGAGGCCGGTCGCCGCGCCCAGGTCCCGCAGGGACATGTCGACGAGCTCGTCGTCCTCGCGGTGCAGGTGCTCCTCCTCGCCGTAGCGGCCGACGGAGGTGCGCAGGACGAACAGGTCGGGGGCCGAGGCGTCCACCCAGCCCCACTTGCGGGTCGAGAAGGTGGCCGCCTTGATGGTCCGCCCGTCCACGGGCGGCACCAGGAACCCGGATCCCTCGGGCATCCCCTCCACGTCCCGGCGCCGGAACGCCATGGTGACCAGGGCCATCGACGCGTACTCGACGGCGGACAGCTCGGCGGCCGCGGCCGGCGACTCGGCGGCGAGCAGCGCGGCGGCGGACCGGGCGGGGGCCGCGAGGACGACGGCGCCGGCCGCGATCACCCGCCCGTCGGTACGCACCTGCCAGCCGTCGGCGTCACGCGTCAGCCCGAGCACGGGCGTGCGCAGGAGGATCTCGCCGCCCCGGGCGCGCACGGCGTCGGCGACGGCGCCGGGCAGCGTGCCGATGCCTCCCTCGATCCCCGTGAAGACGGGCCCGGTCCGCTGCTTCCCGCCCGCCCGCCGCTGGATCTCCCGTACGCCGTCGAGGAGCGAGTCGCAGGTCCGCGCCGCCTCGAAGAGCTGCGGTACGGCGGCGCGCATCGACGTCCGGTACACATCACCGGCGTACACGCCGCCGAGCAGCGGCTCCACCAGCCGGTCGACGACCTCCCGGCCGAGGCGGGCCGCGACGTACGCGCCGATCGCGATGTCGTCGCCGACCTCGGTGCGCGGCAGTTCGTGGTCGCGGCGCATCCGGGCGAGAGCGTCCTCCGAGAGGATGCCGCCGAGCACCGCCGGGTCGCTCGGCACGCCCATCACGTGCCCCTTGGGCATGGGGGTGAGCGTGCCGCGGTTCCACAGCGAGGCGGTGGCGGTGGCGGGCGGCTGGAGCCGGTCGCCGAGTCCCACCGCACGGGCCAGGGCGACCGCCTCGGGGCGCCGGGCGAGCATCGACTCGGCGCCCAGGTCGACGGGCACGCCCGCGATCTCGCCCGCCAGGAGCTTGCCGCCGAGCCGGTCCGTCGCCTCCAGCAGGGTCACGCGCGCACCGGCGCCGACCAGCCGGTGGGCGGCGGCGAGCCCGGAGATTCCGCCGCCGATGACGACGACACGGCCCGTGCGGGATTCAGCGTTCATGGGGTCCACTCTCTCAAACCCGGAACGAGTCCCGACCGTGACCGCTTCGGGACCGGAAAACGGCAACCCCCTCCCCCGTCCCGTACGTCGAACCGGCAACATCCACCACGACGTTCGGGGGGAACCGACATGCGTGCAGCACGTACGTCCGGGCACCGTTCTTCCAAGGTCCTCGCGGCCGCTCTGCTCACCGCTTCGCTGGCGCTCGGCGGATGCGGCGCCTCCGACAGCGGTGCGGACGGCAGCAAGAGCGCGGCCGACGCTCCGGCCGGGGGGCAGGCGGAGAGGGCGCCCGGCGACGGCGTCGCGGCCGACTCGGGAGCGAAGGGGCCCGCCCGGGGGGCCGGGGCGAAGAAGCCGCAGCTCGCCGGGACCCACGTCATCCGTACCGCGACGCTCTCGGTCGAGGTCGCCGACGTGACGAAGGCACTCGCCACGGCCCGTACGGCGGCCGAGAACGCCGGGGGCGTCGTCGGCAGCGAGACCACCGAGCGGCTCGACGACGGCCACGTCCACTCCCGCATCGTCCTGCGGGTCCCGCAGGAGGAGTACGGCGCCGTGCGGAAGCAGCTCGCCGGCACCGGCGAGCTGCTGAACCTCAAGGCCGAGGACAAGGACGTCACCGACCAGGTGGTGGACGTCGACAGCCGCATCAAGTCGATGCGCACCAGCGTCGCGCGCGTACGGGACATGATGGACCGGGCCGACAGGATCAGCGACGTGGTCATGCTCGAAGGGGAGCTGAACACCCGCCAGACCGAGTTGGAGGCCCTCCTCGCCCGGCAGGCGTCGCTCGAGGATCGTACGACCCTGGCGACCCTCACCCTCGAACTCTCCGAGACCGAGGCCGAGCAGAACACCGGGGAGAACGACGGCCCCGGCTTCATGGACGCGCTCGGGGGCGGCTGGGACGCCTTCGTCACCACCCTGAAGTGGGTCGCGATGGCGCTCGGCGCGGTGGCCCCGTTCGCAGCGGCGCTCGCCCTGGTGTACGCCGTGTGGCGGTTGCTGCGGGGCCGTCTGCCGCGGCGGCGGACGGCCGTGCCCGCGACCGTCACCGGCACGGGGGCCGCGGGGACGCCGTTCCCGCCCGCCGGGACCTCCCCCGCCTCCTCCGCGCCCGCCGGGGAGCCGCGGGAAAAGAAGCGGGAGGAGCCGCAGGAGTAGCCCCCGCACGTAGCGTGTCCTTCCGGACGTGGACGTACGGACTGAGAGGACACGCCATGGCAGCGGCGGAGCGACTGGTGGTCATCGGCGGCGATGCGGCGGGCATGTCCGCAGCGTCGCAGGCCCGCAGGCTCAGGGGCCCGGACGAACTGGAGATCGTCGCCTTCGAGCGCGGCCACTTCACGTCGTACTCGGCCTGCGGCATCCCGTACTGGGTCGGCGGAGCCGTCACGGAGCGGGACGAGCTGATCGCCCGTACGCCCGAGGAGCACCGCGCGCGCGACATCGACCTGCGGATCCGCACCGAGGTCACCGCGATCGACATGGCGGGCGGCCGGGTCCGCTCGCGCGACCTCGCATCGGGCGAAGAGTCCTGGACCGGCTTCGACAAACTGGTCGTCGCGACCGGCGCCCGGCCCGTCCGCCCGCCGCTGCCCGGCATCGACGCCCCGGGCGTGCACGGCGTGCAGACCCTCGACGACGGCCAGGCCCTGATGGACTCCCTGGACCGGGCCGGGGGGCGGCGCGCGGTGGTCGTCGGGGCGGGCTACATCGGTGTCGAGATGGCGGAGGCTCTGGTCGGCCGCGGGTACGAGGTGACCGTCCTGAACCGGGGCGAGCAGCCGATGTCCACCCTCGACCCGGACATGGGACGCCTCGTCCACGAGGCGATGAACGGCATGGGCATCACGACCGTCTCCGGCGCCGAGGTCACCAAGATCCTCACCGGCGACGACGGCCGCGTCAGGGCGGTCGCCACGGACGAGGACACCTACCCCGCGGACGTCGTCGTCCTCGGCCTCGGCGTCGAACCGGAGACCGGCCTGGCGCGTGAGGCTGGGCTGCCGGTCGGGTCGTACGGGGGGCTGGTCACCGACCTGTCGATGCGTGTGAGGGGCCACGACAACATCTGGGCGGGCGGCGACTGCGTCGAGGTGCTCGACCTCGTCTCGGGCCGCCACCGCCACATCGCGCTCGGCACGCACGCGAACAAGCACGGCCAGGTGATCGGCTCGAACGTGGGCGGCGGCTACGCGACGTTCCCCGGTGTCGTCGGTACGGCGGTCAGCAAGGTCTGCGACCTGGAGATCGCGCGCACCGGTCTGCGCGAGAAGGACGCGCGCGCGGAGGGGCTTCAGTTCGTGACGGCGACGATCGAGTCCACGAGCCGCGCCGGGTACTACCCCGGCGCGTCGCCGATGACGGTGAAGATGACCGCGGAGCGCCGGACGGGGCGGCTGCTCGGCGTCCAGATCGTCGGCCGCGAGGGGGCGGGCAAGCGCGTCGACATCGCGGCGGTCGCGCTCACCGCCGGCATGACGGTGGACCGGATGACGGCCCTGGACCTGGGCTACGCCCCGCCGTTCTCCCCGGTGTGGGACCCGGTGCTGGTGGCGGCCCGGAAGGCGGCCGCGGCGGTGCGGGCGGCGGGCGCGTAGGGCGCGGTCGCCCGCGGCTGGCTGTTCCCCTGCCCGCCCCTTCCCCGAGCCGGGGGCAAGCCCCCAGGCCCCCGGACGCGCCCCGGTTCGGGAAGGGGCGGGGTGGGGTGGGAAAGAGCCCGCCGCGGGCGCCAGGGGCTAGCGCGCCGTGCGGGTGTGGACGTACTCCGTCAGGCGGGTCAGCGCGTCGGGGTCCGTCGCCGGGAGGACGCCGTGGCCCAGGTTGAAGATGTGGCCCTCCAGCCCCGCCGCCGCATCCAGCACCTCGTCCGTCTTCGCCATGACCGCGTCCGGCGTCGAGAAGAGGACCGCGGGGTCGAGGTTCCCCTGGAGCGCCTTGCCGGGGCCGACGCGGCGCGCGGCCTCGTCCATCGGGACCCGCCAGTCGACGCCGACGACATCCGCGCCGGCCTCGCCCATCAGCCCGAGCAGCTCGCCCGTGCCCACACCGAAGTGGATGCGCGGTACGCCGTACGACGCCACCGCGTCGAAGACCTTCGCGGACGCGGGCCTCACGGAACGCGTGTAGTCGGCGGGGGCGAGCGCCCCGACCCAGGAGTCGAAGAGCTGGACGGCGGACGCGCCCGCCTCGATCTGCACCTTCAGGAAGGCCCCGGTGATCTCCGCGAGCCGGTCGAGGAGGTCCGCCCACAGCTGCGGGTCGCCGTACATCAGGGCCTTGGTGTGCTCGTGGTTGCGCGAGGGGCCGCCCTCCACGAGGTAACTCGCGAGGGTGAAAGGCGCGCCCGCGAATCCGATGAGCGGAGTGGACCCGAGCTCACGCGTGAGCATCCCGATCGCCTCGGTGACGTACGTGACGTCCTCGGGCGTGAGGTCGCGCAGCCGCGCGAGATCGGCCCGCGTACGGATCGGCTCGGCGATCACCGGACCGACGCCGGGCTTGATGTCGAGGTCGATGCCGATGGCCTTGAGCGGCACCACGATGTCGCTGAAGAAGATGGCCGCGTCGACGCCGTGGCGGCGTACGGGCTGCAGCGTGATCTCGGTGACCAGCTCGGGCCGCATGCACGACTCCAGCATCGGGATGCCCTCGCGCACCTTCAGGTACTCCGGCAGCGAGCGTCCCGCCTGCCGCATGAACCAGACCGGCGTGTGCGGCACCGGCTCGCGCCTGCACGCCTTCAGGAAGGTCGAGTCGTACGTCTGGCTCTGCGGGCCACCCGTGGGGCGGCGGTCGTTGGCGCTCACCTCCAAATCTTCGCACGCGGGCCGAAGCGGTTGTCGCGGGGCGGGTGTCCTTCCCTGCGTGAGGCGCGCGTTCCGCCTACTCTTCCCCGCATGGCTCCGGCTCAGGGACGACTTTCGGATGAGGATGAAGCTGACGGCAGGGGCGGTGCGGGGGGCGACTCCGTTCCGCTCGCGTTCCGTCAGGCGGTCGACGCCCTGCGCTCGGCGCGCCTGCGTCCCGAGCTGGAGGTGGAACCGACCCGCCCGCCCCAGCGGCTCGCGCCGTACGCGTACGCGCTGGAGGCGGCGGTCGTCCACGGCGACGAGGATCTGGCGGACGGCCGGCTCGTGCTCCTGCACGACCCGGCGGGCCACGACGCCTGGCACGGAACCTTCCGGCTGGTGACGCTCGTACGGGCGGAACTGGAGCCGGAGATGGCGTCCGATCCGCTGCTTCCCGAGGTGAGCTGGTCCTGGCTGACGGGCGCCCTGGAGGCACGCGGGCTGTCGTACGCGGAGGCGAGCGGCACCGTGACGCGGGCCGGCTCGTACTACTTCGGCGGTCTGGCCGAGCGCAGGCCCGCGACGCAGATCGAGATCAGGGCGTCGTGGTCGCCACGCGAGGGGCGCGGCGGGGTGCCCGACACGGCGGCGCACCTGGCGGCCTGGTGCGACCTGCTGGCGCAGATCGCGGGGCTGCCCCCGGCGGCCGCCCAGGGGCCGGGTTCCGTGGACGCCGGTGTGGTGTCGCTGCCGCAGCGGCGGGGCCCGCAGGTGCCTTAGCAGGCGACGTGGGGGCGCGCCGACAGGGCGCGCCCCTTTTGCGTGCGCCGTACGAGCGATTCTCCACCCGACCGATCACGCATCCGAATTGCCCGAATTGTTACTCACCAAATCGTGATCTTTCCCTAAAGGAGAGCGGCACTGCTGCCGAAGAGGTCAATGACCCTTCAGCACGGTTCCCCGGCTACTTCCCCGAGCCGGCGAGTTCCGCCACTCCCCCAGGAGGCCTGGTGTCCGTTCTCCTCGAGCAGCCCGCAAGCCTGGTCGCCTACCGCCCTAACAAGCCGACGGCCATGGTCGTCGTGGCCGACCCGCGCGTCCGCTCCACCGTCACCCGCCATCTGTGGGCCCTTGGAGTACGTGACGTCATCGAGGCGTCGTCCATCGCGGAGGCACGTCCCCGCGTCGGCAGCCCGCGCGACATCTGCGTTGCCGACGTCCACCTGCCCGACGGTTCCGGGCTGACCCTGCTGTCCGAAACCCGCGCCGCGGGCTGGCCCAACGGGCTCGCCCTCTCCGCCGCCGACGACATCGGCGCCGTACGCAACGCCCTCGCGGGCGGCGTCAAGGGCTACGTCGTCACCGGTACGCGCAACAACATCGGGCACCCCAACCGCCCCGGCGCCGCCCCCATCGGCGCCGTGGCCGCACGCATGCAGCGCCGCCCCCCGGGTGCCCCGAGCCACCCGGGCGGCTACCGCGAGCTCTCCGGCCGCGAGGTCGAGGTGCTCAGACTGGTCGCGGAAGGCCAGTCGAACAAGGCGATCGGCGTCTCGATGGGGCTCTCCGCCCTGACGGTCAAGAGCCACCTCGCCCGTATCGCGCGCAAGCTCGGCACGGGCGACCGTGCCGGGATGGTCGCGGTGGCACTGCGCACCGGCATCATCCACTGATCGATCCGCCTCCCCCGTCACATCCCCCACGCGCCCACCGGCGGAACGTTCCGCCGGTGGGCGCCCCTCATCGCGGCGCCCGGGGAGGGCACTTTCGGGGGACATCGCACCGGGAATGGTTCTCGCAGGTCACCCGCACTTTCATGGACGAGTGCAGGTCAGCCGTTCGCTCGTGCAGATACCCTTTACACGTGACCGACGCCCAAGAGACCGCAGCAGAGCCAGACCTGCGAAACCCCGGGGGCGCCCCCCCGGACGACGTCGAGACGGCGCCGATTCCCCTGTTGGAGCCTCGCGAAGGCATTCCGCCGGTGGTTGCCACCCAGGAGGCGCTCGACGAAGTCGTCGCGGCTTTCGCCCGCGGCACCGGCCCCGTGGCCGTCGACGCCGAGCGGGCGTCCGGATACCGGTACGGGCAGCGGGCCTACCTCGTACAGCTGCGCCGCGAAGGCGCGGGCAGCGCGCTCGTCGACCCGGTCGGCTGTCCCGACCTCTCCGCCCTGGGGGAAGCCCTCGCCGGCAGCGAGTGGATCCTCCACGCCGCCACGCAGGACCTTCCGTGCCTGCGCGAAATAGGCATGGTTCCCACTCGGCTCTTCGACACGGAGCTGGCGGGCCGGCTCGCGGGGTTCCCGCGCGTGGGTCTGGGCGCGATGGTCGAGTCGGTCCTCGGGTACGCCCTGGAGAAGGGCCACTCCGCGGTCGACTGGTCCACCCGCCCGCTCCCCGAGCCCTGGCTGCGCTACGCCGCGCTCGACGTGGAGCTGCTCGTCGACCTGCGGGACGCGCTGGAGAAGGAGCTCGACCGGCAGGGGAAGCTGGAGTGGGCCCGCCAGGAGTTCGACGCCATCGCGTCGGCCCCGCCCGCACCGCCCCGCCAGGACCCGTGGCGCCGTACGTCGGGGATGCACAAGGTGCGCCGCCGGCGGCAGATGGCGATCGTGCGGGAGCTGTGGAACGCCCGGGACCGGATCGCCCAGCGGCGTGACGTCTCGCCCGGCAAGGTGCTCGGCGACACCGCGATCGTCGAGGCGGCGCTGGCCGCGCCGGCGACCGTACAGGCCCTGTCCGCGCTGCCCGGTTTCGGCCACCGCATGGGGCGCCGGCAGCTGGAGCAGTGGCAGGGGATCGTCGACCGCGCCAAGGCGCTGCCCGACTCGGAGCTTCCGCAGCCGGGAGCCTCGGTGACGGGCCCGCCCCCGCCGCGCTCCTGGGCGGACAAGGACCCCACGGCGGCGGCCCGGCTGTCGGCCGCGCGGGCGGCGGTCTCGGCGCTCGCCGAGGAGCTGAAGATGCCTCAGGAGAACGTGATCACCCCGGACACGGTGCGCCGGGTCTGCTGGGAGCCGCCGAAGGACGCGACGCAGGACGCGGTGGCGGCTTCGCTGGCGTCGTACGGCGCGCGCCAGTGGCAGATCGAGCTGGTGGCCCCGCTGCTGACCAAGGCGCTGGCCGCGACGGCGGCCGCCTGACCGCGGGCGCCGGGACCGCTCCGCGCGCAAGCCCCCGACCGCCTGCGGCCGGGGGCTTCTCCGTGTGACCTTCGCCGCTCCCGTCGTGGGGGGTGGGCAGCTTGGTTACCCGCAAGTAGCATGGCGGTACGCAACACGCTCACGCGGCGTGCCGTGTGTGCAGCAGTGCCATCCCGCACCCTGGAGGAGAGCCAATCGTGCCTCGTACCGTCAGGGATGTCGTCTTCGTCGACGGCGTCCGCACCCCGTTCGGCAAGGCGGGCCCGAAGGGCATTTACCACGAGACCCGCGCCGACGATCTCGTCGTGAAGGCGATCCGGGAGCTGCTGCGCCGCAACCCGGCCCTCGACCCCGCGAAGATCGACGAGGTCGCCATCGCCGCGACCACGCAGATCGGCGACCAGGGCCTCACGCTCGGCCGTACCGCCGGCATCCTCGCCGGTCTGCCGCAGTCCGTCCCCGGCTATTCCATCGACCGCATGTGCGCGGGCGCGCTGACCGCCGTGACGGCGACCGCCGGCTCGATCGCCTTCGGCGCGTACGACGCCGTGATCGCCGGTGGCGTCGAGCACATGGGCCGCCACCCGATGGGCGAGGGCGTCGACCCGAACCCGCGGTTCGTGAGCGAGAAGCTGGTCGACGAGTCCGCCCTCTTCATGGGCATGACCGCCGAGAACCTGCACGACCGCTACCCGGACATCACCAAGCGGCGCGCCGACGAGTACGCCGTGCGCTCGCAGGAGAAGGCCGCCAAGGCGTACGCCGACGGCAAAATCCAGGCCGACCTGGTGCCGGTCTCGGTCCGCCGCACGAACGCCGAGGCCGGTGAGACGGGCTGGGGCCTGGTCACCGCCGACGAGCCGATGCGCCCGGGCACGACCCTGGAGTCGCTGGCGAACCTGAAGACGCCGTTCCGCGTCCACGGCAACGTCACCGCCGGTAACGCGGCCGGTCTGAACGACGGCGCCACCGCCTCGATCATCGCCTCCGAGGACTTCGCCCGCGAGAACGGCCTGCCGGTCAAGATGCGCCTGGTCTCGTACGCCTTCGCCGGCGTCGAGCCCGAGGTCATGGGCTACGGCCCGATCCCGGCCACGGAGAAGGCCCTCGCCAAGGCGGGACTGTCCATCGAGGACATCAACCTCTTCGAGATCAACGAGGCCTTCGCGGTCCAGGTCCTCGCGTTCCTGGAGCACTACGGCATCGCCGACGACGACGCGCGCGTCAACCAGTACGGCGGCGCCATCGCCTACGGCCACCCGCTGGCCTCCTCCGGCGTGCGTCTGATGACGCAGCTGGCCCGCCAGTTCGAGGAGCAGCCGGAGGTCCGCTACGGCCTCACCACGATGTGCGTCGGCTTCGGCATGGGCGCCACCGTCATCTGGGAGAACCCGAACCACAAGGACGCCGGAGGCAGCAAGTGAGCACCACCGCTGAGCTTTTGAAGGGTGCGGCCGAGCTGTTCCCGGACGAGGTCGTCACCAACGCCCACGTACGGCACTTCGAGCTGCCGTCGGGCGCGGGCCGGTTCGCGCTGATCACGCTGGACAACGGCTTCGACCACACCAAGCCGACCACCTTCGGCCCGCAGTCGCTGGCGAACCTCAACACCGCCGTCGACCAGGTCGAGAAGGAGGCGGCCGAGGGGACGATCGTCGGCGTCGGCCTCACCGGCAAGCCGTTCGTCTTCGCCGTAGGCGCCGACCTCAAGGGCGTCGAGCTGCTGAAGCGCCACGAGGACGCGCTGGCCATCGGCAAGGGCGGCCACGACGTCTTCCGCCGTCTGTCCGGACTCGCCGTCCCGACCTTCGCGTACTACAACGGCGCGGCGATGGGCGGCGGCGTCGAGGCCGGTCTGCACTGCACCTACCGCACGGTCTCGGCCGCGCTCCCCGCGTTCTCGCTGCCCGAGGTCTTCCTCGGCCTGGTTCCCGGCTGGGGCGGCTGCGCGCTGCTGCCGAACCTGATCGGCGCCGACCGGGCGGTCTCGGTCATCATCGAGAACTCGCTCAACCAGAACAAGCAGCTCAAGGGCGCGCAGGTCTACGAGCTCGGGATCGCCGACGCGATCTTCGAGGGCGCGGACTTCCTGGAGCAGTCGCTGATCTGGACCGCGTCCGTGCTGCGCGGCGAGATCCAGGTCGTACGGCCGGAGATCGACCGCGGCGAGGCATGGGACCAGGCCGTCGCGCGCGGCAGGGCCGTCGCGGACTCCAAGGTGCACGGCGCGGCCCCGGCGGCGTACCGCGCCCTGGAGATCATCGAGGCGGCCAAGGACGGCGACCTGCAGAAGGGCTTCGACGCCGAGGACACCGCGCTCGCCGACCTGATCATGGGCGACGAACTGCGCTCCGGCATCTACGCCTTCAACCTGGTGCAGAAGCGCGCCAAGCGGCCGGCCGGCGCTCCGGACAAGTCGCTGGCCCGTCCGGTCACCAAGGTCGGTGTCGTCGGCGCCGGCCTGATGGCCTCGCAGCTCGCCCTGCTGTTCCTGCGCCGCCTGGAGGTGCCGGTCGTCCTGACCGACATCGACCAGGAGCGTGTCGACAAGGGCGTGGGCTACGTCCACGCCGAGATCGAGAAGCTGCTCGGCAAGGGCCGCGTCAACCAGGACAAGGCCAACCGTCTCAAGGGCCTGGTCTCCGGTGTGCTCGACAAGGCCGAGGGCTTCGCGGACGCGGACTTCATCATCGAGGCCGTGTTCGAGGAGATGTCGGTCAAGCAGAAGGTGTTCGCGGAGGTGGAGGCCGTGGCCCCCGCCCACGCGATCCTGGCGACCAACACCTCGTCGCTGTCCGTCTCCGAGATGGCGTCGAAGCTCCAGCACCCCGAGCGCGTGGTCGGCTTCCACTTCTTCAACCCGGTCGCGATCCTCCCGCTCCTGGAGATCGTGCGCGGCGAGAAGACGGACGACGCGTCGCTGGCCACCGCCTTCGGCGTGGCGAAGAAGCTGAAGAAGACCGCGGTCCTCACCAAGGACGCCCCGGCGTTCGTCGTGAACCGCATCCTGACCCGCTTCATGGGCGAGATCCAGAACGTCATCGACGAGGGCACCCCGGTCGAGACGGCCGAGAAGGCCATCGAGCCGCTCGGTCTGCCGATGTCCCCGCTGGTGCTCCTCGAACTGGTCGGCCCGGCCATCGGCCTGCACGTCTCGGAGACCCTGAACCGCGCCTTCCCCGAGCGCTTCACGGTGTCCCCGAACCTGGCGGCGGTCGTCAAGGCCGGCAAGCGCGGCTTCTACGTCTACTCCGCCGAGAACGGGTTCAAGCCCGAGCTGGACCCCGAGGTCGCCGCTCTCCTCGAGCAGGGCGACACCGTCCTGACGGAGGAGCAGGTCCGCACCCGCGTCATGGAGGCCGTGGCGCAGGAGATCGGGCTGATGCTGGAGGAGGGTGTCGTCGCCGAGGCGCAGGACATCGACCTCTGCCTGATCACGGGCGCCGGCTGGCCCTTCCACCTGGGCGGCATCACGCCGTACCTGGACCGCGAGGGCTACGCGGAGCGCGTGAACGGCAAGAAGTTCCTGCCGCAGGGCGTGGCGAGCGTCCCGGCGTAACCCCGTCCGCTGTACGCGCCCGTGCCCGGCCCGCCAAGAGGTGGGCCGGGCACGGGCGTTGAGGGGCGAGTGAGGTCAGACGCGGGCCCAGGCCGCCAGGGCCAGGCCCTCCTCCGGCTTCTGACGGGCCACGTGCAGCGCGCCGTCCCGGCCGATCACCGCGAGGACGACGCGGCCCGCGCCGTCGACCGCCAGCGCCGGCGCGCCCACGCATTCCCCGCCCGTCGCGGTCCACCACACCCCGTCGCCCTCGGCCTGCGCCAGGCACGCCGCGAGCACGGGCCGGCCGTCGCTGCCGCGGTGGGCCAGGACCGTGCAGTCGTGGCCGCCGATCTCGGCGCGCAGGGCCGCGGGCGGGCTGTCCGCGGGGCTGCCGGACAGGACGACGGGGTCCTCGCCGGGACGGTGGGCGGTGATGCCCTTGGAGCCGGGGTCGTTCCAGTAGTACGTGACGCGGTCGTCGGCGGTCTCCAGGCCGGTGACCGTACGGACCGCAGGGGACAGCGGGACGTCCTCGGCCCGTATCAGCCCGCCCCCGGGCTTCTCCTGCGTCCAGCGCAGCAGCCCGGCCTCCGCCGGGACGAGGACCTCCACCGTGCCGGACGCCGTGGCCACCGCGACCGGACCGTCATGGGCCTTGCTGCCGCGCAGGTCCTTCCAGCCCTCCCACTTGCCGTTCGCGGCCTGACGGCGCATCTGGAGGCCGCGCCCGGCGTTGCGTACGAAGACGTGGACCGAACCCGCCGTGTTGACGGCGGCGGCCGGGCTGCCGATCCTGAGACCGCGTTCGGCGGCCTGGTACGGGTTGCCGAGGGAGTGCCAGGCGGTCAGCGGGCGGCCGGTCTGGTACTGGATGGCGTGCACGATGTCCACCGCCCCGGCCTTCTGGCGCCGGCCGACGAAGTGCACGTAGCCGTCGGGCCCCTGGGCGAGGACGACGTCCTCGATGCCGGGCGCCGGGAAGAACTGCGGGCCCGCCCACCCGGGGCCGCCCGGAGCCGTCTCCGTCCAGCGCAGCAGCCCGCCGTCGGTGGGGGCGTAGGCGGTGAGCCGGCCGTCCCTGCCGCGCAGGAGCCACCGGCTCGTCCCCGGCCCGGTCGCGAGCGGGGGAGGGCCGGGCGGGGAGGAGGGAATCGGCTCGGCCTTACGCGCGCTCCGCGGCCTCATGGCGTCACGCCAACCTTCTGTGCATCGGCTCTTCGGTTCTCCGTGGTATCGAACAAGCATAGCGTTTTGCCTGATGACGCTGGTTCGTCCAGCATGCTCGTGCTAGGAGAACGGTATGAGAACCCTGGTCGTCGTGGACGCTGCCAATGTCGTCGGATCCGTCCCCGACGGCTGGTGGCGCGACCGCCACGGGGCCGCCGAGCGGCTGCGCGACCGCCTCCGGGGCTACGCCGGCGAGGGCCTCCCGGGCCACCCGGGCCCGCTCTCCGTGGTCCTCGTGGTCGAGGGCGCCGCCCGTGGGGTCGCCTCCGTGCCCGGCGTACGGGTCGAGGCGGCGCCCGGCAGCGGCGACGACCGGATCGTCGAGGTGGTCGCGGAGGAGACGGGCAAGGGGGCGGCCGTCCTCGTCGTCACCGCCGACCGGGAGCTCAGGCAGCGCGTGGAGGCGTACGGCGCACGGTGTGCGGGGCCGCGCACCGTGCGGCCCCGGCCGGGCGGCCCGGACGGGCCGTAGGGAGCGGGACGTACGGAACCGGAGCGCACCGGGGACAGAACCTTGCCCGCCGGAGGCAACGGCCCCGTACCCGGTACCCGTACCTAGTACTTGGCGCCGTCGCCGAGGCGGCCGAGGCGGCTGTGGCCGCGGCCGTACGCGAAGTACAGCACGTAGCCCAGCGCCATCCAGATGCCGAACCGCAGCCAGGTCTCGGCCGGCAGATTGAGCATCAGCCACAGGGAGGCGGCCACCGAGAGGATCGGGACCAGCGGCACCAGCGGCGTACGGAAGGCGCGGTGCAGGTCGGGCCGGGTCCGGCGCAGGACGATCACGCCGAGGGCGACGACGACGAACGCGAAGAGCGTGCCGATGTTCACCAGCGTCGCGAGCTCTTCGAGGCTGGTGAACCCCGCGATGACCGCGATGAGCACACCGAGCAGGATGGTCGGGCGGTACGGGGTGCGGAACTTCGGGTGCGTGACGGAGAAGAAGCGCGGGAGCAGCCCGTCGCGGCTCATCGCGAAGAACACCCGGGTCTGGCCGAGCAGCAGGATCATGCAGACCGTGGTGAGACCGACCGCGGCGCCGAAACTGATGACACCGGCGTAGAAGGGGTGCCCGGTGGCCTTGAACGCGTCGGCGAGCGGGGCGCTCACCGACAGTTCGCTGTAGTGCTGCATGCCGGTTACCACGAGGGACACCGCGACGTACAGCACGGTGCAGATGAGGAGCGAGCCGAGGATGCCGCGCGGCATGTCGCGCTGCGGGAGTTTGGTCTCCTCGGCGGCGGTGGCCACGACGTCGAAGCCGATGAAGGCGAAGAAGACGACCGAGGCGGCGGTGAAGATGCCCATGACGCCGAAGTTGGTGGGCGCGTAACCGAAGATCAGCTGGACCAGGGGGGCGTCCATGCCCGACCCGGCGGGCTGCTGCACCGGGTCGGGGACGAAGGGCGAGTAGTTGTCGGCCTCGATGAAGAACGAGCCCGCGACGATCACGATCAGCACCACGGTCACCTTGATGGCGACCACCAGCGCGGTGACCCGGGCGGAGAGTTTCACGCCGACCACCAGGATGACCGTGAGCAGCAGGACCAGGACGAACGCCAGCAGGTCGAAGCCGAACCCGTCCGCCGCTTCGGGCCCGGAGAGCACTTCGGGCATGCTCCAGCCGATGTTGTCCATCAGTGAGCGGACGTAGCCCGACCAGCCGACGGCCACCACCGCCGTGCCCAGGGCGAACTCGAGGACCAGGTCCCAGCCGATGGTCCAGGCGACCAGCTCGCCGAGTGAGGCGTACGAGAAGGTGTACGCGGAACCGGCCACCGGGACGGTGGAGGCGAACTCGGCGTAACAGAGTGCGGCGAGCGCGCAGACGATGCCCGCGGCGACGAAGGCGAGGGCGGTCGCGGGGCCCGCCGTCTCCTTGGCCACCTTGCCCGTGAGGACGAAGATGCCGGTGCCGATGATGACGCCGACTCCGAAGACCGTCAGGTCCAGCGCGGAGAGGGACTTCTTGAGCTCGTGCTCCGGCTCCTCCGTGTCGCGGATCGACTGTTCGACCGTCTTGGTGCGGAACATGCCGCCTTTGACCGGCCCTGGGTCGTGCTGCGTACTCACCGGCGTACCTCCGACTGTCGGCTGTCGCCCAACCTTGAAGTGAGCGAGTTTCAGTCATGATCGTGAGTGAACCGGTCACTCCCCACGAGGACCGCCGCCCTGTTTCACCCGATGGGAGGCACGGACCGGTATGCGTACCGGCCCTGCGAGTTGACCCTTTTGGCCGACCGAAACGCGGGAGACCCGCCCGGAGCTTCTGCTCGGGGCGGGTCTCCTGTCCGTACGGACGCGTACGGGACGCCTGCGGGACGCGTCAGTCGCGCGCGGCCTCGGCCGGCGCGGCCTCCAGGCGGCCGTCCAGCCTGGCCACCAGACCCGTCACCTGGCGGGCGATGTCCGGGGCCGTCAGACCGATCTCGGCCATGACCTCCTTGCGGGAGGCGTGGTCGAGGAAGCGCGGCGGGATGCCGAAGTCGCGCAGCGGCACGTCGACGCCCGCGTCCCGCAGCGCCTGGGCGATCGCGGAGCCGACACCGCCGGCGCGGCTGTTGTCCTCGACGGTGACGACGACGCGGTGCTGCTCGGCGAGCGGCGCGAGCGCCTCGTCGACCGGCTTGACCCAGCGCGGGTCGACGACGGTCGTGGTGATGCCCTGCCGGTCGAGGAGGTCGGCGATCTCCAGGCACATCGGCGCGAGCGCGCCCACGGAGACGAGCAGGACGTCCGCGGCGCCTTCGGCGGGCCTGCGCAGGATGTCCATGGCGCCGGCCTTGCCCACGGCCTTGACCGCGGGGCCGACCGCGCCCTTGGAGAAGCGGACGACGGTGGGCGCGTCGTCGACCTCGACGGCCTCGCGCAGCTGGGCGCGGACCTGGTCGGCGTCGCGCGGGGCGGCGATCCGCAGCGTCGGGACGCACTGGAGGATCGACATGTCCCACATGCCGTTGTGCGAGGCTCCGTCGGTGCCGGTGACGCCCGCCCGGTCCAGGACGAAGGTGACGCCGCACCGGTGCAGGGCGACGTCCATCAGGACCTGGTCGAAGGCCCGGTTGAGGAAGGTCGCGTACACGGCGAAGACGGGGTGCAGGCCGCCGGTGGCCAGGCCCGCCGCGGAGACCGCGCCGTGCTGCTCGGCGATCCCGACGTCGTACACCCGGTCCGGGAACGCCTTGGCGAACTTGTCGAGGCCGACCGGCTGGAGCATCGCGGCGGTGATCGCGACGATGTCCTCGCGCTCCTTGCCGAGCTCGACCATCTCCTCGCCGAACACCGAGGTCCAGTCGACGCCCGAGGAGGCGATCGGCAGGCCCGTGTCGGGGTGGATCTTGCCGACGGCGTGGAAGCGGTCCGCCTCGTCGGCGAGGGCCGGCTGGTAGCCGCGGCCCTTCTCGGTGAGGCAGTGCACGATGACGGGGCCGCCGAAGCGCTTGGCGCGCTGGAGCGCGGACTCCAGGGCCTCGATGTCGTGGCCGTCGATCGGGCCGACGTACTTCAGGCCGAGGTCCTCGAACATGCCCTGCGGGGCGATGAAGTCCTTGAGGCCCTTCTTCGCGCCGTGCAGGGTCTCGTAGAGCGGGCGGCCGACGACCGGGGTGCGCTCCAGGATGTCCTTGCCGCGGGCGAGGAAGCGCTCGTAGCCGTCGGTGGTGCGCAGGGTCGCGAGGTGGTTCGCGAGGCCGCCGATGGTCGGGGCGTACGAACGTTCGTTGTCGTTGACGACGATCACGAGCGGGCGGTCCTTGGCGACGGCGATGTTGTTCAGCGCCTCCCAGGCCATGCCGCCGGTGAGCGCGCCGTCACCGATGACGGCGACGACGCGGTCGTCCTTCTTCAGGACCTCGTTGGCCTTGGCGAGGCCGTCGGCCCAGCCCAGGACGGTCGAGGCGTGCGAGTTCTCGATCACGTCGTGCTCGGACTCGGCGCGCGAGGGGTAGCCGGACAGGCCGCCCTTCATCTTCAGCTTCGAGAAGTCCTGGCGGCCGGTGAGCAGCTTGTGGACGTAACTCTGGTGTCCGGTGTCGAAGAGGATCTTGTCCTTCGGCGACTCGAAGACACGGTGGAGAGCGATCGTCAGCTCGACCACACCGAGGTTGGGCCCCAGGTGTCCGCCGGTCTTCGAGACCTCGTCGACGAGAAATGTCCGGATCTCGGCGGCCAGCCGGTCCAGCTGCTCCGGGGTGAGCCGGTCCAGATCGCGCGGTCCCGTGATGCGGGTCAGCAGCGCCACCCGTGCCTCCTTGCAGTTGAACTGTCTGCTTGCCGGTCTGTCGAGTCTAATGTTCCGCCCGCGACTGTAGTCATCGGGCGGCGGGTTCCGCGCCATGCGCCGGCCGGGGCGGGGACGGGGCCGGGCGTACGCGCAGGCGTGCCCGGCACCGGGGTCCGGTGCCGGGCACGCCTGGGGTGAAGCGGTCAGGCGCGGCCCGCCGTCTTCTGGGTCTTGCGGGTGACGGAGTCGATCACGACGGTCGCCAGCAGGACACCGCCGGTGATCATGTACTGGATCGGGGTGGCGATGCCTTCGAGGGCCAGGCCGTACTGGATCGAGGTGATCACCATGACGCCGAGGAGCGCGTTCCAGGTGCGGCCGCGACCGCCGAAGAGGCTGGTGCCGCCGATGACGGCCGCCGCGATGACGTTCATCAGCAGGTCGCCGGCGCCGGCGCTCTGGTTGGCCGCAGCGATCTTGGAGGCCCAGAACAGGCCGCCGACGGCCGCGAACGTACCGGCGATGGCGAAGACCGAGATCCGGACCGCCGTGACGTTGATGCCGGCCCGCCGGGACGCCTCGACGCTGCCGCCCAGCGCGAAGATCTTGCGGCCGTACGTGGTGCGGCGGAGTACGAAGTCGGACGCCACCAGGACCAGGAGGAAGAGCAGCACCGCGAGCGGCAGGCCCTTGTACTGGTTGAAGGTGGCCGCGGCGGCGAAGGCCAGGACGGCGAGCAGCGCCGTGCGCAGGACGATCTCGCTGAGCGGCCGGGACGGGACGCCCGCGGCCCGGCGGCGGCGGCTGTCGGTGAAGGAGGAGAGGAAGAAGGCGGCGACGGCGACCGCGGCGAGGCCGTAGGCGGCGGCGACGTCCGAGAAGTAGTACGTCGTGAGCCGGCCGACCAGGCCCTCGGAGTCCAGGTTGATCGTGCCGTTGCTGCCGAGCAGCTGGAGCATGAAGCCCTGCCAGAACAGCAGGCCGGACAGGGTGACGGCGAAGGCGGGGGCGCCGATCCGGGCGAAGAAGAAGCCGTGGATCGCGCCGATGAGGGCGCCGCCGACGACCGCGGCGACGATCGCGAGCCATTCGTTGATGCCGTTGGTGACGCTGAGTACGGCGACGATGGCGCCCGAGACACCGCTGACCGAGCCGACGGAGAGGTCGATCTCGCCGAGCAGCAGCACGAAGATGATGCCGACGGCCATCATGCCGGTGGCGACCATGGAGACGGCGATGTTGCTGAGGTTGCCCGCGGACAGGAAGTTCGAGTTCAGGCCCTGGAAGATCGCCCAGATGACGATCAGACCGATGACGACGGGTACGGAGCCCAGGTCGCCGGCGCGCATCTTGCGCTTGAACTCGGAGAGGTAGCCGGCGAAGCCCTGCTCGCGCACGAGCAGGCGCGGGTCGACGGCCGTGACGGCGGCGGGGGCGGGCGCGTCGACCGGCGCCGGCTCTCCGACGGGCGTGGAGGTCTTGTCGGTGCTCACTTCTGGACCTCCGCGTTGCGCGCCGCACGGCGGGTCACGGCGTTCTCCGTGGCACCGGTGATGGCTGAGATGATCTCTTCCTGCGAGGTGGTCGCGACGTCGAAGACGCCGTTGTTGCGGCCCAGCCTCAGGACCGCCACCTTGTCCGCGACGGCCTTGACGTCCGCCATGTTGTGGCTGATGAGGATGACCGCGTGGCCGCGGTCGCGCAGCCGCTCGACGAGGTCGAGGACCTGCGCGGTCTGCTCGACACCGAGGGCCGCGGTCGGCTCGTCGAGGATGACGAGCCTGGGCTCGCCGAGCATGGAGCGGGCGATGGCCACGGTCTGGCGCTGACCGCCGGAGAGCGAGGCGATCGGGATGCGCACGCTCGGGATGCGGATGGACAGCGTGGTGAGGAGCTCGCGGGCGCGGCGCTCCATCTCGACCTCGTCGAGGACGCCGCGCCTGCGGAGCTCCCGGCCGAGGTAGAGGTTGCCCACGACGTCGATGTTGTCGCACAGCGCGAGGTCCTGGTAGACGGTCGCGATGCCGAGGTTCTGGGCGTCGTGGGGCTTGTTGATCTGTACGGCGCCGCCTTCCCACTCGATGACGCCGTCATCGATGGGGTGCACGCCGGCGATCGTCTTGACCAGCGTGGACTTTCCGGCGCCGTTGTCGCCCACCAGGGCGACCACTTCACCGGCGTGGACCTCAAGCTCTACGTCGGTGAGCGCCTGGACGGCACCGAACCGCTTGGAGACCCCTCGCAACGCCAGCACGGGCGTAGCGGACACGTGAACCATCTCCTTCGCCGCCTGACCGGCGCGGAGGTCGAGCAAGAAAGTGGGGGGTGCGGGGTGTTCCGTCCGGCGCCCGGCCCGAGCTGCGGGGCTGTGGAGGGCGGGGCACCGGACAGGCTTCAGCCGCGGGGGAATCCCGTGGGAGCGGGGACCTACTTCAGCCCGAGCTCGTCGCAGGCGGCCTTGTACTTGGGGGTGCAGATCTCGGCGACCGTGTAGACGCCGTCCTTGATGACGGTGTCCTTGATGTTGTCCTTGGTCAGCGAGACGACCGGCACGAGCACGGTGGGGACGCCCTTGACACTGGCGTTGTCCACGGTGTCCTTGGCGATGGAGTCGAGCTTCTCGCCCTTGGCGAGCGCGACGGCCATCTCGGCGGCGGCCGCCGCCTCCGGGGCGTACGGCTTGTAGACGCTCATGAACTGCTCACCGGCGACGATGCGCTGCACACCGGCGAGTTCGGCGTCCTGGCCGGTGACCGGCGGGAGCTTGGAGAGGCCGGCGCCCTTGAGGGCGGTGATGATGCCGCCCGCCATGCCGTCGTTGGCGGAGTAGACGCCGTCGATCTTCTCCTTGCCGAGGGCGGAGAGCGCGCCTTCCATGTTGGCGTTGGCGTTCTCCGGCTTCCACTCCTTGGTGTCGTACGACTTGCCGATCTTGACCTTGCCCTCGAGCTCGGCCAGCGCGCCCTTCTTGAAGAGCTTGGCGTTCGGGTCGGTGATGGCGCCGTTCATCATGACGATCTGGGCGTCCTCGGCCTTGTCGCCCAGCGCCTCGATCAGGGCCTTGCCCTGGACGTGGCCGACCTCTTCGTTGTCGAAGGAGGTGTACGCGTCGATCGGGCCCTCGGCGAGGCGGTCGAAGGCGACGACCGGGATGCCCTGGTCCTTGGCCTTCTTCACGCCGTTGGCGACCGCCTTGGCGTCCACCGCGTCCAGGATCAGCACGTCGACCTTGTTGGTGATCATCGTGTCGATCTGCTGCGTCTGGACGGTGGCGTCCTGCTTGGCGTTGGCGTAGACGACCTCGCCCTTGCCACCGGTCAGCTCGCTGATCTTCTTCTCGATCAGCGGCTTGTCGAACTTCTCGTAACGAGCGGTCTGATTCTCCGGAAGCAGCAGACCTATCTTGAGGGCGTCGGTCTTCTTGCCGCCCTCCGACTCCTTGGCTCCCCCTGTGGCGTTCCCGGACTCCTTGGCGCTGCCACAGGCGGCGAGGGAAACAGCCATAGCGGTGGCGGCCACGGCCACGGCGGCACGACGCATACGCGTGTTCACTTCAGAAACCTCCCTGACGAGGCCGCGTCGTTGCGGCCGAGGTGGCTGGAAGTCAACTCCGCCCCGGTGACAGCGTCAAGGAGTAAATCCTTAACGAGATGACAACGGTGCCATTCGTTATCTAAGTGAAGGCAGGAGCACTCGCGGGCAGGGCGCTGTCCAGAAGGGAAGAATCGCCCATTTCATTGAGTACGAGCGCGAGCGCGCCCAGGACCTCGGACCGTCCGCCGAGCGCCCCCGGAAGCACCGAGAGCTGCCTGGCCGCGCTCGGGATCGCGTAGCGCGAGACCGAGTCGCGGATCGGCCCGAGCACCAGCTCACCGGCTTCCGCGAGGTCCCCGCCCAGGACCACCCGGCTGGGATTGAGCAGGTTGCAGAGGTTGGCGACCCCGCTGCCGATGTGGCGGCCGACGTCCCCGATCACCCGGCGGCAGCCCGGATCGCCCTCGCGCGCGAGCCGGACCACGCGCTCCATGGTCAGGTCGTCGCCGTGGCTGGACTGCAGCAGCGGCAGGACGTACCGGGCGGCCGTGAAGGTCTCCAGGCAGCCGCGGTTGCCGCAGCGGCAGACCGGGCCCGACTCGTCGAGCGTGATGTGTCCGATCTCGCCGGCCGTGCCGCCGGGCCCCCGGTAGATCTGGCCACTGATCACCAGACCGGCGCCGACGCCGCTCGCGACCTTGATGTACGCCAGGTCCTTGACCCCGCGCCCGCTCCCCCAGACCAGCTCGCCGAGCGCGCCGAGGTTGGCGTCGTTGTCGACGTACACGGGCACGCCGAGGCGCCCGGCCAGCTCCTTGCTCGGGTTGATGCCCTTCCAGCCCGGCAGGATAGACGTCGAGCCGAGCGTGCCGGACTCCACGTCGATCGGGCCCGGTACGCCCAGGCCGACGCCGATCACCTTGTCCTGGCTGAGGCCGCTCGCCGCGATCAGCCGCTTGACCAGGTGTTCCGCCCGGTCGAAGCCCTCGGCGGCCGAACCGTCGACATCCAGCGGCTCGGCTTCCTCGGCGAGCACCTGGTGGGCGAGGTTGCCGACGGCGACGCGCAGGTGCGTATGGCCGAAATCGACGCCGATGACGATGCCGGCGTCACCGCTGAGCGAGACGCTGCGCGCCCGGCGGCCGCCCGCGGAGGTCGGGGTGACCTCGACGGTCCCGCCGTCCTTCAGCTCGCGGACGATATTGGACACCGTGGCCGCGGAGAGCCCTGTGCTCCTGGCGATCTCTGCCTGGGTGAGCGAACCCGCCATGCGCACGGCGCGTACGACCCGTTCCAGGTTGGCCCGGTGCAGTGACGTCTGCGACCCCGGAGTCTCCATTGACTCTCCTCTTTCTCCAACATGTGAACTCTAAGATGAGCCTTTCGGGTTGCCCCCCGTCAAGACCTGAGGGCCACGGGGGCCCGGCCGGCCGACGTCCCGCGCGCCGCCGGGGCGGGATCGGACCGCGGGGCCGGGTCGTCGGAGTCGACGGGCCGAGCGGATCGGCCGAGCGGGCCGACGGGCCGGACTGGCGAATTCCTCTGTTTCCCTGCCGCCGGGTGTTCCGGTCCATGGGACCGGCGACGCACCGAAGCACCACGTGTCGTTCCAGTGACCGTAGGAATGAACAAGGGAACTGACGTGAAGACCATGGCATCCGGGCTCAATCCGAAAAAACTCTGCACAGTGGGCGCGTCCACCGTTCCGCTCTCCGCCGCACTCGTCGGCGGGACCGCGACACCGGCCGCGGCGCACACGCTGACCGGGGCGGCCCGTGCGGGCTGCGAATGGCCGTCCGGGACCGTCTCCACCCTGGACTCGAGGACCGTCCTCGACCCGGCGGGTGCCAGGAACGGCACGCTCTACCTGCCGTGGAGCGGGACGTACGGCGAGAACTGCCTGGTCACCCCGACGACGGCCGGGCACGGCATCGACCAGTCCATGTCGGCCCGGCCCGGCATCCGGGGCGCCGGCAGCCACACGGACTCGGGCACCTACTCGCACTTCGCCGCGGTCTCCAGGAACGCCGCCGGGAAGTGCGTCAACTTCGGCGGTTCGATTCCAGGCAGTTCCGCAGGCCGGGACAGCTGCGGGAATTGCGGCTGAGCCGCTGGGGTATCCGCCGAAAACGAATGCCCCGGCAGAAAGCCGCCGGGGCATTCGCCGTGCCGGGAGAACCGGACGGGTCCGTATTGCGTGAGCGCTCCCGCGACTACTTCAGCGCTCCCGCGGTCAGGCCCGAGACGACCTGGCGCTGGAAGACGACGTACGCCGCCAGGACCGGCAGCATCGCGATCACCAGACCGGCGAAGAGGCCGGAGTAGTCGCCCTTGTACCCCTGGCTGGTGGAGAGCTCGACCAGGCCCTGGGCGAGCACGCGCTTGTCCGGGTCGGTGTTGAGCACCGTCGGCAGCATGTACTGGTTCCACTGCCCCAGGAAGTTGAAGATGCCGACACTGATCAGGCCCGGCCTGGCCATCGGCAGCATGACCTGGAAGAACGTCCGGGTGTGCGAGGCCCCGTCGATGATCGCCGCTTCCGCGATGGACGTCGGCAGCGTACGGAAGAACGAGGTGAGGAAGAAGACGGTGAACGGCAGCGAGTACGCGATGTAGACCAGGATCAGGCCGTGCATCGTGTTCAGCAGCCCCATGTTGTCCAGGACGTAGAACAGCGGCACCAGCGCCAGCATGATCGGGAAGCTCATGCCGCCGACGAACAGGAAGTAGATGAAGCGGTTCCCGGGGAACTCGAAGCGCGCGAGCACATAGGCGGCCATCGAACCGAGCACCAGGGTGCCGACGAGCGACCCTCCCACCACCACGACGGTGTTGAGGAAGTACTCACTCATGTGCGCCTGGGTCCAGGCCCTCCCCCAGCTGTCGAAGTTCAGGGAGTCGGGGAGCGACCACGGAGTGTTGAAGATGTCCGCGTCGCTCTTGAAGGAGGACATCACGGCCCACAGCAGGGGCAGGATGACCATGAAGGCCCAGAGGACCAGCATCCCGTGCGAGAAGACGTTGAGGACCTTGCCCTCGCTGCTCTTCGCCGGGGCCGCGCCGGCGGACCGGCCGGTGGTGCGCCGCTCCGGCACGCTCGCGTCGTCGAGGCCGGTGGGAGGGGTGTCAGTGGTCTTCATCAGAACTCCAGCCGCTCGCGCCGGCCCAGCCGCATCACGACGGCCGCGAAGGCCAGCGTCACGAGGAGCAGGGCGACACCGATCGTGGTCGCGTAGCCCGCCTGTCCGTCGCGGAACGCCGTTTGGTAGACGTACAGCGGCAGGACGGTCGTCGAGTAGTCGGGCCCGCCGGGGCCGACGCTCATGATGTGCACGATGGCGAAGCCTTCGGCGCCCAGCGCCAGGATGCCCATGTAGACCCAGCCGGACTGCACCGTGTCCCAGAGCAGCGGCAGCGTGATCCTGAAGAAGGTCGTGATCCGGCTGGCACCGTCCAGCAGCGCCGCCTCGTAGAAGTCCTTCGGGATGGAGGCCATGCCGGCGGAGAACAGCACCACGAAGAAGCCGGTCGTGCACCAGACGAGGACCGCCATGATGCACCACAGGGCCAGCTGCGGATCGCCCAGCCAGTCCGGGACGTCCTGGAAGCCGAGCCCCTTGAGCGACTCGTTGATCATGCCCTGGGCCGGGTCGAAGGCGAACTGGAACAGGATGGCCACGATCGCGATCGAGAGCACCTGCGGGAAGAAATAGGCGATTTTGTAGAACGCCGAACCGCGGACGCCCGCGATGGCGGCGCCCTTGCGGCGCCGCCCGCCGACATTGAGCATGAAGGCGAAGAAGAGCGCGAGGCCCAGCGTCACCAGCGGCAGCACGATCGCGAGCAGAACGCTGTGCTGCAGGGATTTCCAGAAGATGTCGTCGTCGAGCATCTTGCTGTAGTTGTCGAAGCCGACCATCTTGAATTCCGGGCTCAGGCCGGTCCAGTCCGTGAACGAGTAGTAGATGGACTGGATGAACGGCCAGATGACGAAGATGACGTACAACGTCATGGGAACCGCCAGGAACCCGGCTATGAACCGGTACTTACCGTGTTGCATCGTTGCCGACTCCGACCTTCCTGCGATGCCGCCGCTGGTGACGCGCTGTCACTGGTGCTTGAAGTGCTTGATGGACTGGTCCTTGGCGGCCTTGTCGGCGAAGCCCTGGATCTTCTTGATGGTCTCGGCCGGAGTCGCGCGGCCCGCCATCATCTCGCCGATTCCGGCGACGCCGATCTGCTCCTTCTGCAGCTTCACGTACCAGTCCTGCAGACGCGGGTTCACCACGTTCTCGCCGGCCCTGTCCAGCGCGGCGACGCCCGACTTGAGGCCGTCCGACAACTCGATGCCGTCCGTACCGCCGTTGAAGGCGGACAGCGACTTCGTGCTGGCCGTGAAGGACTTCGAGGAGGCCTCGCTGAGCATGATGCGCAGCTGCTCCATGCCGCCCTCGGGGTTCTTCGCGTTGGCCGGGACGATGAAGGGCTCACCGCCGGAGGCCCAGATGGTCCCGAAGGGCAGCTTGTCGGAGGAGTCGAGGCCGGACGGCGCGCCCACGGACAGCTTGAAGTCCTTGGGGATGATCGCCGCTTCCTCGTTCTCCACCCAGGAGCCGTTCGGGATGAACAGCGCCTTGCCGCGGGCCCAGGCGCCCTGCGAACCGCGGTGGTCGAGGCCGGGGGTGCCCTTGAGGATGTAGCCCTTCTTGAAGAGCTCGTAGTACGCCTCGAAGGCCGCCTTGACCGCGGGGTGCTCCCAGGCCCTCGGCTCCAGGTTGTCGATCGCGTCCAGCACCCCGGCACCGCCGATCTTGGCGATGAAGGGGTACAGCGAGAACGGCACGTAGTACGGGTGCTTGCCCGGGTACGTCCAGCCCGCGATGCCCTTCTTCTTCGCCTTGGCGCAGAGGGCGAGCATGTCGTCCCAGTTCTCCGGGTACGCCGAGTCCAGCTTCTCCAGCGCGGTCTGCGAGTACCAGACGCCGTAGACGGTGTACGCGTAGTACATGATCCAGACCGGGTCGCCGTCGAACTGGCCCATCTCGACGATGCCGGGCCGCAGCGTGTCGCGGACCTTCTTGGCCGGGTCGTCGACGGAGGCGGCGTCCAGCAGCGGGGTGAGGTCGGTGAGCTGCTTCTTGCCGACCAGGACGCCCATGTCCATCTGCTGGGCGCCCGAGTTGTCGATCAGGTCCGGCGGGGTGCCGCCGTTGAAGCGGGGCTGGAGAACCGACTGGATCTTCTGCGTCTTGGAGAACTCGACCGTCGCCTTGGGATAGGTCTTCTCATAGACGGCCTTGGCGTCCTCGGCGTACTTCGTTCCGAATCCACCGTCGAAAATGACGATTTCGAGCGGCGCGCTCTCATTGACACCCAGCGGGTTCTTGCCGGTCTTCTTGCCCTTTTCGACCTTCTCGTCGCTGCCGCTGTCGCCGCTCGCGCAGGCGGACAGGAAGCTCATCGTCGGAACGGTGACCAGACCGAGTGCGGCAGACCGCTTGATCAGATCGCGACGGCCAAGGCCCTCATTGTTGTGGGCGGAGGTGGATCCCATGCTCAAGTCCTCGCCTTCTCCAGGACTCAGGCGGTGTACCGGTCGCCCGTACTTATTTCGCCTAGGCGAAGGGCCCCGCCACCGCAGTCAAATGACGCTGGGTCGTGCTGAGTTGCAGAAGGTACGGACAATAGCGTTCGGCAACCGCCGCAGCAGTTTCCCCCACCGGTCCCCGTCCCCCTGGTCCGCGGCCGTCAAACGGCTTTGCGGACGCCGACAGGTATAGTCCACTTCACGTCAACTGGGCAAGATCGAAAGCAAGGTTGGGCGGCAGTCTTTCCCTAGTTGAGACCTCACGGGTACGGGGAACGCGCAGGCGGTCGCCCGCACGGCTCCGCGGACCCGACGCACCCCCTTCACCTCCCCCTTCACAGACAACACCCTTGACACCATCGGCGACTTGGCTTCCTACTGGGTCTCATGCACTGCCCATGACAACGTTGTCCAAGGGGAGGAAAAGTCCGGAATGCAGTACACACCTCGGTACGCACCACGCCATACGGCGGCCGCCGTCGCGGCGACCGCCCTGCTGCTGGTCGTCACGGCCCCTTCCGCCGCCGTCGCCCGGCCCGACCGGCCACCGGAGCCCGAGCGCACGTTCAGCTCCTCCTTCGAGGCCGACGAGCCCCAGCCGGACTGGCGCAACACCGTAGAAACCGGACCCGGCGGCGAGAAGCGTTCCTCGGGGGTCGACGGCGGATACAGTGCCGGAATTCCGGGCAATGTGACCGACCGCGTCGTCGAACTGCGCGCCAGCGGCGAGAACACCGGCGGCGGAGAGGTCAAGGAGAACCTCGTCGACGTCCAGTCCGCCACCAAATGGCTGGCCTTCGAGCCGACCGCCTGGATCGAGTTCGACCTGGACGAACCGGTCAAGGTCGTGACATACGCCCTGAGTTCGGCCAACGATCACGCGGAGCGCGACCCGAAGGACTGGACGCTCAGGGGGTCCGCCGACGGCAAGGAGTGGAAGGTCCTCGACACCCGCGCGGGACAGACCTTCGCGAAGCGCTTCGAGACGAAGAGCTTCGATTTCGAGAACACGACGGCGTACGCGCACTACCGCCTCGACGTCACCCGCAACAACGGCGCCTCGGGCGCCACCCAGCTCGCGGACGTTCAGTTCTCGAACGGTGACACCTCCGCGCCCGCCCCGGACGACATGCGCAGCCAGGTCGACCGCGGACCCTCGGGCTCCCCCACCGCCAAGGCGGGCGCGGGCTTCACGGGAAAGCGGGCGCTGCGGTACGCCGGCGCGCACAAGCCGCAGGGCCGGGCGTACTCGTACAACAAGGTCTTCGACGTCGACACGCGCGTCACGCGGGACACCGAGCTGTCCTACCGGGTCTTCCCCTCCCTCCCCGAGACCGACCTCGACTACCCGGCCACGAACGTGTCGGTGGACCTGGCCTTCACGGACGGCACCTATCTGAGCGACCTGCGCGCCGTCGACCAGCACGGCGCGGCCCTGTCCCCACAGGGTCAGGGCGCCTCCAAGACGCTGTACGTCAACCAGTGGAACCACAAGGCCTCGCGGATCGGCGCGGTCGCGGCCGGCAAGACCGTCGACCGGGTGCTGGTGGCGTACGACTCCCCGAAGGGGCCGGCGAAGTTCAGCGGCTGGGTCGACGACGTCACCCTCGCCCCCAAGGCGCCGGAGAAGCGTTTCGCCCATCTCTCCGACTACGTGTCGACCACCCGTGGCACCAACTCCAGCGGCGCCTTCTCGCGCGGCAACAACATTCCCGCCACCGCCGTCCCGCACGGCTTCAACTTCTGGACGCCGGTGACCAACGCGGCCTCCACCAGCTGGCTCTACGACTACGCCCGCGGCAACAACAGCGACAACCTCCCCACCATCCAGGCGTTCAGCGCGAGCCACGAGCCGAGCCCGTGGATGGGCGACCGCCAGACGTTCCAGCTGATGCCGTCCGCCGTCGCGGGCACCCCGGACGCCGCCCGCAAGGCGCGCGCCCTGCCCTTCCGGCACGAGAAGGAGACGGCGAAGGCGCACGAGTACGGCGTCACCTTCGAGAACGGCCTGAAGGCCGAGATGACGCCGACCGACCACGCGGCGATGATGCGGTTCACCTATCCCGGTGACGACGCGAGCGTCATTTTCGACAACGTGTCGAACGACGGCGGCCTCACCCTCGACCCGGCGACCCGCTCCTTCACCGGCTTCTCGGACGTCAAGAGCGGCCTGTCCACCGGCGCCACCAGGCTCTTCGTGTACGGCGTCCTCGACGCGCCGGTCACCGGGAGCGGCAAGCTCAGCGGCGGCGGAGGCGATGACGTCACCGGCTACCTCCGCTTCGAACCGGGCGCCGACCGCCAGGTGACGCTGCGGCTGGCGACTTCGCTCATCAGTGTGGACCAGGCGAAGAAGAACCTCGCCGACGAGATCCCGGCGGGCACCCGCTTCGAGCGCGTCAGGGACCGGGCGCAGAAGGCCTGGGACGACATCCTCGGCCGCGTCGAGGTCGAAGGCGCGAGCCGCGACCAGCTGACGACCCTCTACTCCAGCCTCTACCGGCTGTACCTGTATCCGAACTCCGGCTTCGAGAACACCGGCACCAAGGCCCGCCCCAAGCAGCAGTACGCCAGTCCTTTCTCCCAGCAGACCGGCCCGGACACCCCGACCCGCACCGGCGCGAAGATCGTCGACGGCGAGGTGTACGTCAACAACGGCTTCTGGGACACCTACCGGACGACCTGGCCGGCGTACTCCTTCCTCACGCCGAAGAAGGCCGGCAGGCTCGTCGACGGCTTCGTCCAGCAGTACAAGGACGGCGGCTGGATCTCCCGCTGGTCCTCCCCCGGTTACGCCGACCTGATGACCGGCACCTCCTCCGACGTGGCCTTCGCCGACGCGTACGTCAAGGGCGTCGGCTTCGACGCCGAGGCGGCGTACGAGGCGGCCCTCAAGAACGCCACCGTCGTACCGCCGTCCTCGGGCGTGGGCCGCAAGGGCATGGAGACCTCCCCCTTCCTGGGGTACGCCTCCACCAAGACCCACGAGGGCCTCTCCTGGTCCCTGGAGGGCTACCTCAACGACTACGGCCTCGCGAAGATGGGCGAGAAGCTCTACGCGAAGACGAAGAAGGCGCGCTACAAGGAGGAGTCGGCGTACTTCCTGAACCGCGCCCGCAACTACGTCAAGCTCTTCGACGGCAAGGCCGGCTTCTTCCAGGGCCGCGACCTCAAGGGCGACTGGCGGGTCCCGTCCGAGCAGTACGACCCGCGCGTGTGGGGGTACGACTACACCGAGACCAACGGCTGGGGCTATGCCTTCACCGCGCCCCAGGACTCACGCGGCCTCGCCAACCTCTACGGCGGCCGCGCCGGTCTCGGCGACAAGCTCGACCGCTACTTCTCCACCCCGGAGACGGCGTCCCCCGAGTTCACCGGCTCGTACGGCGGTGTCATCCACGAGATGACGGAGGCGCGCGACGTGCGGATGGGGATGTACGGGCACAGCAACCAGGTGGCCCACCACGCGACGTACATGTACAACGCCGCCTCGCAGCCCTGGAAGACGCAGGAGAAGGTCCGTGAGGTCCTCTCCCGCCTCTACACCGGCAGTGAGATCGGCCAGGGCTACCACGGCGACGAGGACAACGGCGAGCAGTCCGCCTGGTACCTCTTCTCCTCGCTCGGCTTCTACCCGCTGGTCATGGGCAGCGGCGAGTACGCGATCGGCTCGCCGCTCTTCACGAAGACGACCGTCCATCTGGAGAACGGCCGCGACCTCGTGGTCAGGGCTCCGAAGAACAGCGCGAAGAACATCTACGTCCAGGGCCTGAAGGTCAACGGCAAGCCCTGGAAGTCCACCGCGCTGCCGCACAGCGTGCTCGCGCGCGGCGGGACGCTGGAGTTCGACATGGGCCCCGAGCCGTCGTCGTGGGGCACGGGCAGGAAGGCCGCGCCCGTCTCCATCACCCAGGACGACGAGGTGCCGTCGCCGCACGCGGACGCGATCACGGGCTCCGGTCCGCTGTTCGACAACTCGTCGGCCACCGACGCGCAGTTCGAGAGCCTCGACCTGGCGGTGAAGCCGGACACCCGCGCCCTCCAGTACACCCTCACCTCCTCGGACCGCGCCAAGGCCCCTCGGGGCTGGGTGCTCCAGGGCTCGCGGGACGGCGAGAAGTGGAGGGACCTCGACAGGCGTACGGGAGAGTCCTTCGCCTGGGACCACCAGACCCGCGTCTTCACCGTCGCCGCCCCCCACAGGTACGAGAAGTACCGGCTGGTACCGGACGGACCGGCGACCCTCGCCGAGGTGGAACTCCTGGGGTGACCCGGGCGTGGGGAGGACCGGTCCGGCGGCCGGTCCTCCCTGCCCCGCATCCGCCACGGCGTCGCAATCGTTCGTGTGCGCAGTGTCACTGCGGGCGGCTACGCTCGGTGTGCGCGGAAGGAGCGTTGCCCATGCCTCAGCCCAAGGACCTCGATCCGTACACCGACCCGAGGTCGTTCTACGGCTCGGAACTGCGCCGCCTGCGCGAAGCCGGTGGGTACTCGCAGGAGCAGCTCGGGGAGCAGGTCTTCTGCTCCGGCGCGTACATCGGCCAGTTGGAGAGCGCGACGCGGCGGCCTCAACTCGACCTGTCGAAGATGCTCGACGGCGTGCTGGGAAGTGGTGAGCACCTTCAGCGCCTGTGCCGCCTCGCACGCAAGTCCAAGGTCGCCCCGTACTTCGCCGACGCGGCGGACCTGCAGCAGCGGGCGACGGCGATCAGCGAGTACGGGTCGATGCTGGTTCCGGGACTGCTGCAGACGGAGGGCTACGCGCGGGCGCTGACCCGTGGCGCCCACCCCTTCGCCGCGCAGTCGGTGATCGAGGGGCACGTCAGCACCAGGATGGAACGGGCGGAGCTGCTCGCCTAGCCCACGGCGCCGGTGTTCTGGGTGATCACCCACGAGGCCATGCTCCGCGTGCCGGTCGGCGGTCCCGCTGTCATGCACGGCCAGCTCACGCATCTCCTCAAGGCGGCGCACGCCCGGCCCCATGTCGTGCTCCAGGTCATGCCCTTCAGCGCCGGCCCGCATCCGTTCCTCGACACCAGCGTGTCCCTGATGGACTTCACCGACGAGCCGCCCGTCGTCTACACCGAAGGCGCGTATACCGGCCAGCTCGTCGAGGAACCCGCCCTGGTCGCCCAGTTCCGACCGGCCTACGATCTGGCCAGGGCCGCCGCGCTGTCGCCGGAGGCGTCCCTGGCCCTGATCGAATCGGCGGCGAAGGACTACACGACACATGATCACCACACCTGACCTGAGCACGGCCGCGTGGCGCAAGTCCTTGTACAGCAACGGCGACGGGGGCAACTGCGTCGAGGTCGCCGACGACTGCCCCGGCGGCGTCATACCCGTCCGCGACAGCAAGACCGCACCCGGGGGCCCCGCGCTCGTGTTCCGGGCCGCGGGCTGGGCGCCCTTCGTCACCGCCGTGAGGAACGGCGCGCTCTGACCGCACCGGAGTCGCCGAAGGGCCGCACCCCGCCACTGGGGTGCGCCCCTTCGGCGTCAGGCTGTGACGACTAGCTGCGGATCAGCGACCGCAGCACGTACTGCAGGATGCCGCCGTTGCGGTAGTAGTCCGCCTCGCCCGGGGTGTCGATGCGCAGCTTCGCGTCGAACTCCACGTCGCCCGCCTTGACGTGCAGGGTCTCCGGGATGCCGCCGTCGTTGAGGCCGGTGACGCCGGTGATCTCGAAGGTCTCCTCGCCCGTCAGGCCGAGGGACTCGGCCGAGGCGCCCTCCGGGTACTGGAGCGGAAGGACGCCCATGCCGATCAGGTTCGAGCGGTGGATGCGCTCGTACGACTCGGCGATGACGGCCTTGACGCCGAGCAGCGCGGTGCCCTTGGCCGCCCAGTCGCGGGACGAGCCCGAGCCGTACTCCTTGCCCGCCAGGATGACCAGCGGGACGCCGGCGGCCTGGTAGTTCTGCGAGGCGTCGTAGATGTACGACACCGGGGCGTCGGGCTGGGTGAAGTCGCGGGTGAAGCCGCCTTCCGTACCCGGCGCGATCTGGTTGCGCAGGCGGATGTTGGCGAACGTGCCGCGGATCATGACCTCGTGGTTGCCACGGCGCGAGCCGTAGGAGTTGAAGTCGCGGCGCTCGACGCCGTGCTCCGTGAGGTACTTGCCGGCCGGGGTGTCGGCCTTGATGGCGCCGGCCGGGGAGATGTGGTCGGTGGTGACCGAGTCGCCCAGCTTGGCGAGCACGCGGGCGCCGGCGATGTCCTCGACCGGGGTCGTCTCCATCGTCATGCCCTCGAAGTACGGGGGCTTGCGGACGTACGTCGACTCGCTGTCCCACTCGAAGGTGTTGCCGGTCGGGATCGGCAGCGCCTGCCACTGGGCGTCGCCCGCGAAGACGTCCTGGTAGGACTTGTTGAACATGTCCTCGCCGATGGCGTTCGCCACGACGTCGTTGACCTCGGCCTCGGTGGGCCAGATGTCCTGGAGGTAGACCGGCTTGCCCTCGGTGTCGGTGCCGAGCGCGTCCTTGGTGATGTCCACCCGCATGGAGCCCGCAAGGGCGTACGCGACGACCAGCGGCGGGGAGGCCAGGTAGTTCATCTTGACGTCGGGGTTGATACGGCCCTCGAAGTTGCGGTTGCCCGAGAGCACCGACGTGACGGCCAGGTCGTTGTCGTTGACGGCCTGGGAGACCTCCTCGGGCAGCGGGCCCGAGTTGCCGATGCAGGTGGTGCAGCCGTAGCCGACGAGGTTGAAGCCGACCTTGTCGAGGTAGGGGGTCAGGCCCGCCTTGTCGAAGTAGTCGGTGACGACCTTCGAGCCGGGGGCGAGCGTGGTCTTGACCCACGGCTTGCGGGTCAGGCCCCTCTCGACCGCCTTCTTGGCCACCAGCGCGGCGGCGACCATGACGTACGGGTTCGAGGTGTTGGTGCAGGAGGTGATGGCCGCGACCGTCACGGCGCCGTGGTCCAGCTCGTACGTCGAACCGTCGGGGGCGGTGACCGTGACCGGGTTCGACGGGACCGCGTCGCCCGTGGCGGCGTCGTGCTGCGGGGCGCCGGCGCCGTTGTCGTCGTGGCCGTAGGCCGGGGCGTCGGAGGCCGGGAAGGACTCGGAGCTCGCCTCGTCGACCGGGGAGGCCACACCGTGCGGCTTCTCCTGCTGCGGGACGCCCGGCTTGCGGCCGTCGCCGCCGGTCACGCCCGCCTCGACGTAGTTGAGTACGTCGACCTTGAACTGCTCGGCGGCGTTGGCGAGGACGATACGGTCCTGCGGGCGCTTCGGGCCGGCGATCGACGGGACGACCGTCGACAGGTCGAGCTCCAGCTTCTCGGAGAAGTCGGGCTCGGCGGCCGGGTCGAGCCAGAGGCCCTGCTCCTTGGCGTACGCCTCGACGAGCGCGACCTGCTGGGCGTCGCGGCCGGTCAGGCGCAGGTACTTCAGCGTCTCGTCGTCGATCGGGAAGATCGCGGCGGTGGAGCCGAACTCCGGCGACATGTTGCCGATGGTGGCGCGGTTCGCGAGCGAGGTGGCGGCGACGCCCTCGCCGTAGAACTCGACGAACTTGCCGACGACGCCGTGCTTGCGGAGCATCTCGGTGATGGTCAGCACGAGGTCGGTGGCGGTGGTGCCGGCCGGCAGCTCACCGGTCAGCTTGAAGCCGACGACGCGCGGGATGAGCATGGAGACCGGCTGGCCGAGCATCGCGGCCTCGGCCTCGATGCCGCCGACGCCCCAGCCGAGCACGCCGAGGCCGTTGACCATGGTGGTGTGCGAGTCGGTGCCGACGAGGGTGTCGGGGTACGCCTGGCCGCCCCGGACCATGACGGTACGGGCCAGGTGCTCGATGTTGACCTGGTGGACGATGCCGGTGCCCGGGGGGACGACCTTGAACTCGTCGAAGGCGGTCTGGCCCCAGCGCAGGAACTGGTAGCGCTCCTTGTTGCGGCCGTACTCCAGCTCGACGTTCTGCTGGAAGGCGTTGGCCGTACCGAACTTGTCGGCGATGACGGAGTGATCGATGACCAGCTCGGCCGGGGCCAGCGGGTTGATCTTCGCCGGGTCGCCGCCGAGCTCCTTGACGGCCTCGCGCATGGTGGCGAGGTCGACGACACAGGGCACGCCGGTGAAGTCCTGCATGATCACGCGGGCGGGCGTGAACTGGATCTCCTGGCTGGGCTGGGCCTGCGAGTCCCAACCGCCGATCGCCCGGATGTGGTCGGCGGTGATGTTCGCGCCGTCCTCGGTGCGGAGCAGGTTCTCCAGCAGCACCTTCAGGCTGTAAGGGAGGCGCGCGGAGCCCTCGACCTTGTCCAGCTTGAAGATCTCGTACGACTCGTCGCCCACGCGCAGCGTGCTGCGGGCGTCGAAGCTGTTCGCCGACACGACAGTCTCCTTCTTCAATGTGCGCGTTTCTACCGCATCCTGCCGCCACGACCCCCTGGCCATCCGCTAAGGTAAGACTTAGTTAGGTCACCCTTACCGGTCGGCGGCTGCGGTACGCCTTCGGCAGATATCTCGATGTCGAGATAACTCTAGTACATGGCCGTGGCCCGGTCATGTCCGGACCCGGTCTGTCCTTCGCCGGCGAAGTTAGTCGTGCGCAGCGCCCTGAACCGGATCGACTGCCTTGGATGTCAACACCAGAGCTGGACCGGCTCGGGTGAGGGCAGCGTGCACCCGCCGATGGCTAACGCGTCAACTCGGCCATGACCTGATACGTCCCCTTATGCGAGAGGCATCCAGAGACCCAGCATCACGGCCACACAGACGCCGGTGAGGAGCAGTGAGGCCCTGGCGGCAGAACGGAAGGACTCCGGTCTGTTCCGTGCTGCGCGGAAGCCGATCTGCAGGAGAAAGCCACCCACCGCACAGCCCAAACCCATGCTCGTCACCGCGAGCGAAAGAGCCTCCTCGTCGTTCGCGACGAACTGGCCATCTCCGGCGAGGGTGTCGCGGTGGGTGAGAATGGCCCCGATCAGGACCACGAGGCTGATCCCGAGCCCGATGAGCCCCACCGCGAGCCCCGTCCCCCCGGTCATCCTCGGCCTGGTGCGCGACAGGTCCGTACTCAGGAGCACGTGTCTGCCCTGCGTGAGGGCGAACAGTTGCACGGTGGAGCCGCGGCCGACCCGGGCCGTAATCGGCTCGCCGCGACCGGGCAGCGTGGCTCGGGCCCGCTCGCAGCGCACATTGTGCACTCCCGGCTCGACCTTGACGGTGTTGCTGACGCCGCTCTGGACATTGACACACCAGACGCCATCGACGATGACCTTGAGCCGCACCCCACTCCGATTGGTGACCCGCAACGCTCCCCGCTCCTCCGTTCGCGGGGACGCCGGAGTGATAGGCCCGCCGCCGCGCAGTGCGTCCCGGACCGCCTTGACGACCTTGCGCCGCACCCCGCCCGGATTGGTGACCCGCAACGCTCCCCGCTCCTCCGTTCGCGGGGATAACGTCCCGGGCGAGGCAGGTGCCACCTTTTCCGTGATCACCGCCGTGGACCCACCGCCGCGCAGCATGTCCAGGGCCGCCGTGACGGTCGGGCGGTCGCCGGGTTCCTTGGCCAGCAGGCGGGTGATCAGAGGGGTGAGGGCGTCGGCCCGCTCCGGCGGCTGGGCCTGGGCCGATGCCACCGCCGCCAGGGTCGCGGTCGGGGTCTCCCGCCGAAACGGTGAGACGCCTTCCACTGCCTGGTACAGCGTCGCTCCCAGCGAGAACAGATCACCGGCCGCCTCGTCGACACCGTTCAGCCGCTCCGGTGCCATGTACTCGGCGGAGCCGATGACCCCGCCCGTGGAGGTGAGCGCGGTGTCCGTCTGACGCACGGAGATGCCGAAGTCGGTCAGCAACACCTGTCCGTCGCGGGCGAGCATCACATTGGCCGGCTTCACATCCCGATGCACGATCCCCATCGCGTGGGCCGCACCCAGCGCCTTGAGCAAAGCACCGGCCACCTCGGCCACGCGCGGCGCGGGCAATGGCCCCTCCGCGCGCAGGCGTCCCTCCAGGGAACACCCGTCGACCAGCCGCATCACCGTCCACGGCACGCCGTTCTCGACCACCACGTCGTGGACGGCGACGATGTGCGGATGGTCCCGCAACTTCGCCGCGTTACGTGCCTCACGCGTAGCACGGGCCACCCGCTCGCGATGTTCCCCGTCCGAGCCGGCCGGCGGCAGCCAGATCTCCTTGACCGCCACGTCCACGCCCAACGTCTCGTCGTACGCGGCCCACACCCGCCCGAACCCACCAGACGCCAGCCCCTCGACAAGCCGATAACGCCCACCGACGACTCGCCCTACCCTCGCTTCCCCTGCCAACCCGCCGTCCCTAACTTCTAGTTCAGCGCGATCGTGCTCAGCGTACGGACACGATACCGAGCATCAATTGGCAAGCCCACGTCAAGTTGGTGGCCAGGTTCGCTGCTATGGAAGCCGAAACGGCTGGGTTCACTGTCAACCGCCTCGGTTGGATGTCAGGGGACACCAATCCCTCGCAGCGAAAACGGGCGACCGCCGCGGTGGCGAGACGACGGCGCCCCGGCCGGCCACCGCCAACAGCCTCGTCGGCGCCGCCCCGGGGGCCGGCGCCACCCGGCGGGCCGACGAGATCACGCTCCTGCCGGGAGTCGCGGACGTGGCCGCGCGCAAGCGGTTCCCCGCCGGCCGGGGCCCCGCCAAGGACGTCGGCGTCACTCCCGACGGCACCGGGTCGCACCGGCGCGCGACCGGCGGCATGCCGGGCCCTTCACCGGCCCGGACGGGTTCGTACCGCGGAGACGCGACCTCATGCGTGACGGCCGCCGACCCGGTTGCCGACCGCCGCAGCGGCCGTTTGCCGCCCCCGGGCCAGTAGCGCCGCAGAACAGCTCCCGCCCCTCGTCCAGGCGCTCGGCGGGCACCACGGGGCTCGGCCGTCTCTCCGAAGCCGCCGAACTCGACCTCGGCCGGCGCGCCGCACCGCCGACGGCCGGGAAACCCTGACGGCAGGTGTCAGGTATGCGCGGAAGGGTCTCCGCCGGACCACGAGAGACGGAGGGCCGACCTCTTCCGCTTCAACCGCACCCTTCCGCCCGCCCCCGCCCCCGCCTCCACATCCACCCCTGGGAATGCGTCATCTCATATCCGAGATAATCTGCCGCTATGGCAGACGACTACCTCGTACGCATCGGCAAGCTCATCCGTGACGCCCGTCAGCACCGGGGCTGGACACAGAGTCAGCTCGCCGAGGCGCTGGGCACCAGCCAGAGCGCCGTGAACCGCATCGAGCGCGGGAACCAGAACATCAGTCTTGAGATGATCGCGCGCATCGGTGAGGCTCTCGACAGTGAAATCGTCTCGTTGGGGTACGCGGGACCGATGCATCTGCGTGTCGTCGGTGGACGGCGCCTCTCCGGCTCGATCGACGTGAAGACGAGCAAGAACGCGTGCGTGGCGCTGCTTTGCGCCTCGCTGCTCAACAAGGGCCGTACCGTGCTGAGGCGCGTGGCGCGCATCGAGGAGGTGTACCGCCTGCTGGAGGTGCTCAACTCGATCGGGGTGCGCGCCCGTTGGATCAACGACGGGAAGGACCTGGAGATCGTCCCGCCCGCCGAGCTGGACATGGACTCCATGGACGCCGAGGCGGCGCGCCGGACGCGGAGCATCATCATGTTCCTCGGCCCGCTGCTGCACCGCATGGACCGCTTCAGACTCCCGTACGCGGGCGGCTGCGACCTCGGCACCCGCACCATCGAGCCGCACATGATCGCGCTGCGCCGCTTCGGTCTGGACATCACCGCGACCGAGGGCATCTACCACGCGGTGGTGGAGCCTTCGGCCGGACCCGGCCGCCCGATCGTGCTGACCGAGCGCGGCGACACGGTGACCGAGAACGCGCTGCTCGCCGCCGCCCGCCACGACGGCGTGAGCGTCATCCGCAACGCCTCGTCCAACTACATGGTCCAGGACCTGTGCTTCTTCCTGGAGGCACTGGGCGTACGGGTCGACGGGATCGGCACGACCACGCTGACCGTGCACGGCGTACCGAACATCGACGTGGACGTCGACTACTCGCCCTCCGAGGACCCGGTCGAGGCGATGAGCCTGCTCGCGGCCGCCGTGGTGACGGGCTCCGAGCTGACGATCCGCCGGGTCCCGATCGAGTTCCTGGAGATCGAGCTCGCGGTGCTGGAGGAGATGGGCCTCGACCACGACCGCACGGGCGAGTACGAGGCCGACAACGGGCGTACGCGGCTGGTGGACCTGACCGTACGGCCCTCCAAGCTGGAGGCGCCGATCGACAAGATCCACCCGATGCCGTTCCCCGGGCTGAACATCGACAACGTGCCGTTCTTCGCGGCGATCGCGGCGGTCGCCCAGGGCCAGACCCTGATCCACGACTGGGTGTACGACAACCGCGCGATCTACCTGACGGACCTCAACCGCCTCGGCGGCCGCCTCCAGCTCCTGGACCCGCACCGCGTACTGGTCGAGGGCCCGACCCGGTGGCGCGCCGCCGAGATGATGTGCCCGCCGGCGCTGCGGCCCGCGGTGGTCGTCCTGCTGGCCATGATGGCGGCCGAAGGCACGTCCGTACTGCGCAACGTGTACGTCATCAACCGCGGGTACGAAGACCTCGCCGAGCGCCTGAACTCGGTCGGCGCGCAGATCGAGATCTTCCGGGACATCTGACCGGCGGGGCGCCGTGCCCCTTGAGGGCAAGGGGCACGGCGCCTCAGCATGCCAGTTGACCTGCGAATACTTACCTTCACGGCCCTTCACTGAGCACTGTTGTTTTTCAGCGCCTTGTGCAACGCAGGCGCAAGATGATCTTGAATGCATGACGAGGCGTCAGTCATGCCTGAGTGACCGTCAGTCTTAACGGAGGGTGGCCGCCAAAGTGGCCCCGGAACGCTGGATGCCGGTCGGCGCAGCTGGCCTCGCCGCGAAACCAGCGCGAGCCCCGCGTGATCGCCGCCAAAAACCCGCCGTGCCAGGCCGTCGCCGACCTCGCCGCCGGACGGGACACCCGCGAGCGGCTCCTGGCCGCCTGCCGTGACGAGCGGCGGTCGCCGAGGTCAAGGGTGTCCAGGCGGGGAGTGCGCCAGCCGGGTGGCAGACCGAGAAGGTTCAGGCGGATGTCCAGGATCGCGTCTTGGAGTCGGCTGACGGTGGCGTCGGAGACGGTGGCGCCTGCCGTGTAGGCAAGAACGGCGTCCAGGGCAGCGCCAAAGGCGACTGTGTCCGGGCGTTCCTCCATGCAGGCTCGCCTCGATGAGATGGTGCAGGTACTGCGTCTCACTCGCCTTCGAAAGGTCACTGGACTCAGAGATGCCGAGGGCCTCGCCCACGCTGGTACCACCGGAGGACGACGGTGCGATGCCGTACACCTCGAGCCCTCGGCAGGAGACCTTGGTCGGCGCCTGGCTCAGTGCGCGGTACGCCTTGAGGTCCCGGGTCGTCAGGTCTCCGGCGCGCACCACCCTGGTGGCGGCCGGGTCCACGGGCGGTGTGCGCACCGTGGACACGATGTCCTGGGGCAGTTCGCCCCGGTACAGCTCGTCGACGCCCTCACGGCCCGGCGTCCGGTACGAAGGGCGAGGTCGGGGTTCTTGAAGACCGAGCCGGTCACCGGCAACTGGCCACCAGGCAGGCAGAGTTCGGCGGTCGCGGGGAAGCCGGCGAAGCGCGCCTGGTGGTCGGCGGTCTGGGAGCGGAAGGTCTCGTCCACCACGAAGCCGTCGCGGGCGAGCCGTTCAGCCGGTCCGAGCAGCCGTCCGAACGGCTTGCCGCCCCAGGCGTACAACGCCTTGTCCCAGGTCGCGGGGGGCGCCGAGGGTCCCGACGCTCAGTCCGCTGGTCACTGCGTCGGCGAAGGGGATCGGCTGCCCGTCCTCCAGGAAGAGCGAGGAGTCGGCGCTCCGGGGGCGGTCTCGCGGCCGTCGATGGTTCGCACGGTGCGCGTCCAGGCGTCGTAGTAGACGAAGTGGCCGCCGCCTCCGATGCCCGCCGCGTACGGCTCGGTGACCCCCAGCGCGGCGGCGGTCGCCGCGGCGGCGGTCGCCACGGCGGCGTCGACGGCGTTGCCTCCCTTGCGGAGCACCTCGATGCCGGCCGCCGACGCGTCGGCGTCGACACTCGAGACGGCTCCCCCGTACCCCACCGCCACCGGCGACTTGGGGGTGGGGTACGGGGTGCCGATGACGCGGGGGCCGCGGCACCGAGGGAGCCGATGACGGCGATCACACTACGGAACGACACATTCCGGCCTACGGAACGACGCATCCGTACCTTCACTGAAGAATCGTCCGCGCAGAGTAACGCCGCATCACCCAGCTCGTCATGACTTCATCGGGCGTGTGTCCGAACGGGCCGCTTTCATGTGTGGTCATGAGCGCCGTCTCACACGGCGCAGGCGGCCCGCTCCGGACCTCTGACGCGGACCGCACCGCTCCTTTCCAGCCCTCCCTTGATGACAGGGGCATGATAAGCACGGAGCGATGGGCATAGTTCTGAGGCCCCCGGAGAACCTGCGACCGGCCACTCCGCCGGTCGCGGCCCCTCCCCGCTCTCGGTTCGGAGCGAGCCGAGTCCCCCACGAGTGAAGGGACAGCAATGCCGCACTCCTCATGGCTGAAGGCGGCCGGCGCCGCCTTCGCGGTCGCCCTGGCCACAGCAACAGCAGCCCACGCCGCACCCGCGCCCGCGCCCGCACCGGAGTTGACCGCAGCAACAAGCGTGGCTGCCGCAGTGACACTCCACTACGACGACAGCCGCGCAGGCGGCTGGGAAGCGGCGATCGCCGCCGGAGTCGCCTCGTGGAACCGGAACGTCAGCAACGTCAGGCTCGTCGAAGCCGCACCCGGCACCCGGGCCGAGATCCAGATCGTCGCCACCAGTGGCTGGCCGCAGGCGACACTCGGACCGGTGCGCCCGGGTGGCCAGGTGCGTGTCGAACTCGGCAACCAGGCGGTGTCCGAGGGCTATGACAAGACCCGCATCGCCACCCACGAGATGGGGCACAGCCTGGGTCTGCCCGACACCAAGCCCGGCCCGTGCTCCCAGCTGATGTCAGGGTCGGCCGCGGGCACCAGTTGCACGAACGCGGTTCCGAACGCGACTGAACGATCCCGCGTCGAGTCCGCCTACGCCGGCGGCCTCGCCTCGCTCGTTCCCGCCGACGGCCGCACTCTGGTGGACGCGCCTTAGCCGGCGGGACGACCATCGCGCGAGGTGCCCGGCCCACTCCGTGCGGCCGGACACCTCGCGCGCGTCGGATCACACCGCTGTCGCCCGATCCGGGTCGTCAAGGGGGGTGTTGACCCTCAGCCACCGGTAGCCGTACGGGTCCAGCGCGACATCGACGAGGCCGGCGGCCGCCGACTTGAGGGTGTCACCGGTGAAGACATCGGTGAGCAGCCGGCCGCCCCTCAGTCCCGGGACCTCGACGGAGGCGGTGACGGACCGCTCGGAGAAATTGTGCAGCACGAGCACCGCGCCGCCCTCCAGCGAACTGAGGTGGACCAGCACGCCCGGATCGTCCGCGTCGATGACCCGGTAGTCGCCCCAGGCCAGCTCGGGGGTCTCCCGGTAGCGTTCGATCAGCGTCCGCATCCGACCCAGCGGCGAAGCCGGGTCGTGCGCCTGGTCGTGCGCGTTGACCTTCGTCGGGCCGAACGCACCCGTCACGACGGGATTGGGCAGCTCCACTCCCTCCCCCGCGGTGAAACCGCCACTCTTGTCGGGCGTCCACTGCATCGGGGTGCGGACGGCCTGCCGGCCCTCGGCGGCGAGGTTCTCGCCCATGCCTATCTCCTCGCCGTAGAACAGCACCGGTGTGCCGGGCAAGGAGAAGAGCAGGCTGTACGCCAGTTCCACGCGCCGCCGGTCGCCGTCGACCATCGGCGGCAGGCGGCGGCGCAGGCCCCGGTCGTAGAGCTGCATGTCCTTGTCGGGGCCGAAGGCGGCGAACACCTCGGCGCGCTCGTCGTCGTCGAGTTTGTCGAGCGTGAGCTCGTCGTGGTTGCGGACGAACGTCGCCCAGTGCGCGTCGCGGGGCGCCGCGGGGCGCTCCCGGAGAGCCGCCGCCAGGGGGGCCGCCTCGCCCCGCGCCATCGACAGGTACATCTGTTGCATACCGATGAAGTCGAAGCACATGGTCAGCTCGTCACCGCGGGAGGACTCCGAGTCGCCGAAGAACTTCGCGGTGTCCGGGTAGGGCAGGTTCACCTCGCCCAGCAGCACCGCGTCACCGCTGCGACGTCCGAGGAAGGCCCGCAGGTCGGCGAGGTACTCGTGCGGGTCGGGCAGCTGGTCCGCGTCCTCCTGGCCGTCGGTCTCCAGCAGGAACGGCACCGCGTCGACCCGGAATCCCGACAGTCCGAGCTGCGTCCAGAAGCCCATGATGCGCGCTATCTCGTCACGGACCGCCGGGTTGGCGACGTTGAGGTCGGGCTGCTGCTTGTAGAACCGGTGCAGGTAGTACTGCTCGGTGGTCTCGTCGTACTCCCACACGCTCTTCTCGACGTCGGGGAAGACCACACCCCCGGGGCCGTCCTCCGGCGGGCTGTCGCACCAGACGTACCAGTCGCGGTACTTCGACGTGCGGCTGGAGCGGGCGTCCTGGAACCACGGATGGTGGTCGGAGGTGTGGTTGACGACCAGGTCGGCGATGACCCGGATGCCCCGGTCGCGGGCGGTGCGCACGAACTCGGTGAAGTCGCCCAGCGTGCCGAGCCGGGGATCGACGGCGTAGAAGTCGGTGATGTCGTAGCCGTCGTCGCGTTCCCGCGTCGGATAGAACGGCATCAGCCACACGCAGGTGACACCGAGGCGCACCAGGTGGTCGATGCGCTGGGTCAGCCCCGCGAAGTCGCCGGTGCCGTCGCCGTCGGAGTCCTGGTACGTCTCCACGTCCAGGCAGTAGACGACCGCGTTCTTCCACCACAGGTCGGAGGTACGGGTCATCCTCATCGGACACCCTCCGCGACGGCGGCCGGGGGACGGGTGACGTCCAGCTGCGGCAGCACCTTCGCGCCGAACGCGTCGATGAAGGCGCTCTGCTCCTTGCCGACGTGGTGCAGCATGACGGCGTCGAAGCCCAGGTCGGCGTACTCCTGGAGCCAGGCCGCGTGCCGGCCGAGGTCGTCGGAGATGTTGACGGACTCCGCGACCCTGTCCGGTGAGACGTGCTCGCTGACGTTGTCGAACAGCTCGGCCGAGTCCAGGTCCCAGCTCGCCGGCGGCCCGTGAACATTGGTGCGCCACTGGTCGTGGGCGAGTTCCTGGGCGGTCCCCAGGTCGGGGGCCCAGCTGAGGTGCACCTGGAGGTGCAGCCGGCCGGCGCCACCCGCCGAACGGTAGGCATCCACGATCCGGCGCAGCGTCTCGCGCGGCGCGTTGACCGTGATCAGGCCGTCCGCCCACTCCGCGCACCACCGCGCGGTCGCCTCGCTGCACGCGGCTCCCACCAACGGCGGCACCGTCTCCGGGCGCGTCCACAGCCGGGCCCGGTCCACGGTCACCAGCCCGTCGTGGCTCACCTCCTCGCCGCGCAGCAGCGCCCGGATGATGTCGACGCACTCGCGCAGCCGCGCGTTCCGGACGTCCTTGCGCGGCCAACGGTCGCCGGTTATGTGCTCGTTGGACGCCTCACCGCTTCCCAGCGCCGCCCAGAAGCGGCCTGGGTACATCGCGGCGAGGCTGCCGATCGCCTGCGCGACGATCGCCGGGTGGTAGCGCTGGCCCGGGGCGTTCACCACTCCGAAGGGGATCCGGCCGGTGGCCTGGAGCGCCGCGCCGAGCCAGGACCAGGCGAAGCCGGACTCACCCTGCCGGACACTCCAGGGCGAGAAGTGATCCGAGCACATCGCGGCGGTGAAGCCCGCGCCTTCCGCGCGTACGACGGCTGCCAGCAGGTCGGCGGGAGGTACTTGTTCGTGGGAGGCGTGGAATCCATAGACGGTCATGAGGTCCGCATACCCGGTACCGGAGGGATCATCGATCGCCGTCGCGCCCGCTCGGCTCAGTCGTTGCGCCGGTGCACCCGCGCCTCCCACGGGGCGAGCACGAGGCGGCCGGGCCGCGCGGGGACCGAAGGGCCGTTGCTCATGACGAGTTCGGCGCCGTCCCATCCGGCGGGCATGACGGCGGAGGCCGTGTCGCCGGTGAAATTTCCGACGACCAGGAGCACTGTGCGGCCGTGCCGGCGTGTGAACGCGTAGATCCGCTCGTCGTCCGGCAGCAGCATCGTGAAGTCGCCGTGCACGACGGCCGGTTCCTGGTGCCGGAGGGCGATCAGCCGACGGTAGTGGTGGTAGACGGAGCCGGGGTCCGCGAGGGCCGCTTCGGCGTTGACCTCGGTGTGGTCCGGGTTGACGGGGATCCACGGGGTGCCTGTGGTGAACCCCGCATGCGGGGACGCGTCCCACTGCATGGGTGTACGGGCGTTGTCGCGGCCCATCGCCCGTAGTCCCGGCAGGACGTCTTCGGGTTGCGCCCCCGCGCGCAGCGCCTCCGTGTAGTGGTTCAGGGACTCGATGTCCCTGAAGTCCTCGACGGTGCGCAGAGGCGCGTTGGCCATGCCGAGTTCCTCGCCCTGGTAGACGTACGGCGTGCCCCGGTGCAGGTGGAGCACGGTCGCGAGCATCGTCGCGGACCGGGTCCGGTGGCTCGGTCCGTCGTCACCGAACCGGGAGACCGCCCGGGGCTGGTCGTGGTTGTTCCAGTACAGGCTGTTCCACCCGACGTCGGCGAGGCCGGACTGCCAGCGGCCGAGCGAGTCCTTGAGGTCGGTGAGCCGCAGCGGGCGGGGATCGAACTTGCCCCGCCCGTGATCGAGCCCCACGTGCTCGAACTGGAAGACCATGTCGAGCTCGGCACGCGCCGGGTCGGTGAACAGGCGGGCCTGCTCGACCGTCACCCCGGGCATCTCCCCGACGGTCAGCAGCCGGCCCGGGTACCGGGCGATCACCTCGCGGTGCATCTCCTGGAGGTAGTCGTGTATGCGGGGTCCGCAGACGAAGTAGGGCGAGCCGTCACCGTACGGCCCCTGTTCGTGCACCTCGCCGTCGGGGAGGGCGGGGTCCTTGGAGATGAGGTTGACGACGTCCATCCGGAAGCCGTCCACGCCCCGGTCCAGCCACCAGCGCATCATCGCGTACACGGCCCGACGCATCCGGGGGTTCTCCCAGTTGAGGTCGGGCTGCTTCGGCGAGAAGAGATGGAGGTAGTACGCGTCGCTCGCCGCGTCCAGCTCCCAGGCGGCACCGGAGAAGAAGGAGCCCCAGTTGTTGGGTTCGCGTCCCTCACGTGGCGGACGCCACCAGTACCAGTCGCGCTTCGGGCTCGCCGGGTCGCGTGACTCCTGGAACCACGGATGCTCGTCGGAGGTGTGGTTGACGACCAGGTCCATGACGAGTTTCATCCCGCGCTCGTGCACGGCGCCCACCAGCCGGTCGAAGGCCGCCAGGTCACCGAAGACGGGGTCGATGTCCTGGTAGTCGCTGATGTCGTACCCGTTGTCGGCCTGCGGGGACGGGTTGACGGGCGACAGCCAAAGCACGTCGACGCCGAGCCCGGACAGATGGTCCAGGCGTCCGGTGAGGCCGTCCAGGTCGCCGACGCCGTCACCGTCGGAGTCGGCGAAGCTGCGCGGATAGACCTGGTAGACCACCGCGGACCGCCACCACGCGTCCTCGGCGTGCCCCATGTCGTCGGCTGCCATCGGTGGACTCCTCTCGCCCGGGGTGGGGAACGTGAGTCTCCTTTCCCCGGAGGCTGAGGTCATACCGGTCAGGGCGGCATCGCCGGCCGGGCGCCCCGGCTCCCCCGGGACGAACCGACCCGCCGGGGCCCATCCCTGCGCGCAACGGCCGGCCCCTTCTCGGCGAACTCCCGCGCGAGGTATGTCGGACCTCACCCCCCAGCGGCCCCGTACCGGAGTGCACAGCGGTCCGCTTCGAATTGGCAGGGGTCCAGGGACCTGATCGCTCCGTGCACCACGAGCCGGAGCCTCGTACCACGCCCGAGGAGACAACCCGCCTCACGGTGCGCGCCCGCCCTCCTCCCGCTCAGCCTTGTCGAGCTCGTGGAGCCCCCTCTCCCAGCGCAGACGGCGAACCTCGGCAGACTGCTCCCACCAGGGATCACCCCGCTCACCGAGCGCCACCTTCGCGGTGTTCACGCGTTTCCGCGCCCGGCCCTCAGCCTTCGCGTCAGCGGCGCGGCGTGCGGCAGCCACCCCGCGGCGCGCCGCCATCAGATGATGCCGTAGGCGGGAGGCGACGTCCTCGGGGATCTCCGGATCCGTCGCACGCCATCGGCGGTGGTCGACGACCACGTATCTGCCGTCCGGAGTCCGCTCCGGGTCCGCAGGAGGCTTCATCCGGTCGATGCTGTCCTGCGGCTCGGACGGACGACATCAGGACACGCGGTCAACCGCGATCTTCCCCCAGGTCCAGGACGCCTCGTTCTTGATTCTCCGCGCGTATCCGTGAGTTTCGGCGCGTACGCGATCCGTCCGCTTCCCTGAACCGGAGGTCAGGGGCGCCTCATGGCACCCGTCCGGCCGGGTGCCACACGAGCGGGACGGACCTCAGCGGGCGCGACGGACGCGGATCGGGCTGCGGACCTTCGAGGGCTCTACGGGGCTACCACCCTGGGTGATCTCCACCTCACCGGCCTCGACCAGCCGGTGGACCGCGCGACGTGCCGGCTCCATCAGCGCGCGCCAGCCGTCGCCCTCCCCTTCGTACACCGCCCGTGCGGCGTCGGAGGGGCAGATCGTGGCTCTCGGGTCACGCCGCTCCGACAACTCCAGGACGGCCCGTTCCAAGCGTCGGTCCATCTGCCGCTCGTCGTCCTCCACGACGGCGGCCTGGAGGACGCTGGACAGCGCGCCAACGATGCCGCCGAACGGCACGGATCCCCCGTTGGCACCGGGTCCGGCCTGGCGCTTGGGGTCCGCGATGAGAATGGCGTTGACGTTGTCGAAGGTCTGCCAGTTCTCGGTGATCCAGATGTGCACCACCGCGGCGCCCAAGGAGTACCCACCCATCTTGACATGCTGGCCCGGGCACGCGGCGCGTTGGTCGCGCACCAGCCGGTTCAGCTCATTGACGCATGCCCGGGCGCTCGCGCCGTTGGGAATCTGGGTGGGGTACCCGACGTGCTGCTGGATGCCGCCGGTGAAGTTGTCGTTGTGCCACGAGCTTCCCGTGCCGCCGACGACGATCGTGTAGGTGCCCCCGCACGGAGCCGTGGCGGCTTGCGCCGTGGACGCCTGTGTCACCGACAGCCCTGCCGTCAGCAGAAGTCCGGCCAACGCGGCCGTCATCGGGACGCGTCGTGGGGAGCCACGCGCCCCCAGGGGGAGCGGGTCTTCAGCCGGCGCGCTCCCCCTGCGCCGGCGCCTGCTCCGCGGAGATGAGACGCCCGCCCCGGGGGCGGGCGGTCCGGGCGTCGCGCGTCGGTCAGCCCTGCGGCTCCTGCGGTTTGGCCTCGGCCTCGCGCACGGCCCGTTCTTTGAACTCGACCCGTGCCTCCGTGCGGTGGCCGCGGGCGATGTAGTCGCGTACGACCGCCTCGACGGCGTCCTGGGGCGAGCCGATCCCGGCCAGGACCATCACTTCCACCACCAGTTCCGCGTCGAGACTGATGTCGACCTTGGCCACAGCGCCCCCTCTTGTCGGATCTTCCGCCGGGCCGGAACTCTAGCCGCTCAGGGCCGGCGCGTACCCGCACGGTCGAGGAGGCAGCCGGTCCTTCCGGTGCCGGGCCACGGCAGAGCGGGTCGTGAGGGACGCGGGCCACCCGGTACAGTCACCACGCTGCGGCGGCCCGCGCCGGACCGGGCCCGCAGTTCCCGCCCCCCGTCTGCGCCGGCCAGGTGACTCCATGACCAGCACACAGGACCCGCCGGAAACGAATCCCGGCACCGCCCTCCCGCAGGCCGCCCGGTCCTTCGAGGACCGCGCGGCGCGAATACGGCGGCGTCTGGAGAGACTGATCGGCATCGCCGCCACCGAGGGCAACATGCTGGTCCCGCTCCGTAACGGGGACGAGATCTTCGCGGCGATGCTGGCCGGGATCCGCTCCGCGGAGCACACCGTGGACATGATGACGTTCGTGTACTGGAAGGGCGACATAGCCCGCGAGTTCGCCCAGGCGCTGGCCGAGCGTGCCCGCCAGGGGATACGGGTGCGGCTGCTGCTGGACGGCTTCGGCAGCCGGCTGATCGAGAAGGACCAGCTGGAGGCGATGGAGCGGGCCGGGGTCCAGGTCGCGTGGTTCCGCAAGCCCCTGCACCTCTCGCCCTTCAAACAGAACCACCGCTGCCACCGCAAGGTCCTCGTCGTCGACGAGCACACGGCCTTCACCGGCGGTGTGGGGATCGCCCAGGAATGGTGCGGCGACGCCCGCAACGAGAACGAGTGGCGCGACACCCACGTGCAGGTCCGGGGCCCGGCGGTGGACGGCATCGCCGCGGCCTTCGCCCAGAACTGGGCCGAATGTCACGAGAACCTCTTCGACGACCGCGACCGGTTCGTCGAGCACCGCCCGCAGGGCGACGCGGTCGTCCAGGTGGTACGCGGATCGGCCAGTTTCGGCTGGCAGGACATGCAGACCCTGATCCGGGTCGGGCTGGAGTCCGCCGAGGAAAGGTTCCGTCTGGCCACCGCCTACTTCTCCCCCGACGCGTACTTCATCGAGTTGCTCTGCGCCACCGCGCGCCGCGGGGTCGAGGTGGAGATCCTGCTGCCGGGCCCGCACACCGACAAGCGCGTCTGCCAGCTGGCCGGGCAGCGCTACTACGAGGACCTCACCGCCTGCGGCGTGAAGATCTTCCAGTACCAGCCGACGATGATGCACGCCAAGGTCATCACCGTCGATCACGTGCTCTCCCTGATCGGGTCCACCAACTTCAACCGGCGCTCTCTCGACCACGACGAAGAGGTCATGCTCGCTGTTCTGGACGAGGGGTTCACCGCCTCCCTGGACCGCCACTTCGACGAGGACCTCGACGTGAGCGAGCGCATCAGCGCGGCGCGGTGGAAGAAGCGCTCGCTCGTCCAGCGCGCCCGGGAGGCGGCCGTCATACCGATCCGCCGGTACCTGTGACCTCGCTCACGCCTCCCCTGGGGCCCGGTCGCCCGTACGGGCCGGTTCATGCCTTTGCTTCGTCCCGGGAGGGTGGTGCGAAGTCGCGGACCAGCAGCAGTGCGGCGGCAAGCCGCCAGGTACGCAGCGAGGACGCTCAGCCCGCGTCCGGCGTCCGGTTCATCGGGCCTCGACCGCGGCGAGTGCCAGAGCGGTCGTCCGCTCGGGCGTTCCGTCGATGGGAACGGCCGCGCCGGACTCGTCGGGCTCCAGCGGTTCCAGGGCGTCGATCTGGGACTGGAGGAGGCTCGCCGGCATGAAGTGGTCCTCGCGCTGCGCGAGCCGGCCGGCGATGAGCTCCGCCGAACCGTCGAGGTGGAGGAAGAGGACTTCGGGCGACACGGCGGCGAGCCGGTCGCGGTAACGCCGCTTCAGGGCCGAGCAGGTGACCACGCCTCCCCGTCCGGCGTGCTCGTCGAGCCAGGTGGCGATCGCGTCGAGCCACGGGCGGCGGTCCTCGTCGTCCAGGGGGACGCCGGCCCGCATCTTGGCCACGTTCTGCGGCGAATGGAAATCGTCGGCTTCGGCATAGGGCACAGCGAGCCGCTGGGCGATCGCCTGGCCGACCGTTGTCTTTCCCGATCCTGAGACACCCATGACGACGATCAGGGGAGCAGCGTTGTGAGACATCGGTTCAGGCTAGTACAGCTTCGAGGCTCTGGCGGAAGTACCGCATGGGTCCGCCCGGAGCGGGACTACCCTGGGAACGAGGGGTCCTTCGCCGCTGGAGGCGTCGATGCGCGACCACAGTCCCGAGCCGGGCGAGCTGCGCCGTGAGGACGGCGCGGGCCCTCCCCCGCCCCCGGGCCCTCCCCCGCCCCCGGGCCGGCACGACGCCGGGGAGGCGGTGGCCGCACGCCGTGCGTACAGGCTGAGGCACGTGCTCGCGAAGATCCACACACCGCTGTTCCTGGCTCTCGCCGTGCTGTTCGGGGTGTGGGCGTCGCGCTCGCACGGGGGCAGTGCTCCGAACCCGTGGGCGCTGGGAGCCGTCGCGATACTCTTCGCCGTCCTGGCTCTGCTGGCGCTCGCGGACAGCGCGATGCTGCGGGAGCACCGTCGTCGCGCGAGGACGCGCCGCTGACCGCGCGGCCGGTGCGCGGGCGCCGCAGGGCCGGTGCGGGTTCGGGCCGTGCCTCCGGGTCCGGGCCGTGCCTCGGGGCCTGCCGGAGTCCCGCGTCCGCGGTCAGGGTCATTCGGCCCCTGGGCCGAGGTCCACGACGACCTTGATGTCGTCGGACCGTACCGTGAACGCCTCCTCGGCACGGTCCAGCGGAACCCTGCGGGTGATGAGCCTCTCCAGCCACGGAAGATCCGCCCCGGCCAGTGCGTCCGCGGCCTGCCGGTAGTGGCGCAGGTTGGCGTTGACCGAGCCCACCACCACGTCGTTCTCCAGCACGATCTCCCGGTTGACGGTGCCGCCCTCCACGTTCAGGGTGCGGCCGGTGGGTGACACACCGGTCAGGCAGACGATGCCGTAGGGCGCGGTGCCGGACATCGACGCGAACACCACCTCGGCCGCCCCGGTGGCTTCGATGATGACGTCCGGGCTGAGGGCCGGGATCACCTTCTCGGCGCTCTCCGCGTGGTACGTCGCGCCCAGAGCCTCCATCAGCGCCGGCTTGGGACCTCCGGTGACGCGGTCCAGCACGTGTACGTCCAGACCGCGCTGCACGCCCAGCAGAGCGGCCAGCGCCCCGATCGGGCCGGCCCCCGTCACCAGCACGCGCCGCGGCTCGAACCAGGACCTGCCGCCGACCCGTTCCACCTGCTCCCACGCCTTGGCCACCACGCTCGTCGGCTCCAGCAGCGTCCCCACCCGTTCGAGGCGCGCGTCGAGCTCGACCGCGTACTCCGCCTCCACGCACCACATCTGCGAGCCGTAGCCGTCGATCTGCTTGATGCCCCGCTCGGTGTACCCGCCGTTGCGGCACATGTCGAACTCGCCGCGCGCGCAGGCGCCGCACGGCTGCGGATCGGGCCGGCGGACCACGCCGACGACCAGGTCACCGGCCGAGAACCCGCTGCCCGGCGGGGCTTGGCGGACCCGCCCGAGCGACTCGTGCCCCAGCACCAGCCAGTCACGGCCCGGGGGCGCCCAGCCGTAACCGCCTTCGACGATCTCCTTGTCCGTCCCGCAGACCCCCACCGCGAGACCGTCCACCAGCAGCTGCCCCTCCTGGGGCACCGGCGCGGGCAGGTCGCGGACCTCCAGCGAATCCTTTGCATGCGGGCGGACGGTCAGTGCGCGCATCGGCTTCCCTTTTCCGTCGGACAGATCGGAAGATCACCGCGAACGGGTATCCCGCACCGGGCGTCGAAAACTCCGGACGAGCCGGAGACCCGAGAAGAGGGCCACCGTCGGAGGGTGTCTGCCCGCCCCGAGGACCGACGCGCCACGGGCGGGCTCAGGAACCGGCCCCGTGGCCGCCCCGGAGGCGTTCCAGGTCGGACGGGCGCACCTGGATGGCGAACAGCGCGATGACCGCGGCCGCCACGGTGAACACCGCGGCGACGACGAAGGCGGCGGAGACCCCCGAGGTGAGCACCTCGTCGCCCCACGGCGACGGGAGCTGCCCGGTCCGCTCGAACCGCGCGCGTTCGGCGGGGCCCGCCCGGGCGAGGAACCGCGGTATCCGACGGCCGGCCTCGTCGCCGCTGGCCGTACCGAACACCGTGACGAGGATGGACAGGCCCAGGAAGCCGCCCACCTGCTGCATGACGTTGAGCAGGCCCGAGGCCGCGCCCGACTCGTGCGGGGGCACGTCGGAGACCGCCATCAGCGTCAGCGCGACGGAGTTCGTGCCCATGCCGAGGCTGAAGACGAGCATCGGTCCCAGGACGCTGCCCAGGTACGTCGAGTGGACGTCCGTCAGGGTCAGCCAGGACAGCCCCGCCGCGGCCAGGACCGAGCCGGTCACCATGAAGGGCTTCGGGCCGTACCTCGGCAGGAGCTGGGAGGCCAGGCCCGCGCCCACCGCGATGACCACGCTGACCGGCAGGAAAGCCGCACCGGCCCGGAGCGGGCCGAAGTCCAGCACGTTCTGGACGAACAGCGTGAGGAAGGAGAACATGCTGAACATCGCGGCGGCGAGGGTGAGCATGATGCCGTACGTGCCCGCCCGGTTGCGGTCGGCGAACATGCGCAATGGCGTGATGGGCTGCTTCGAGCGCCGCTCCACCAGGACGAAGGCCGCGAGGAGCGCCACCGCGACGGTGGTGGGGCGGCTGTGCCCACCCTTCGACCGTAAGCCCGGAGCCTGCGGGTCACCAGTCGATCAGCACCCCTGCCGTCGGGGACGCACGAGGCGGGCGGTCAGCGCCTCGCGCGCGGACGGCCACTCGTCGCGCAGCATCGAGTAGACGACGGTGTCGCGCACGGTCCCGTCGGGCCTCGTCCGATGGCTGCGCAGGACGCCCTCGCGCCGTGCGCCGAGGCGCTCGACGGCCCGCTGCGAGCGCTCGTTGCGGTGGTCGGTGTGCCAGGTGACGCGCCGCGCGCCGAGGTCGTCGAAGGCCCGGCCCAGCAGGAGCAGTTTGGCCTCGGTGTTGATGCCGGTGCGCTGGAAGCGGCTGCCGAGCCAGGTCGAGCCGATCGCGATGCCACGGTGGGCGGGTTCCACCTCGTAGTACGAGGTGGAACCCGCCACTTCACCGGTGGCGACGTCGATCTGCGCGAGCGCGACGCTGTCGCCCTCCTCCTGCCTGGCCAGCAGCCCTTCGACGATCTTCCGCATTCCCGCGGCGTCGGCGGGCTGCTTCCTGGACAGCCAGGTCCAGACGGCGGGGTCCTTGAGCGCCTCGAAGAGCCCCTCGGCGTGGCCGGTGGTCAATGGCTCAAGACGTACGTAACGGCCCGTCAGGGTGGGGCGTTCGAACCAGGCACTGCTCATGGGGGGTGTCCTCGTTTCCGTCCATGGAGGCGGCCGCGTACGGAGGATGGGGGCGGCCTTCTGTGCGCACAGCTTCCCATCCCGGTCGGGGCTGGGCGGAGTTCACCGCGTTTCGGCGAGACAGGCAAGAGGGCCGAGGGGCCGAAACCGTACGAGGAGCTGTCGCCGTCAGGGCAGTACGGCCACCCCGTCCAGCTCCACCAGGCACTGCTCGTCCCAGAGACGGACCGCGCCGATCACCGCCATGGCGGGGTAGTCGCGGCCCGCCAGTCGGCTCCAGATGCGGCCCAGTTCGCGGGCGTGGGCGCGGTAGTCGGCGACATCCGTGGCGTAGACGGTGACGCGGGCCAGGTCGGCGGGGGCGCCCCCGGCGGCGCGCAGGGCGGTGAGGAGGTTGCCGAGGGCCGTCTCGAACTGGGCGGGGAGCGTGTCGCCGACGGGCTTGCCGTCCGTGTCGAGGGCCGTCTGGCCCGCCAGGAAGACCAGCCGGGAGCCGGTGGCGGTGACGGCGTGCGAGAAGCCGGTGGGCGGGGAGAGTTCGGCCGGGTTGACGCGGTGCAGGTGGTGCGGGGAGTGCGGAGGGCGCGGGTGGTGCGGGGGAGCCGCGGGGACCGGGGAGTGCGAGGAGTCCGGGGAGTGCGAGGTCATCGGTACAGCTCCTTCGCGATGATCGTGCGCTGGACCTCGGTCGCGCCTTCGTAGATACGGGGGGCGCGGACCTCGCGGTAGAGGTGTTCGAGGAGGTGGCCGCGCTGGAGGGCGCGGGCGCCGTGCAGCTGGACGGCCGCGTCGACGACGTACTGGGCGGTCTCGGTGGCGAACAGCTTGGCCATGGCGGCGCTTCGCGGGACGCCGGGCGCGCCCGCGTCGTAGGCCGAGGCGGCGGCGTACACGAGCAGGCGCGCGGCCTCCGTGCGGGTCGCCATCTCGGCGACCCGGTGGGCGACCGACTGGAGGTCCTTGAGGGGGCCGCCGAAGGCGGTGCGGCTCGCGGTGTGCGCGAGAGCCGCGTCGAGGGCGGCCTGGGCCATGCCGACGGCGAAGGCGCCGACGCTGGGACGGAAGAGATTGAGGGTGTCCATGGCGACGCGGAAGCCGCGGTCCACCTCGCCGATCACATCGGCGCGGGTGACCGGGACGCCGTCGAAGGCCAGGGCCCCGATGGGGTGCGGCGAGAGCATGTCGAGCGGGGTGCCGGTCAGGCCGGGCCGGTCGGCGGGGACCAGGAAGGCGGTGACACCACGGGCTCCCGCGCCCTCGGTGGTCAGGGCGAACACGGTGTAGAAGTCGGCCTCCGGCGCGTTGGAGATCCAGCACTTCTCACCGGACAGGCGCCATCCGTCCCCCTCCGGTGCGGTCGTGAGCGAGAGCGCCGCGGCGTCCGATCCCGCGCCCGGCTCGCTGAGCGCGAAGGCGGCGACCGCCCGCCCCGTGGTCACTTCGGGCAGCCAGCGCGCTCGTTGACCGTCCGTGCCGGACCTGGCCACCGGGCTCGCGCCGAGCCCCTGCAGGGCGAGGGCGGTCTCGGCCTCGGTGCAGGCACGGGCGAGGGATTCACGCATCAGGCAGAGATCGAGCGCGCCGGAGCCGAACAGGCGCCGCAGCAGCCCGTGTTCCCCGAGGGCGGCGACCAACGGGCGGTTCACCTTGCCCGGTTCGCCTTTCTCCGCGAGAGGGCGCAGATGGTCGGCGGCCAGCGTGCGCAGTCGCTCGCACCACTCCTGCTGCTGAGGTTCCAGCGCGAATCCCGGCATGTCCTCGCACCCCACTTTATTGCGGACCGTTGACTGTCGTCACCCAAACGATACGCTCAAGAGGCGACAAGGGGGCGATCCCGTCATGGAGCTGAAGACCTCAGCGCACGTCGACACCTTTCCCCGCGACCGGCTGCCGCCCGCCCGTCAGTGGCCGCGGCTGCTGCTCGACCGTCCTGAGCTGCGCTATCCCGATCGCCTCAACTGCGGGGCGGAGCTCCTGGACCGTACGGTCGAGCGCTTCGGCCCGGACCGGCCCGTCTTCCGTACCGGCGCGGGCGAGGTCTGGACGTACGGCGAACTGCTCGGCCGCGTCGACCGGATCGCGCACGTCCTCACCACCGACCTGGGTGTCGTGCCCGGCAACCGCGTCCTGCTGCGGGGACCCACCACGCCGTGGCTGGCGGCCTGCTGGCTCGCGGTGATGAAGGCGGGCGCGGTGGCGGTGACGGTGCTGGCGCAGCAGCGGGCGGCCGAGCTGGCCACCCTGTGCGAGATCGCGCGGGTCCGCCACGCCCTGTGCGACGTACGGGCCCTCGACGACCTCGTGAAGGCCGGGGTGCCGGGGATGCGCATCACGGCGTACGGCGGCGGCGCGCCCGACGACCTGCTGCGGGCGGCGGACGGCAAGCCGTCCCGGTACGCCGCCGTTCGGACGTCCGCCGACGACGTCGCGCTGATCGCCTTCACCTCGGGGACCACCGGGCGGCCCAAGGGCTGCATGCACTTCCACCGCGACGTGCTGGCCGTCGCCGACACCTTCTCGCGCCACGTGCTGAAGCCGGAGCCCGACGACGTCTTCACGGGCAGTCCACCCCTCGGTTTCACGTTCGGGCTCGGCGGGCTGGTGATCTTCCCGATGCGGGCGGGCGCGTCGGCGCTGCTGCTCGAACAGGCGGGGCCAGGACAGCTGCTGCCCGCCCTCGCCGAGCACCGGGTGTCGGTGCTGTTCACCGCGCCGACGGCGTACCGGGCGATGCTGGACGACGTGGGCGCGTACGACCTGCGCGCCCTGCGCCGCTGCGTCTCGGCCGGCGAGAACCTGCCCGCCGCCACCTGGCACGCCTGGTACGGACGCACCGGGCTGCGCATCATCAACGGCATCGGCGCGACCGAGCTGCTGCACATCTTCATCTCGGCGGCGGACGAGGCGGTCAGGCCGGGCACGACGGGCGTGCCCGTGCCGGGCTGGGAGGCGCGGGTGGTCGACGGATCGGGCCGGCCCGTGCCCGACGGCGAACCCGGACTGCTGGCGGTGCGCGGGCCCGTGGGCTGCCGCTACCTCGCGGACGACCGCCAGACGCAGTACGCGCGAGACGGCTGGAACCTCACCGGCGACACCTACGTCCGCGACGGCGACGGCTACTTCCGCTACGTCGCCCGCGCCGACGACATGATCATTTCGGCCGGGTACAACATCGCGGGCCCGGAGGTCGAGGAGGCGCTGCTGCGCCATCCCGACGTGGTGGAGGCGGCGGTGGTGGGACGGGCCGACGAGCTGCGCGGCCAGGTGGTGGTGGCGTACGCCGTGCTGCGCGCCGGGGCCGTGCGCGGGGAGGCGACGGCGGCGCGGCTGCGCGACTTCGTCAAGGCCGAGCTGGCGCCGTACAAGTGCCCGCGCGACATCGTCTTCCTGGACGCGCTCCCCCGCACCCCGACCGGCAAGCTCCAGCGCTTCCGGCTGCGGGCGGCCGTGGGGCGACGGCCGTAGAGTGATCACGTGGCCGAGCAGCACACCCCCCGTTCCCTGATCGTCTCCCTCTACGGCGCGTACGGACGCACTCCCGGCGCGGGCGCGGAGTCCGTGCCGATGGAGCCCATGCCGGTGGCCGAGCTGATCCGGCTGCTGGCCGCCGTCGGGGTCGACGCGCCGTCGGTGCGCTCGTCGGTCTCCCGGCTCAAGCGCCGCGGGCTGCTCGTGGCCGCCCGCACGCCGGAGGGCGCCGCCGGTTACGCGCTGTCCGGCGACGCCCACCAGCTCCTCGACGACGGCGACCGCCGCATCTACGACCGCCCCGCGCCACGGCTGTCCGACGGCTGGGTGCTCGCCGTCTTCTCGGTCCCCGAGGCCGAGCGCGCCAAGCGGCACGTGCTGCGCTCCCGCCTCGCCCGGCTGGGCTTCGGGGCGGCGGCGCCGGGGGTGTGGATCGCGCCGGCGGGGCTGTACGAGGAGACCCGGCACACGCTGGAGCGCCTCCAACTCGCCGCGTACGTCGATCTGTTCCGCGGGGAGCACCTCGGCTTCGCCGCGACGGAGGAGGCGGTGGCGCGCTGGTGGGACCTGGCGGCGATCGCCAAGCAGCACGAGCAGTTCCTCGATCTGCACGAGCCGGTGCTGCGGTCGTGGACGGCGCGGGGCGACGCGGCGCCGGATCCGCGGGAGTCCTACCGGGACTACCTTCTGGCCCTCGACTCCTGGCGCCGCCTTCCGTACGCCGACCCCGGCCTTCCGGCCGAGCTGCTGCCGGCGGACTGGCCGGGGGTGCGCTCGGCGGAGGTGTTCGCGGGGCTGCACGCGCGACTGCGCGACGCGGGCGCGGAGTTCGTACGCGGCGGCGGTGACCGGACGGGAAACGGGTGATGGGAAGCGGTGACGAAAAGCGGGTGACGAGAAGCGGCGGCGCCGGGCAGCATGGGGCATGACCTGGACTTTCAGTGAAGACCTCGACGAGTACCTGACAGTCGCGGGCGCCACCGTCGCCGCCCGGCCGGCGGAGAACACGCTGCTGCTCACGGTCGCCGGGACACTGAGGCGGCGCGGCAGCGACGCGTACGGCGAAGGCACCCCCCGGTACGGCTGGTGGCGCGGCGCGGACGGCCGCGTGGACGGCGCGCTGCTGTGGACGCCGCCGTACGCGGTGCTGGTGGGGACCGTGCCGGCGGAGGCGGTGGCGCCGCCGGCCGGGGCGTGCGTGACGTTCGGCAGCCCGGCGGTCAGCGCGGAGCGGGGCACGGCCGGGGCGCTGGCGGCCGAATGGCGTCGTACCGGCGCGGAGGTCACCACCGTGGTGGAGCGACGGCTGTACCGGCTCGGGGTACTGACCCCGCCGGACCCTTCGCCGCCGGGCCGCGCGCGGGTGGCGACCACGGCCGACCGGGCGCTGCTGGTGGAGTGGGTCGACGCCTTCCGCCGGGAGACCGGCCAACCCGCGCCGGGCGCCGGCCGGGCGGTCGACGACCGCATCGCCTACGGCGGTCTGACCCTGTGGGAGCACGACGGCGTCCCCGTGTCGACGGCGGGCGTCTCACGGCCCGTGGCGGGCACGGTGCGTGTCGCGCCTGTCTATACGGCGCCCCAGTGGCGCGGGCGGGGGTACGCGGCGGCGGTCACGGCCGCGGCGAGCGGGGCGGTGCGGGGCGCGGGGGCGGGTGAGGTGCTCCTGTTCACGGACCTCGCGAACCCGACGAGCAACGGGGTGTACCGGCGGATCGGCTACCGGGCGGTGGCGGACCGGGTGGAGATCGCGATGGGGGGCCGGTCGCCTGCGGCGGGGCTTTCCCCGCCCGCCCTATGACAGCGTCAGCCTCGGCTTCGGCGCGTCCGTGCGCCCGGCCGGCGGGGTCCGGTTGCCCGCCCGGTACGGCGGGGGCCACGGCGCGCCCGGCCCCGTGTAGCCCTGCTCGGCCGCCGCGTGGAGCGTCCAGTGCGGGTCGTAGAGGTGCGGGCGCGCCAGCGCGCACAGGTCGGCGCGGCCCGCCAGCAGCAGGGAGTTGACGTCGTCCCAGGACGAGATCGCGCCGACCGCGACGACCGGCACGCCCAGGGTGTTGCGGATGCGGTCGGCGTACGGCGTCTGGTACGAACGGCCGTACTCGGGGGCTTCGTCGGGCACGACCTGCCCGGTCGAGACGTCGATCGCGTCGGCGCCGTGTGCGGCGAAGGCGCGGGCGATCTCCACCGCGTCCTCGCCCGTGGTGCCGCCGTGCGCCCAGTCGGTGGCGGAGATGCGGACCGTCATCGGCCGGTCGTCCGGCCAGACGGCCCGTACGGCGTCGAAGACCTCCAGGGGGAAGCGGAGGCGGCCGGCGAGGGAACCGCCGTACGCGTCGGTCCGCCGGTTGGTGAGGGGGGAGAGGAAGCCGGAGAGCAAGTAGCCGTGCGCGCAGTGCAGTTCGAGGAGGTCGAAACCGGCTTCGGCCGCCCGCACCGCCGCCGAGACGAACTGTTCCCGGACGGCGGCGAGTCCGGCCGGATCGAGTTCGCGCGGAACCTGGTTGACGCCCGCGCGGTACGGCAGCGGGGAGGCGGCGGACACGGGCCAGTTGCCGTCGTCCAGCGGCTGGTCGATGCCCTCCCACATCAGCCGCGTCGAGCCCTTGCGCCCCGAGTGGCCGAGCTGGACGCCGACAGCCGTGCCCGGTGACCGCCGGTGCACGAAGTCGGTGATCCGGCGCCAGGCGGCGGCCTGCCCGGGGGTGTAGAGGCCGGTGCAGCCCGGGGTGATGCGGCCCTGTGGGCTCACGCACACCATCTCGGTCATGACCAGGCCCGCTCCGCCCAGGGCCCGGGCGCCGAGGTGGACGAGGTGGAAGTCGCCGGGGACGCCGTCGGTCGCCGAGTACATGTCCATGGGCGACACCACGACCCGGTTGCGCAGGGTCAGACCGCGCAGCCGGAAGGGGGTGAACATCGGGGGTGTGCCGGGCGGGCAGCCGAAGTCGTCCTCGGCGGTCTCCGTGAAGGCCGGGTCGCGCAGCCGCAGGTTGTCGTGGGTGACGCGGCGGCTGCGGGTGAGCAGGTTGAAGGCGAACTGGTGGGGCGGCTGGCCGAGGTACGTGCCGAGTTCCTCGAACCAGCGCAGGCTGGCGGCGGCCGCGCGCTGCGTGGAGGCGACGACGGGGCGGCGCTCGCTCTCGTACGCCGCCAGGGCGGCCGGCAGGTCGGGCTGCTCCTCGACGCACGCGGCCAGCGCCAGGGCGTCCTCGACGGCGAGCTTGGTGCCCGAGCCGATGGAGAAGTGGGCGGTGTGGGCGGCGTCGCCGAGCAGGACCGTGTTGCCGTGGCTCCAGCGGTCGTTGACGACGGTGCGGAAGGCCGTCCAGGAGGAGGAGTTGGAGCGCAGGGGGCGGCCGCCGAGCGCTCCGGCGAAGAACGCGGCGCAGCGCTCCGTCGATTCGGCCTCGTCGCAGCGGTCGAGGCCGGCGGCCCGCCAGACCTCCTCGCGCATCTCGACGATGACGGTCGACGCGTTCTTCGCGTAGGGGTAGCCGTGGAGCTGCATGACGCCGTGTCCGGTCTCGGCGGTCTCGAAGCGGAAGGCGTCGAGGGCGAAGTCGGCGGCGAGCCAGATGTAGCGGCAGCGGTGGGTGGTGACGCGGGGTCCGAAGACATCGGCGTACGCCGCGCGGGTGCGGCTGTGCACCCCGTCCGCGGCGACCACCAGGTCGTACGCCGCGGAGAGTTCGGCGGCGGGCGGCGCCTCCTCGCGGACGCGCAGAACGACACCGAGGCAGCGGCAGCGCTCGTGCAGGATCTCCAGGAGCCGGCGGCGGCCGAGGGCGGCGAAACCGTGGCCGCCGGAGGTCAGGGTCCGGCCGCGGTGGACGATGTCGATGCCGTCCCACCGTACGAACTCCTCCTGGAGCGCGCGGTGGACCACGGGGTCGGCGTGCGCGATGCCGCCCAGCGTCTCGTCGGAGAGGACGACGCCGAAGCCGAAGGTGTCGTCGGGGGCGCCCCGCTCCCAGACGGTGACCTCGCGTGCGGGACCGAGCCGCTTGAGGAGGGCGGCGGCGTAGAGCCCGCCGGGGCCGCCGCCGACGACCGCGACGCGCAGGGCCCGCGGTGGGGGGGCGCCGGCCGCCGGCACCGCTAACGCCCCTGCCACTTCGGGGGACGCTTCTCGGTGAACGCCGCGTGGAACTCGGCGTAGTCCGCGCCGTTCATCAGCAGCGCCTGGGTGGCGGCGTCCAGCTCGACGGCGGCGGCGAGCGGCATGTCGAGCTCGGTGGTGAGCAGCGCCTTGGTCTGCGCGTGCGCCAGGGCCGGGCCGTCGGCGAGGCGCCGGGCCAGTTCGGCGGCGCGGGTGTCCGCCTGGCCCTCGTCCGTCATCTCGCTGATCAGGCCGATCCGCTCCGCCTCGGAGGCGCGCACCGGCTCGCCGAGCATCAGCAGCCTGGTGGCGTGCCCGAGCCCGACGACACGCGGCAGCAGGTACGCCGCGCCCATGTCGCCGCCCGAGAGGCCGACCCTGGTGAAGAGGAAGGCGAAGCGGGCGGAGGGGTCGGCGATCCGGAAGTCCGCGGCGAGGGCGAGGACGGCGCCGGCGCCCGCCGCCACTCCGTGCACGGCGGCGATCACCGGGAAGGGGCATTCGCGCAGCGCCCGTACGACCTGGCCGGTCATCCGGTTGAAGTCGAGGAGCTGGGCGGTGTCCATGGAGAGCGTGGCACCGATGATCTCGTCGACGTCGCCGCCCGAGCAGAAGCCGCGGCCCTCGCCGCCGAGGACCAGGGCGCGCACGGCGCGCTCGCGGGACAGCTCGGCGAGGAGGTCGCGCAGATCGGCGTACGCGCCGAAGGTGAGCGCGTTGAGTTTCTCGGGCCGGGCGAGGGTGACGGTGGCGACGGCGTCCTCGACGGTCAGCCGCAGATGGCGCCACTGCTCCGTGCGGGGAGCTGAGCTGGGAAAGGGGCTCATGGGGCGGGGCTCCTTCGACCGGCGGCCTGCTGGTGCCTGCCACTCGAAGGTATCACCTGTCCGTGACTACCGTCACGAGTACGCGATAACACAGGCGGGGCCAATGCCCTGTCCGGCGGAGGCGAAGGTCCCGCGCCCGGTGGCCGGGCAGCACTGCACACCACGTCCTTGAAGTCCGTATGGTTGAACAACCGACTGTTTGCTCCCCGGAAGGGGCCTTACGCCGTGCTGGAAACCGCACGTCCCGCCACCTGGCGCGTCACGCTGCCGCACACCACCGCCGCGGTGCCGATCGCGCGCGCCCTGATCCGTACGGCCCTCTCGGACACCTCGGTGCCCGAAGCCACGGCCGAGACCACCGACACGGCAGAGCTGCTCACCGCCGAACTCGTCGCCAACGCCGTGGAGCACACGAGCGGGGAGCAGCCCATAGAGCTGGTGGTGGAGCTGCTGCCGACCGGCTGCCAGGTCGAGGTGCACGACCGCGACCCGGGGCCGCCGGGCGATCTGGACCCGGCGGCGGACCTGCGGCCGCCCGACCCCTGGCAGGAGCACGGCCGCGGGCTGCTGCTCATCCGCATGCTCAGCTCGGCCTGCGGGCACCGCCGCACCGAGCACGGCAAGGCCGTCTGGTTCACGCTTCCCGCGCTGCCCGCTCCCGTGTACTGACGACGAGACGGGAGTGGCGGCGGCCGTAGAGGGCGTACACCAGGGCGCCGGCCACCAGGAACACCGCGAACTGGACCCAGGTGGTCCAGCCGGTCCCGTACATCAGATAGAGGCAGAAGGCCACGCCCAGCACCGGGCTCACCGGGTACAGGGGGACCCGGAAGGAGCGGCGCAGGTCCGGGTTGCGGCGGCGCAGCGCGATGACGGCGACGTTCACCACGGCCATGACCGCCAGGGTGCCGATGGTCGTCAGGTTGATCACGACGTCGAGCGGCACGACGGCGGCCGGCACCGCGAAGACCGCGGCGACGATCCAGGTGTTGGCGACGGGCGTCGAGGTCTTCGGCGAGACGTGCTCGAAGACGCGCGGGACGAGGCCGTCGCGGGACATCGACATCAGGACGCGGGTCTGCCCGTACATCACGGCGAGTACGACGGACGCGATGGCGACGACCGCGCCGAAGGCGATGACGCCGCCGCCGAGCGTCGAGTCCGTGACCCGGTTGACGATGAGCGAGAGCGCGGCGGGCTGCGACGCGACGTCGGCGGCGGACATCGCGCCGATGGCGGCGACCGCCACCAGGCAGTACAGCAGCGTGACGACACCGAGGCAGATCATGATCGCCAGCGGGACGTTCCTGCGCGGGTCCTTGACCTCTTCGCCTGCCGTGGTGATCGCGTCGAAGCCGATGTACGAGAAGAAGGCGAGCGAGGCCCCCGAGGTGATGCCCGCCAGGCCGTGCGTGGCGAACGGCGAGAGGTTGTCGGAGGTGAAGGCCGTGAACGCGACGGCGCAGAAGAGGATCAGTACGGCGATCTTCACGACGGCCATGACGGCGGTGGCGCGGGCGCTCTCCCGGACGCCGCGCACCAGCAGCAGCGCGGCGAGCAGTATCACGACGACGGCGGGGATGTTCACGACGCCCCCGTCGCCGGGCGGGCTGGAGAGCGCGGCGGGCAGCTGCCGTCCGACGAGGCTGTTGAGGAGCTCGTTGAGGTACTGGCCCCAGCCGACGGCGACGGCGGAGACGGACACGCCGTATTCGAGCAGCAGGCACCAGCCGGTGAGGAAGGCGACGCGCTCGCCGAGGGTGGCGTAGGCGAAGGAGTACGAGCTGCCGGAGACCGGGATCGCGCCGCCGAGCTCGGCGAACGAGAAGGCGGTGAAGACGCAGGTGATCGCGGCGAGGGCGAAGGAGACGACGACGGCGGGGCCCGCTTCGGCGACGCTGTCGGAGAGGCCGACGAAGATGCCGGTGCCGACGATGGCGCCGACGCCGAAGCACACGAGCTGGAAGAGCCCCATGGTGCGCTTGAGGCCGTGACCCTCAAGGTCCGCGCCCGATTCGGCGACGAGCTGGTCGGGGGACTTGATGCGCTGCATGGGGGTGGTTCTCTTCTCTTGCGCTCACAACGAAATGGGGTCCGAGCGTGCGAGCTCGGACCCCACCAATCGGCGACATACCGGCCGCCACCGCGCATGTTCACCCAAAAAGGCGTATAGCTATTCCGGGCCGGACATGGTAGCGACGAGCACGGCCTTGATCGTGTGCATACGGTTCTCGGCCTCGTCGAAGACGACCGAGTGCGCCGACTCGAAGACCTCGTCGGTGACTTCGAGCTCGGTCAGGCCGTACTGCGCGTGAATGTCGCGGCCGACCTTGGTGCCGAGGTCGTGGAAGGCCGGCAGGCAGTGCAGGAACTTCACGTCCGGGTTGCCGGTGGCGCGCAGTACGTCCATGGTCACGGCGTACGGGGAGAGGGCCTCGATCCGCTCGGCCCAGACCTCCTTGGGCTCCCCCATCGACACCCAGACGTCGGTGGCGACGAAGTCGGCGCCCCGCACCCCCTCGGCGACGTCCTCGGTGAGGGTGACGCGGGCGCCGCTCAGCTCGGCGGCCTTGCGGGCCCGGGCGACGATGTCGTCGGCCGGCCAGTAGGCCCTGGGCGCGACGATGCGTACGTCCATGCCGAGCAGGGCGCCGGTGACCAGGTAGGAGTTGCCCATGTTGAAGCGGGCGTCCCCCAGGTAGGCGAAGGCGGTCCGCTCCAGGGGCTTGGCGCAGTGCTCGGTCATGGTGAGCACGTCGGCGAGCATCTGGGTGGGGTGCCAGTCGTCGGTGAGCCCGTTGAAGACGGGGACGCCGGCGTACGCCGCCAGCTCCTCGACGGCGGCCTGGCTGTCCCCGCGGTACTCGATGCCGTCGAACATCCGGCCCAGCACGCGCGCCGTGTCCTTGACCGACTCCTTGTGCCCGATCTGGGAGCCGGAGGGGTCGAGGTACGTCGTCGACGCGCCCTGGTCGGCGGCGGCGACCTCGAACGCGCAACGGGTGCGGGTGGAGGTCTTCTCGAAGATCAGCGCGATGTTCCTGCCGCGCAGCCGCGGCACCTCGGTGCCCGCCTTCTTGGCCGCCTTGAGCTCGGCGGCGAGGTCGATCAGGCCGCGGAACTCCTCCGCGGTGAAGTCCAGCTCCTTGAGGAGGTGGCGGCCTGCGAGGTCTGTCGCCATGGTGGCTGCTCCTGAGTCGGGTCCCCCGTGCGGAGGGATGGAAGTCTATACGAATGAACGCATCACCATACAGCGTCGCGTTCGACCGGGCAGCTCATGCACCGGGGGCCTCCCCGCCCCCTGCCCAGCTCGTTGCCCTTGATCTCGATGACCTCGATGCCCTGCTTGCGCAGATGGGTGTTGGTGGTGACGTTGCGCTCGTACGCCACGACCACACCCGGCTCGACCGCCAGCACGTTGCAGCCGTCGTCCCACTGCTCGCGCTCCGCCGCGTGCACGTCCTGGGTGGCGGTCAGCACCCGGACGGAGTCCAGGCCGAGGGCTGCGGCTATGGCGCGGTGCATGTGCTCGGGCGGATGGTCGGTGACCTTCAGCTCACGCTCGCCGTCCCCCGGTTCGATGGTGTACGAACGGAGCATGCCGAGCCCGGCGTACTGGGTGAAGGTGTCGCCGTCGACCATCGTCATCACCGTGTCGAGGTGCATGAACGCCCGGCTCTTGGGCATGTCGAGCGCCACGATGGTGGTGGCGGAGCCCGCCTCGAAGAGCCCGCGGGCGAGCATCTCCACGGCCTGCGGGGTGGTGCGCTCGCTCATTCCGATCAGCACGGCGCCGTTGCCCAGGACCAGGACGTCACCGCCCTCGATGGTGGAGGGGTAGTCGTGCTGGCCCTCCGACCAGTGGTGGAAGTCCCCCGCCTCCGGACTCCTGAAGAGCGGGTGGTGCTTGTAGATCGCCTCGAAGTGGATGGTCTCGCGCTGCCGGGCCGGCCAGCGCATGGCGTTGATGGACACGCCGTCGTATATCCAGGCGGAGGTGTCCCGGGTGAAGAGATGGTTCGGCAGCGGCTGGATCAGGAAGTCGTCCAGGTCCATGACGTGGAAGCGGACCGAGGTCGGCTCGGGGTGGCGCGCCAGGAACTCCCGCTTCGTCATGCCGCCGACGAGCGCCTCGACCAGATCGGTCACGGGCAGGTCGTCGAACGCCTCGCGCAGGTGGCCGGTGGCGAGCGGCCCGTACTCCTTCTCGTCGAAGACCCGGTCCAGGACGAGGTTCCTGGCCGCCGGGACCTCCAGCGACTCGCGCAGCAGATCACCGAAGAGGTGCACCACGACGCCCCGGTCGCGCAGGACGTCGGCGAATCCGTCGTGCTCCTGACGTGCGCGACGCACCCACAGGACGTCGTCGAAGAGCAACGCGTCCTTGTTGCTGGGGGTGAGGCGCTTCAGCTCCAGATCCGGTCGGTGGAGGATGACGCGGCGCAGCCGCCCGGTCTCGGAATCGACATGGAATCCCATCCCCCCATCCTGGCCGAGCGAGGCCGAGCGCGCGGCCCTACGGGCAAGTGCGGCCGTCCGGCGCGCCGTCACGGTGACGCCGCGCGGCCGCCGAAGGGGAGAAGGCCAGGTGCCCCGCGGGGACATGCCCGTGCGTCCGTGAGGACCGGCCGCCCCCGCGCGACAGGGATCCGCAGCGCGCGGGGGGGGGCTTTCAGGTCACAGCCGCGGGTCGACCGGCTCCGACTCCAGCGCCAGGACCGCGAACACCGCCTCGTGGACCCGCCACAGCGGCTCCCCCTCGGCCAGCCGGTCCAGCGCCTCCAGTCCCAGTGCGTACTCGCGCAGGGCGAGCGAGCGCTTGTGGCCCAGGAACCGGTTGCGCAGCTTGGCGAGCTGCTCCGGGCGGGTGTACTCGGGGCCGTAGATGATCCGCAGGTACTCGCGGCCGCGCACCTTGATGCCCGGCTGCACGAGCCGGTTCTTCCCGTCCCGTACGAGGGCCTCGACCGGCTTGACGACCATGCCCTCGCCGCCCCGGCCGGTCATCTCCAGCCACCAGTCGGTGCCCGACCGCACGGACTCCGGGTCGCCGGTGTCGACGATCAGCCTGCGGGTGGTCCGGAGCAGCGCGGTCGGGTCGTGCTCGACCAGCCGGTCCAGCCAGGCCAGCTGCTGGTCGTGCGGTACGCCCGCGAGCGAGCGGCCCTGGACGGCGAGCAGCTGGAACGGCGCGAGCCGCACGCCCTCCAGCCCTTCGGTGGGCCAGCAGTAGCGCCGGTACGCGTCGGTGAACGCGGCCGCGTCGGCGGCCCGTTCCCGCTGCGTCGCCAGCAGCCCGTCGACGTCGATCCCGCGGGCAGCCGCCCCTTCGAGGGCCGCCAGGGCGCCGGGGAAGACGGCGCGCGACGCGGCGCCCACGGCGGCGTACTGGTGGCGCAGCAGTCCCGACGCCTTGAGCGACCAGGGCATCAGCTCGGCGTCGAGCAGCAGCCAGTCGGTCCGGAGTTCGTCCCAGAGACCGGCCTCGGTGACGGCGGTGCGCAGCCGGTGGACGATCAGCTCGGTGAGGGTCGCGCCCGCGGTGGAGCCGCTGACGGACTCTGCGAAGAAGGGGCGGCCGGTACGGGTGTGGATGACGCCGGTCGGGCCGTCCACACCGAACCGCTCGCGCGCCACACCCGCGTCCCGGCAGACCAGCGCCACCGCCCGGGAGCCCATGTGCTTCTCCTCGCACACGACCCGCGCGACACCGTCCGCCCGGTACGTGGCGAAGGCCTCGGCGGGGTGCTCCAGGTAGCCGTCCACCGCAGACGTGCCGGTCGGGGACATCGTCGGCGGCAGGTAGGCGAGCAGGCGCGGGTCGACGGCGAAGCGGCTCATGACTTCGAGCGCGGCGGCCGCGTTCTCCTCGCGTACGGCGACCCGGCCCATGTGGCGCGTCTCGACGACCCGGCGGCCGTGCACGTCGGCGAGGTCCAGCGGACGGCCGTCATGGCCGCCGGGCGCCTCCGTGGTGAGCGGCCTGGCCGGCTCGTACCAGACCTTCTCGGCCGGTACGTCGACGAGTTCGCGCTCCGGCCAGCGCAGCGCCGTCATCTTCCCGCCGAAGACGGCGCCGGTGTCCAGGCAGATGGTGTTGTTGATCCAGGACGTGTTCGGGACGGGTGTGTGTCCGTAGACGACAGCGGCGCGGCCGCGGTAGTCCTCGGCCCACGGGTAGCGCACGGGCAGGCCGAACTCGTCGGTCTCGCCGGTCGTGTCGCCGTACAGCGCGTGCGAGCGGACCCGGCCGGAGGTGCGGCCGTGGTACTTCTCGGGCAGCCCGGCGTGGCACACGACGAGGTTGCCGCCGTCGAGGACATAGTGGCTGACGAGCCCGTCGATGAACTCCCGCACCTGCTCCTTGAAGCCCTCGTCCTCCTTCTCCAGCTGCTCGATGGTCTCGGCGAGCCCGTGCGTGTGCTGGACGTTCCTGCCCTTGAGGTAACGGCCGAGCTTGTTCTCGTGGTTCCCGGGCACGCACAGCGCGTCGCCGGAGGCGACCATGCCCATCACCCGGCGCAGCACGCCGGGGCTGTCGGGGCCGCGGTCGACGAGGTCGCCGACGAAGACGGCCGTACGTCCTTCGGGGTGCGACCCGTCGACGTAACCGAGCCTGCCCAGCAGGGTCTCCAGCTCGGAGCGGCAGCCGTGGATGTCACCGATGATGTCGAAGGGGCCGGTGAGGTGGGTGAGGTCGTTGTAGCGGCGCTCCAGCACGACTTCGGCGGCGTCGACCTCCTCCACGCTGCACAGGACGTGCACCTTGCGGAAGCCCTCGCGCTCCAGGCTCCGCAGCGAACGGCGCAGCTCGCGCCGGTGCCGCTGGATGACGTGGCGGGGCATGCCGGCCCGGTCGGGGCGTACGGCGTTGCGCCCGGCGCACACCTCCTCCGGCAGGTCGAGGACGATCGCGATCGGCAGTACGTCGTACTTCCTGGCCAGCTGGACGAGCTGCTTGCGGCTCTCCTGCTGCACGTTGGTCGCGTCGACGACGGTCAGCCGGCCGGCCTCCAGGCGCTTGCCCGCGATGTAGTGCAGGACGTCGAACGCGTCACGGCTCGCGCTCTGGTCGTTCTCGTCGTCGGCGACCAGACCGCGGCAGAAGTCGGAGGAGACGACCTCGGTGGGCTTGAAGTGCCGGTGCGCGAACGTGGACTTGCCGGATCCGGTGGCACCGACCAGGACCACGAGGGACAGGTCGGTGACGGGCAGCGTGCGGGTGGTGGTGCTCATGCGGCTTCCGCCTCCTTCTCGTCCTTCTTTTCCTTGTCATCCCGCTTGTCCTGCTTGTCCTGCCCGGTCATGGTGAACACGGCCATCTGGGTGGGCGGTCCGACCTCGGGGGCCTCGGCTCCGACGGGCACGAACTCGACGCCGTACCCGTGCCGCCGGGCCACGCGCTCCGCCCACGCGCGGAACTCCGCGCGCGTCCACTCGAAGCGGTGGTCCGCGTGGCGCGCGTGCCCGGCGGGCAGCGTCTCCCAGCGCACGTTGTACTCGACGTTCGGCGTGGTCACGAGCACGGTCCGCGGACGCGCCGAGCCGAACACGGCGTACTCCAGGGCCGGCAGCCGCGGCAGGTCGAGGTGCTCGACGACCTCGCTGAGCACGGCGGCGTCGTACCCCTTGAGCCGCTTGTCGGTGTACGTGAGAGAGCCCTGCATCAGCTTCACGCGCCCGGCCTGCCGCTCGCCCATGCGGTCCAGCTTCAGCCGCCGCGAGGCGATGGCCAGCGCGCGCATGGACACGTCCACCCCCACGATCTCGGTGAACTTCACGTCCTTGAGCAGCGCCTGCACCAACTGGCCCTGCCCGCAGCCGAGGTCGAGCACCCGGCTCGCCCCGGCCGCGCCCAGCGCCCGGAGGATCGCGTCGCGCCGCTGCACGGCGAGCGGCACCGGCCTGTCCTCCGTGTCGGTCGTCTCGTCGACGGCGTTGTCTATCTCCTCGGCCTCCAGGTCGTCGGCCTCGGCGAGGCGCACGAGTTCGAGACGCTCCATGGCCTGCCGGGTCAGCCCCCACCGGCGCGACAGGTACCGGCTGGTGATCAGCTTCTGTTCGGGGTGCTCGGCCAGCCAGCCCTCACCCGCCCGCAGCAGCTTGTCCACCTCGTCGGGCGCGACCCAGTAGTGCTTCGCGTCGTCCAGCACCGGCAGCAGGACGTACAGCTGGCGCAGGGCGTCGGCGAGGCGCAGCTCCCCCTCCAGCACGAGCTGCACGTACCGCGAGTCGCCCCACTGCGGGAACTGCTCGTCCAGCGCCACCGGCTCGGCCCGCACCGTCGTCCACCCCAGCGGGGCGAACAGCTTCGTCACCAGCTCGGCGCCGCCCCGCGCGGGCAGCGCGGGCACCTCGATGCGCAGCGGCAGCGGGGCCGCCGCACGCTCGGGGCGGGCGTTGCACACGCCGTGCAGGGCGGTCTTGAAGACCGTGCTCAGCGCGACGGCCAGCAGCGACGACGCCGCGTACGGCCGGTCGTTGACGTACTGCGCGAGCGCGGAGTCGGGCGAGCCGCCACGCCCCTTGCCCTTGCCGCGCCGCACCAGCGCCACCGGGTCCACCTCCAGCAGGAGCGCGGCCGTGCACCGCTCGGCGGACGCCTCGGGATAGAGGACGTGCGCCGTGCCGTGGGAAGTGGAGAACGTCTGCGCCTTGTCGGGGTGCTTGTGCAGCAGAAAACCGAGGTCGGTCGCGGGACGCTCCTGATTGCCGGTTGTACTGATCGTCAGGAACACACGTCCGAGTATCATCGGCCGAACCCGCTCCGACCACGGGTTTAAGCGTCCGGCCCGCCCGGCCCGCCCGCTCCGGCCACCCCGGCCAGCTCGGCGATCTCCGCGGGCCCGACCCGGCAGCAGCCGCCGACCAGCCGGGCCCCGGCCGCCCGCCACTCGCGCACCCGCGCCGGGTCGTACGTGCCCCCGCCGCGCCAGCGCCTGCCCCGCGCGTCCCACTGCTCGCCGCTGTTCGGGTAGACGACGACCGGCTTCCCGGTCACCGAGGCCGCGAGTTCCACCGCCGCGTCCGCGTCGCGCGGCTCGCAGCAGTTGACGCCCACGGCGATCACCTGGTCGTTGCCCGCCGCGAGGGCGAAGGCCGCGTCCAGCGGCTGGCCCGCCCGGGTCCGCCCGCCCGCAATGCTGTACGACAGCCAGACCGGCGTCCCGGACCCCTCGACGGCCCGCAGCAGCGCCTCGGCCTCGTCGGCGTCGGGCACCGTCTCCAGCGCCAGCGCATCGGGCGCCGCCGCGACGAGCGCTTCGACACGCGGCCGGTGGAAACGCTCCAGCTCCCGTACCGAGAGCCCGTACCGCCCCCGGTACTCGCTGCCGTCGGCGAGCATCGCCCCGTACGGGCCGACCGAGGCCGCCACCCAGATCTCCCGGTCCGCGGACTCCCCCGCCGCACGCGCCAGTCCGACGCTGCGTGCCAGCAGCTCCGCGGCCCCGGCCGGACCGATGCCCCGCCGGGCGAAACCCTCGAACGTCGCCTGGTAGCCGGCGGTGATCAGCACCTGCGCGCCCGCCCGCACGTACGCCGTGTGCGCCGCCGCGATCTGCTGCGGCCCGTCGGCGAGCAACCGGGCCGACCACAGCGCGTCGGACAGGTCGCAGCCCTGCGCCTCCAGCTGGTTGGACAGACCGCCGTCAAGGACGACGGCTCGCCGGGCAGCGGCGTCGAGCGCGGCGGCGAGCGGACGGACGGGCTTCACGGCGGGGCTCCTGAATCAGTCGGCCGCAGGGGTCAGTTCAGCTGGGACAGCACGTGCGAGGAGATCAGCTCCAGGTGTTCGAGGTCGTCCAGGTCCAGCATCTGGAGGTAGACCCGGGACGTTCCGATCGCGGCGTACTGCCCGATCTTGTCGACCACCTCGGCGGGCGAGCCGGCCAGTCCGTTCGCCTTGAGCTCCTCCACGTCCCGCCCGATGGCCGCCGCCCGGCGCGCCACCTCCGCGTCGTCCTTGCCGACGCACGCCACCAGCGCGTTGGAGTACACCAGGTCGTCCGCCCTGCGCCCGATCTTCTCGGCGGCCGCCCTGACCCGTCCGAACTGCCGCTCGCTGTCCTCCAGCGAGGCGAACGGGATGTTGAACTCGTCGGCGTACTGCGCGGCCAGCCGCGGCGTACGGACCGCGCCGTGCCCGCCGACCAGCACCGGCACCTTCGCCTGCGCGGGCTTGGGCAGCGCGGGCGAGTCCGTCAGCCGGTAGTACGTCCCGTCGTAGCTGAACGTCTTGCCGGCCTCCGTCGCCCACAGCCCGGTGACGATGGCCAGCTGCTCCTCCAGGCGGCCGAACTTCTCCTTCGGGAACGGGATGCCGTACGCCCGGTGCTCCTCCTCGAACCAGCCTGCTCCCAGCCCCAGTTCGACCCGGCCGCCCGACATCTGGTCGACCTGTGCGACCTGGATGGCCAGCACGCCCGGCAGCCGGAACGTCCCCGCGGTCATCAGCGTGCCGAGCCTGATCCGCTGGGTCTCGCGGGCGAGCCCGGCCAGCGTGATCCAGGCGTCGGTCGGCCCGGGGAGGCCGTCGCCCGGCCCCATGCGCAAGTAGTGGTCGGAGCGGTAGAAGGCGTCGAAGCCGAGGTCCTCGGTGGCCTTGGCCACGGTGAGCAGGGTGTCGTAGCTCGCCCCTTGCTGGGGCTCGGTGAAGATTCGAAGATCCATGCCTCCATCCTGCACCGCCCGGCCGCCGCCGACTCCACGTGCCGCCCCGGCCCGCGCCCGCCCCGCCGGACGAGTCCCCGTCGGCCGGGCGGGGCCGAACCGGTCACAGCGGCTCCGCCGCCGAGCCGCGAGCCGCGCCACGGAGTCTGTCCTCCTCCCGCACCGCGAGCCGGCGCAGTATCCCGCGCACCCGGTCGCTCGACTCGTCGGCGGCGTCGATGGCCTCGATGCACTGCCAGTAGAGCGCCTCCTCGTCCGTGGCACACGCGACCCCGACGAGCGCGATCCCCACCTCACCGAGCAGCCCGCCGAGCCGGACCAGCGCCGTCCGCGCGTCACCCACCTCGGAAAGCTGCGCGGCCCGCGGCCGCGCGTCCGGGGGCAGTCTGACGGCGTCCTCCGCCCCTCCCGCGTACAGCGTGGGGAGGTCGAGGACTCCGCAGCCCCGCCCGCCCGTCTCGCTCAGCCCGCGCGCCTCGCCCCTCAGCTCCGCCGGACCGGTCAGCGCCAGTTGACCGCCGACCGCCTGCGTCAGTGCCTGTGCCTGCCAGGCCTCCACCAGGATGTCCGGCGCCGACCGGCTCTGCGCGAGTGCGTACCGGCTCTGCCCGATGAGCCTCACCGCGTCCATGTGCCCGCCCCCGTCCCTGCCATGGCCCGCATCTTCCGCGCACCACTCTCCTGTCCACTACCCAGAGTGAAGGCGTGGGGCCCGGAAAGCCAGAGCTGTGGCGAAATCTGTGGACAGAATTGCGATTCTGGATAGATTCATCACTCCGGAGAGTGACGGTCCTTGATTTCCGGCACCGGAAAGCGCAGTTCGTTCCGGTCGATCTTCGCCGCCAGCGCCGCCAGCACATCGATCCCGAGCACCTCACTGAATTGCAGCAGGTACGCGAGGACATCGGCGACCTCGTCCGCCACCCGGTGCGCGGACCGCGGGTCCTCCATCACCCGCGCCGATTCCTCGGGCGTCAGCCACTGGAAGATCTCCAGCAGTTCGGACGCCTCCACGCTCAGCGCCGCCGCCAGGTTCTTCGGCGTGTGGTACGGCCCCCACCCCCGGGCCGCCGCGAATTCGGCCAGCCGCCGCTGCAGTCCCGCTACATCCAGTCCAGTCACGGCCCCAGGTCTACCACCGCCACTCCGTCCACTCCGCGCGCGTAGGAGGCGTCCGTGACCGTCCCCACCAGCCTGATGTGCCCCTCGGCGCAGACCGAGGCCGCCAGCGCCACCAGTTCCCGCACCTGCCGCTCGTCCATCGACCGGTCGAAGCCGTCCGCGAGGACCGTCAGCGCCTGCAGCGCCGCGGGCACCTCGGCGACGGTGTCCACGGCCAGCACCCCCGGCCCGGTCAGCAGCACGAGCGCGAGCGCCAGGTACCTCAGCTCGCCGTCCCCGAGCCGCCCCACGGGTGTGGCCCACGGGCCGCCCCGGCCCACCAGCGCCCGTACCCTCCCGTCCGCGAGCTCCTCCACGGCCAGCGCCTCCACCGGCCCCGGGCACCCCGATCGCACCGTCGCGGCCAGCCGCGCGTGACGCTTCGCGCACTGCTGGTGGGTGCGCCACAGCACCTCCGCGAGGTTGTCGCAGCCGCGCCGCAGCCGGGCATCGCCCCGCGCCACCGGCTCCCGCATGCGCGCGGGCTGCGGGTCGCACGCGAACACCGACCGCAGCCCGAGAACCACCTGCTCCGCGGCGGCCAGCACCCGCAGCTGCCCCGCCGTCTTGCCGGCCACCCGCAGCGGCAGCAGCGCCGTACCCAGCCGGTCGCCGGGCAGCGGCGCCCGTGTCACCGGAGCCGTGCCCGCCGTGTACCAGGCCGCCTGCACCGTGCTGCGCCCCGGATCGCGCAGCGCGGTGGTCAGCAGCGTCTGCCCGTCGCAGGTCAGCCGCTCGCCGACGACGCGCAGCTCGGGTTCGGCCTGTACGGCGAGATCGAGGCGGACGGGGCCCGCGGGCCCCTCCACGGTGCAGCCGATCCTGAAACCCCGCCGCCCCTGGGCGTCGGGTCCCGTCCGTTCCGGCACGCACCCCGCCGGATCCCGGAACACCTCGTCCAGCGCGGCGCCCCCGCCGAGGCGGGCCAGCGCGCCGTACACCTCCAGGACGCTCGACTTGCCGCTGCCGCTGGCACCCGTGAACAGGGTCACCGGGCCGAGCGGGAAGGTCGCGCCGCGGTGCGACCTGAAGGCCGAGAGGCGCAGTTCGGTGACCGTGGGGACGCCACGGTCGTCGGCCGGAGGTCGGGGGCGCTGCCCCGGGGAGAGCACAGTCATGGCCGGGACGGTACGCAGTCCCGGCCATGACGAACCGTTACCTCTGACGGACGTTCCTACCTTTGGGGGACTGCTGCCGCCTCGGCCCCCTCGACCTCCATGCCGGCCGGCGACAGCAGGAAGACGTTCCGGTCGACCCGGTGCATGCCGCTGCCGAGCCCGAAGACCACACCGCTGCTGAAGTCGAGGATGCGTTTGGCCACATCGGTGTCCGCCGCGGTCAGGTCCAGGAGCACCGGTACCTGCGCGATCAGGTACTCCGCGACCTCACGGGCGTCGGAGAACACCTGCACCCGCAGCACGATCATCCGCCGGTTCTCGACGGCCTCCTGCTCCTGCGGCATCGTGCGGTGATCGACCCTGGAGGGCCACTCGTTCCTGCTGCGCAGCGGCACTACCTGAGCGAGCCCGGCCCACTGTTCGTCGGTGACGTCGTACCTGCTCACCGGACCACTCCGCTCACGTGCTGTGTCTGCATCGGGCCATCTTCCCGCGACTCACCCGTTCGGCCCAACAACGACACGGACCGGATGACGGGACTCACACCGGCGGGACGGTTTCCCGTACGGCTCCCCGTACGGAGACCAGCGCGCGAGCGGCAGCCCGGCCCGCCGGCTCCGGCCCGTTCACTCCGGCCGGTTCACTCCTGCCGGTCCTCGGCTCTCCTGGACGCGCGCAGGAGCAGCAGCGACGCGACGGCCACCACCACCAGGACGATGCCGGCGGCCACGTCGAAGACCTGTGCGCCGTCGAAGACCACGGTGTTCTGCAGGCTCAGCACCCACGGTGATGCGATCAGCCAGGCCCCCGCCACCAGGACGACCAGGTCGGACCACATTCCGAAGTGCCACTTGAACCGCATCAGGGCGACGAAGAACACGATCAGCCCCACGGCCAGCTCGTTGCGGTGGATGTCCTTGGCCGAGTCGGGCAGGCCGACGACCCAGGGGGCGACGAACAGGGCGATGCTGACCAGTACCGTCAGCAGCCCGAGGAGCTGTTCGCGCTGGTCCCGCCGGAGAGAGCTCTTGGTGCCGGGCGGCACGGACGCGCGCGAAGACGTCGAAGACATGGGGTTCCCAGCGTTCATGGTCCACTCCTCGTATCGGCCGGAGAACCGGAGAGGCCGTCCGTACCGCCCCGGCCGGCGGGGGACGGCGCCGGAGCGGGGCCCTGCGGTTCCGGCCGCCCCCGGTCCGTGGCGGTTCCGGCCGCCCCCGGTCCGTGCCGCCGCGGAGCGGCGTCGTCATTGCTGCGAGGTCCGGTACGGCGGGCGGGGGACGGTGGCGGCGGCCCCCGCCCGCACCGCTGCCACCACGGCGTCGTGCAGGATCCGGCTGTCGGTCTCCGAAGGACAGGGTGTGGGACTGCCCGACATGGTGAACCAGTCGGACGATCCGCTGTACTGGACAGCGATACGCGCCTCCCCGCCTGCCCACGTGGTGTGCACGGTGAGGTCGCCCGTCAGGACGCCCGCCTCCTCGGTGAGCACCCCGCCACGGCCCGACAACACCCCGAGCGTTGTCCATGAAGCCCAGTCCATGTTCTCCAGCTTCACACCGGCGGCCCGTATCCGCGACCGACGACGGCGGCGGTACGCACCTGGTGCGGCGTACCGCCGCCGGCTCCCGCCCCGACCGCACCGCGCCGGTCAGCCCTCCCCGATGCCGCGGCCCGTACGGTGGCCGTTCCCCGGGCCCGCTTCCTCCAGGTCCAGATCCAGGTTCCGGACCCGTGCTTCCACGCGGCCGTCCACGATGCGCGTGTCGAACGCGGGCTGGGGGGCGGTCGCCGGGCCGCCGACGTTCCAGCCGTCGGACAGCCGGAAAGTACTGCCGTGCCAGGGGCACCGGACACATCCGTCGACGATCTCCCCCTCCGAGAGGGGTCCGGCCATGTGGCTGCACTGGTCGGCCAGGACGTGAACGGCCCCGCCGGCCTCGCGGACGACCATGACCGGCACCTCGTCCATGTGGCGCCGTACCGGCTTGCCCAGCGGAAGGCCGGCCAGTTCGCCCAGGCTGTGCCAGCCGGGTTTCACCAGGTGGGGGACCTGTTCGGCGTGGTTGGCACCGGATGCCTGGCGGTAGGCCATGTGGCCGCCCAGCGCCCCGCCGGCACCGACCAGGCACAGCCCGGCGAAGCCCAGGGCCTTCCCGCGGCCGTCACGGCCGCGGGAACGCGCGGCGAAGGAGCCGGCATAGAACGCGACCGCGCCGATGTTGGCCGCGGCGTGGACCAGACCCACGCGCATCTGCGGACGGCGCAGTTCCGCCCAGTCGGTCCAGCCCGCCACCGCCGCGGGCAGCGCGGTCATCAGGCCCACGCCCACCAGGGCGCGCGCCGCCCGGCGCTGCCCGGGCAACAGGTCCAGAACCGCCGCGGACATCCAGGTGCCGATGGGCACCTGGACCATCAGAGGATGCACCGGGTGCCCCAGCCAGCGCCCGTGCAGGGCGTCCCGGCCGCGCCCGAGCGGCACCGCACGCACTGCCCGCCGCAGGGCGTCGATCAGTCCGTCGGCTTCGGGCCGGCGCTCCAGGCGGTCCACGGCGGACAGAATGCGGCCGGGACCTTTCCTCGACATATCCATGAAACCCATGTAACCCGCGCGAACCCGACGGAAACGGACCGAGCGGGCGAGCAGGTCACAGGGGTGACCGGACCTCCTGGGAGCGGTGCACCGGTGAGGAACGGTTCAGCCGTCGTGCCCCATGGCCTTGCGAACGGCGTCCTTGGTGCGGTCCATCAGAGCGGCGACCGGACCGAGCGCCATGTTGGCCGCGCCGGACTGCACTCCGGGATGGGGCCGGGTGGGCGCCATCGCTTCGGCTGCCTTGACGCCCTTGGCCATGGAGGCGAGTCTGGCCGCGTCGGTGCTGCGCCGGATGTGGGTGAACTCGTAGCGTTCCTCGGCGCGCGCGTGCTCCTGGACGTCGGCCCGCAGGGCGATCAGCCGGGGCAGGAACTTCGGGTCGTCGGTGTCCATGTCGTCGAGCGCCGCGAGTGTCTCCTTGGCCTCCCGCTCTTCCCTCAGCCGGTCCTTGACGACCTGCTCACCGCCCGGGAGGTTGCGGCGGGCGAAGGGGTGGACCACTTCCTCCTCGGCGGTCTCGTGCACGGCGAGGAGACGTACCAGACGGCGGAAGGCGGCCTTGCGGGCGTCACCCGTCGACTGCTCGACCTCGTCGAAGAGATTGCGGATGTCTCCGTGCTGGCGCATGAGCAGCGCCACCACGTCGGTGTCGGCCGCGTGGTCGTCGCCGGCCTGCGGAGTGTGCGTCTCAGTCATGCCGAACCTTCCGTCAGCTGTTCTCTCGCATGGCGGGATCGGGGTGCTCGCCCTCGGTCTCCAGCCGGTACTCACGGCCGAACATGGCGTCGTGCTGGGTGATCACCTGCTCGCTGGGGGGCTGTTCGCCGCCGTGGATCTGCTCCTGCATCTGTTCGAAGCGCTCGTGCGCGTCGCGGACGTAGCCGGCGCCCAGGGTCGTCAGGTCCATCTGGGTGTCGAGCAGCTCGCGCAGGTACGCCTTGTTCGGCTCGAAGGTCAGGACGTTGGGCAGCTGCGGCGCGAGGATCTCCGCGGGATCGCGGCCGTCGTGGCGTCGCATGAGGTCGCAGGCGATGTGCAGGTGTTCGAGCTCCATGTTCAGGTGCAGCTCCCAGATCGCCTTCACCCTGGGGTCGCTCTCCTGCTCCATGAAGGAGTGGTAGAGGTAGCACTCGTTGTACTCGTGGTTGACGAGCTGCTCCCACCACGTCTCGCCCGGGTCGACGAGCGACTCGTAGTGGGTGACGTGCTCCTCCTCGATCAGCCCGATCTCCTGGTAGAGCTGACGGGCGATCGGCTCCATGTAGGTGGGACCGGTGTTCATGTAGAAGTTCATCGTCTGCTGCTCCGCCGACAGAACCGTCAGCGCGTGCAGCTTGGACAGGGGGTCGGTCCGGGTCCGGTCGTACGGGTCGCGGACGTTGTCCACCGGGTTCCTGTGGTGGTACTTGGTCGGGCGGCCCGGCATGACCTCCGTCAGGCCGTCGACGATCGACTCCGCCTTGCGGTGCTCGATCATCTCGTACAGGTTCGCGTACCGGTACAGGTGGTCGAAGTCCTCCAGTACGCCGAACTGGTAGGCCTGCTTGAGGTACGGGTCCGGCTCCATCCGCGCGATCCACGCCGTGAGGTCGACCGCGACCTGCTCATAGGCGATCGTCGTCTCCAGCACCGAAGACACCCCGGGGAGAAGCCAGTTCACGACTTTCTGTTGCTGTGCCTCGATGTAGCGGGTCCTCGCCAGCTGCCTCTTGATCTCCGGGTCGACGGTGTGACGAGCGAGCTGGTGGCTGAACATGATCGCCTCCACCTCGATCCCGTTCATGGTGATGATGCGGCACCGGGTGTACGGGTCGCAGTGGTCGGGGTCGATCGGCTCGACATTCAGCTCCCGCCAGTTCCTGAGCTGACGGTCCAGCGGGATACCGCGCTGCTCCAAAGGATTGAACGTCATCTGCGTCTCCTTGACGGACGTGACGGACCGGGTTCGAACTGCCGGAGTACCCCGATGAACCTTGTCCACACGGAGTACGGCAGAACGCTGGCCATGCTCCGGGCGCCTTGGGCCGCGCCCCGGCACCGCACGCCGGAGTCGGCGCACTCTCACCCGTCCGGGCCAGCCGCGTCGCGCGAATTCCCGTTCTCGGCGGGGCGGTCCTTCCTGGTTCAATTTCCGCACCGCTCAAGGTATTTGGGATATTAGATGTCTATTGTGAAACCTGGTTCGACTGCGCGCCGCTGCGGCGCGCAGTGCATAAAGTTTGGGATAGCGACGAGGGGGTACTTCGCCGCGCGACCTGCCCACGCATGAGCCCATAAAGGATTCGTATGGCCACCTCGACCGAGCCGGTCGCCCCTGTCCCCGTAGCAGGCCGCGGCGTCGGCCGTGTGGTGGTGAACTGGCTGACCACCACGGATCACAAGAAGATCGGGCATCTTTATCTGATCACATCGTTCATGTTCTTTCTCTTCGGCGGGCTGCTCGCCCTGGTGATGCGGGCCGAACTGGCCAGGCCGGGCATCCAGTTGATCTCGAACGAGCAGTACAACCAGGCATTCACCATGCACGGCACCGTGATGCTGCTCCTGTTCGCCACCCCGACCTTCGCCGGATTCGCCAACGCCATCATGCCGTTGCAGATCGGCTCGCCCGACGTGGCGTTCCCGCGGCTGAACATGCTGTCGTACTGGCTTTTCCTCTTCGGCGGGCTCATCGTGGTCGGAGGCCTTCTGACCTCGAACGGCACGGCCGACTTCGGGTGGACGGCCTACACCCCGCTCAGCCGCGCGGAACGCTCCCCCTCCGTCGGCGCCGACATGTGGATCATGGGGCTGGCGCTCTCCGGATTCGGCACGATCCTCGGTGCGGTCAACTTCATCACCACGATCATCTGCATGCGCGCCCCGGGCATGACGATGTTCCGCATGCCGCTGTTCACCTGGAACGTGCTGCTCACCTCCGTCCTGGTCCTGCTCGCCTTCCCGGTCCTCGCGGCCGCGCTGCTGGTCCTGGAGTCGGACCGCCGCTTCGGCTCCCACGTGTTCGCTCCCGAGAACGGCGGAACACTGCTGTGGCAGCACCTGTTCTGGTTCTTCGGGCATCCGGAGGTCTACGTCCTGGCGTTGCCGTTCTTCGGCGTGGTGACCGAGATCTTTCCGGTGTTCTCGCGCAAGCCGCTGTTCGGTTACATCGGACTGGTCGGCGCCACCATCGCCATCACCGGGCTCTCGCTGACCGTATGGGCGCACCACATGTTCGCCACCGGCGCGGTCCTGCTGCCGTTCTTCTCCTTCATGACGTTCCTCATCGCCGTTCCGACCGGTGTCAAGTTCTTCAACTGGATCGGCACGATGTGGAAAGGGTCCATCTCCTTCGAGACACCCATGCTGTGGGCTGTCGGCTTCCTCGTGACGTTCCTGTTCGGCGGGCTGACCGGCATCATCCTCGCCTCGCCGCCGATGGACTTCCACGTCACCGACTCGTACTTCGTCGTGGCTCATTTCCACTACGTGCTGTTCGGCACGATCGTTTTCGCGATGTTCGCCGGATTCCATTTCTGGTGGCCGAAAATGACCGGCACCATGCTCGACGAGCGCCTGGGGAAGATTCACTTCTGGACGCTCTTCGTCGGCTTCCACATGACGTTCCTCGTCCAGCACTGGCTGGGCGCGGAAGGCATGCCCCGCCGTTACGCCGACTATCTCGCCGCCGACGGGTTCACCGGGCTCAACACCCTGTCGTCGGTCGGTGCGTTCCTCCTGGGCCTGTCGACGCTGCCGTTCCTCTACAACGTCTGGAAGACCGCGAAGTACGGAAAGCGGATCGAAGTCGACGACCCCTGGGGGTACGGGCGTTCCCTGGAATGGGCGACTTCCTGCCCGCCGCCCCGCCACAACTTCCTCACGCTGCCGAAGATCCGCTCCGAATCTCCCGCCTTCGACCTGCACCATCCCGCTGTGGCCGCCATCGACCGGGTGGAGAACGAGGGCATTCGCGACGTGGCCGAACCCGGCGAAGGCGTGGCCTCGCCCCTGTCCGACCGCAAGAACGGGAAGTGACTCCGGGGAAGCTGCGTCTGCCCGGGGCATCCCCGGGGGCATCAAACGGGAAGCAGGACTCCCTCACCGGAAGCTTCATTCACCCCACACCCTGGGGGCGCCGCACGAGCGGCGCCCACGTCCCGCGCGCCGGTGGAGGCAGGGGGCGGCCCACGGGGCTGCCTGATGCCCCCGGCACCGGGCAGACACTGTTGGGAAATCGGGGGCTGAGCGTGACGTTGGGGC